>NZ_JAEMQX010000133.1 GCF_016463645.1 Sphingopyxis sp. | reverse complement strand
TGGCGGAGCCGGTTCCACCGGAGCCGGCGCACCACCGAAGTTGAACGTCAGCGTACCCAGGATCGAGTGCGAACGGAAGCGCGTCGAAACGTCGCGACCGAGCTGGTCGACCAGGTCGAGGTTGTCGGCGTTGAAGAAACGATACTTCAGGCCGACATCGATGCTGTCGCTGAGCGGAGCGCGGACACCCGCGATCGCCTGCCAGGCGAAGCCCGTGTCCGAATCGTCAAGGAACGCGCCAGCGTAGACCGGCTCGACCGAAACGCGGGCGACACCGGCGCCACCGCCGATAAAGCCCTGGAGACCGTCGTCGTCACCGAAGTCGAGCAGGCCGTTGACCATGAAGCTCAGCGCGTTCGTGTCACCGGCGAGGTCAAACGAACCGGCCGCGAGAGCGCCCGTGCCGGCAGCCGACTGCGGGATGCCGGGGGTCGTGAAACGGCCCGACTTGATGTCGGCTTCGCGATAGCCGACTTCGACTTCCGCACGGAAACCACCGAAGTCATAGCCGACAGTGCCTTCGACATCGTAGCCAGCACGATGATCGAGCGTACCGGCATTGTTGAAGGTGCCGATATCGAGATCCAGGTCCTCGACCAGCATTGCGCCGGCACCAACACCCACGTACCAGGAGTCGTCGCGCGCCAGAGCAGGCGACGCCAGGGCGGTGGAGGCCAATGCCATAGCTACGGCAAGCTTCCTCATAGTAATTCCCCTTTCAAGTTGAGATATACGTCTCGGCAGACGTCCTACTCGTCGCTTTGGTTCCGTGCAAGCTAACAAATCGTCAATATGTTGCTAAAAAGTCGCACTTGGCGCGCCAAAGAATGGAAATTCAGCCTGAAATCAGAAGACCCTGCGCCGCGAGGCTAAGGATCAGCGTAGAGATCGCGCTTCGCGCCTCGGAATCGATTATCGCCCCGCCCGTCGGCATACCGACCGTCGCCGGCGGAACCCATGCAGCGCCGTCGAAGCGCAGCCGCATATTGTCGGTCAGCCGTACCACCGTGACGCCCTCGCGCGGCGGGGCAAATCGCCAGCCGCCAGCAGTCCAGATCGCGATCGCATGGCTATTCCCCGCCCACGCGCCGGTCGGCACCGCATCGACGAGCCAGCATTGCCCCGTGACGGGGCTGGCGGGCGGCGCGGCGAGTGGCCCCGCTTCGACTGCAGCGTGAAGCAGCGCGTCCAGCAAGGTCAGCGCTTCATTATGTGTAACCTCTTTTTGCGCCTGGGAAACGGCGAGTAACGGTAACGCAAGGCGCGGCGTCGTCGGCATATCGGTCATGGCGTCTTCCTTATGTCAAAGGCAGGGAAAGCGGCGGCGACAGCGCAAGGTCGCCCGCGCTGATGGTCAGCGATGGCGAGGTGCGCTCCCATGGCCCTACCCCCGCGACGGGCGGTGACAGCGCGACATGCCATGCCTCGCGGCTTTCGCCGTGCGGCAGATCGACATGATCGCGCCACCCCGCATCGACCCGGCTTCGCCTTGTCCAGATCGCGATCGCATGGCTATTCCCCGCCCACGCGCCGGTCGGCACCGCATCGACGAGCCAGCATTGCCCCGTGACGGGGCTGGCGGGCGGCGCGGCGAGTGGCCCCGCTTCGACTGCAGCGTGAAGCAGCGCGTCCAGCAAGGTCAGCGCTTCATTATGTGTAACCTCTTTTTGCGCCTGGGAAACGGCGAGTAACGGTAACGCAAGGCGCGGCGTCGTCGGCATATCGGTCATGGCGTCTTCCTTATGTCAAAGGCAGGGAAAGCGGCGGCGACAGCGCAAGGTCGCCCGCGCTGATGGTCAGCGATGGCGAGGTGCGCTCCCATGGCCCTACCCCCGCGACGGGCGGTGACAGCGCGACATGCCATGCCTCGCGGCTTTCGCCGTGCGGCAGATCGACATGATCGCGCCACCCCGCATCGACCCGGCTTCGCCTTGTCCAGCCGACCCTGGTGTCGCCCGCATCGTCTTTGAAGATTTGTCCGTGCACCGGCGCCAGCGGCCGCATGGCCTGACCGACCGCGGGGAAGTTGACTTCGGTCAGGGTCGTCCCGCCGCGCGCCGCCCACTGGAGTACGGCTCCGCCGCCTTCGACGAGTCCGGCGACCGCCTCGGGCACGATCAGCAGCGCCGGATCGTCGAGCAGGACAAAGGGCTCGCCTGCTGCATGACTCATCGCAATCCCGGTCCCCGCGCGCCCGCGAAGCAAACGCGACAGGCGCCAGACCGAAGGTCCGACCGGATCGGCAATGCCGAACTGAAGCAATTCGCCGCCGACCATAGCCCGGTTCGCCCCGCCGAGCAGTTCGGCGTCGCCGACCGATTCCAACGCCATCGCCGGGTTCGCCAGTTCGACGAAGATCGCCCCGATCAAGTCGAACAGGCAGTCGCTTCCGGCCGCAAGCGGCTCCGCAAGCCGGCCCAGCGCCATGGCGGGACGCACGGTTCCCACGGGAATCGGCTCGGCGCCCGCCACCGGGACGATCCAGCATTCGGCGCCTCGCCATCCATCGTTGCTGCCGGCTGCCGCGATCGCAATCCGCGGAACCGACGCCGCCGGACTGCCCGGATTGGGAAGGTCGAACAGGCAGACCGTACCCGTGGCAGCGGGCCAGTCGGGCGCCCTGACGGGAACGCCGGGCCCGGCCGGAAGCTCGATCGCGGGCAGTGGCTGGTGCCGCCTCAGTTCGAGCATTATGTCGCTCCCGCGAACGGTTCTTCCCGCCAGCCGCCAGCGGCTTCCGTCCGCCAGCGCGACGACCTGACCGACCGTCAGCGCCAGCGCCGCGATATCGCCCCGCCACATCAATGTCTCGCGCCCGTCCGCGGCGGCAGTGGCGAGCCGCTGGGCCAGCCCCCGTGCCGACGTTGCCGACAACGCCGCAGGCAAATCGATCCGCTCTTCACGCACGCCACCGCCGGCGACCTGGCTCGCCTGCTGCCCGAGCTGATAGTCGCGCTCGGGTTCGTAATGCCGTAGCCGGATCGTGCCCGGCAGCGACGACAGCGGGGCCCGGCGACGCTCGATCGGGTCGCCCGGCGCGTCGCCCCGCCGTGCCTCGCTGAAATCGGCCAGCGCCTGCGGCTCGGCGGCCGGAAAAACCGGCGCCAGCCGCCAGCCGTCCGCTCCGCTCGCGAGACGCACGCCGTCCGCCTCGAACAGCGGCGCCAGCGCGTCGCGCACACGGTCCCCCGACGCCGCGTAGCCGCCAAAGAGCCATTCACCGGAGCAAAGCCCTGCTTGCCCGAGCAGGCTATTCCCGACCAGCCCGGCATCGACGTTCCCGGCGTCGGCCTCGACCTCGAATGTGAGCGACGGAATCCGGTTGCCGAATGCGCCAAGTTCGAGCTCCTCGAACACCGCATGGGCGAGCCCCCGGAACGCGCTCGCCGACGCGACGCCGGCCGCCGACGCGACGAGCGGGTCGACCGCCTGATCCTCGCCGCCGCCATACCAGCGAAAGGTGCAGCGTTCCTGGAATATCCCGCTCGATCCGCGCAGCAGATTGCCGTCGGCCCATATACGACGGATCGCGCGGATCGGACGCGACGACAGCGCGACCGCCAGCGATACCGCATAGCTATATTCGGTCGTCGACGGCCGCCCCTTCCCGCCGCCGCGCCGGTTTCGCCGTTCGATCAGGTCGGTCGCCCAGATCACGCTGCCGGCAACGCGCATCGTCCCGAACAGCCGGGGTATTTGCTGCCCATAAGTGGACGCCTGAATCTTCAGATCGGTCAGCCGCGGTCCCTCGCGCCCCTTGGGCTTGAAAATCTCCGCGTCGATCTGTTGTCCGACCGTGGCGCCGATCGCGGCTCCCACCGGTCCGCCGACGATCCCGCCGACGACCGTCAATACAAGAGTCGCCATCGCTGTCTCCCTTAAGAAAGTCGCCATCGGGGTGCCGTCCGCGTCGCCGCGTCGAGCGGCGTTTCGACGACCCGGCGCAGCCCGGCATGGGCGTGAATGAAGGTCTCGGGGCCGAGCAGGCCGAGATGAAATTGCCGCGCCGGCTGCACGAACAGGGCGACATCGCCCGCGCGAATTCCATCGGTAGCCGGCACGAAGCCGGCGGCCGTGAGCGCGGCCTCGATCCGCGTCCTTGGCCAGCCGCGTAGCGGATAATCGAAAGGATATGCCAGCCGCCGCCCTGCAGCCGCATAAGCCGCCCCGACCAGCCCCGCACAATCGAGGCCTGTTGCGGGGTCGCGCCCCTGCGTCACGAATCGTGCGCCCACCATTGTCCGCGCCGCGGCGTACGCGCGCGCACCGGGCTCACCCACCGGGATAGCGCGTCAGCAGATCATTGCCGGGCAGGTGCGCCTCCCCCCGGAAATTGATCGCATTGGCGAAACGGTCGCGGCAGGTTGCAAGCTGCTTGTCACACCCTTCGGTCAGGCGGACGCGCACCGGACCGGCCAGCGCGAAGGGGGGCGCCTCGGCAAGATGGAGCGCGGCGCCGTCGGCCACGATCACCGACGTCGCCAATCCGCAATTGGCGCCCTCCGTCCACAACAGCCGCCCAAAACCCATACCGCCGACCGGAGCGTCCAGCGTCACCACGCGCCCGTCGACCGCGATCGCCCGCCGTGCATGCGTGCGGGGTGCCAGGTCGACACGGCACGCGCGGTCGCCCAGCGCCGCGCGGCACGCGGGCGAGGTCGCCGGGCATGCCGGCCGGTCGAGCCACCGTGTCACGCCCTGCAACTCCGCGGCAAAGGCCCGTCCGCGGCGTTCGATCGCCCCCAGCGATCCGCGCGCGACCGTCACCGGGGCCAGCTCGGGCGCACTCCAGTCGGTCACGAAAAGCTCCAGCTCGGCGCCGTCCCAGCGCCCGGCATCAAGGTCGCGCGCCGCAATCGCATCGCTCGTGACGGCACCCTCCAGGTCCATCGTCGCGGCGTCAAGGCTGTCGCTCGTCTCGATGGCCGAGGGCTTCATCCCCGGCGCCGCGCGGTACATGATCCCGCCGACCATCAGGTCGCGGTCATGCGACGTCAGCCCGATCACCACGCCGTCGCGCCGCGACAGCCGCCAGCACCATGCGAGCGTCACCAGCTCTTCACGCATCCAGTCGGGCGCCCGCTCCATCACCACGGCGCGCGCACCTCGATCAGCGGCACGCTCGCCAGCTCGCCCGCAAGAAAGGTCGCGCGGCTGGCCTCGAGCCGATCCTCGGCGAAACGCACCGGCACGTCGAACAAATAGCCTGCGCGCACCGCGACCCCCGCGGGCGGGGCGATATCGAGCAATATCTCGCCACCGGTCACGACGAACGCCGCCGTCTCCAGCCCGTCGACCGACACGCGTACGCTCCCCGCGACGGGCAATCCTATGCTGCGCATCTGCTCCGCATCGTCCGCGCCATAGCGCTTCACCAGCGCGAATTGCCGCCGCACCCCGTCGCCCAGCCCGAGCAACTGGTCGCCCGCACCCGGCAGACCGCCCGACTCCGCCGAACTGCAATCGAACGGGTCGCGAAACCGGAACGCGCGCGCCGCCCCGCGCCGCGCGCGGAAAAATTCGGCCAGCGCGCGCACATCGGCCTCGGACCGGATTCCCGGACCGGCATCATAGCGCATCCGCGCTTCGGCCCATTCGCTCGCGCGTTGCTCGTGCCCCGACGGCGAACTCACGATCTGGGTCGAAAACTCGGTCACGACCATTGCCTCGCGACCGATCGCGAGGGGAAAATCCACCGCATCGAAAGCCTGCACATCATCCTCCCCGTCAAAAGCCACAAAGCCGTCGCGCGCGACCTGCGGCAGCGCCCAGACGAAGGCCCGCGCGACGCCCGCGCGACGCGCGTCCCGTGCCGCATCGGCGATCGCCGCCCATTCGGCGCGATCCTCCGGCCGCAACACGAAGCCCGAAAAATAATGCTGATCCTCAAGCGTGTAGCCCAGACGCAGCGCCATCGCCGCGCGCGCTCCGGCCGTCTCGCCGCCGCGTCCGCCGGTGACCCAGTCATAATCCTCGAGCTGCAACACATCGAAGGCCGGCGCCGCCCAGCCGAGCGGCACATTGGCGCGCCGTACCGCCGGTGCCGCCGGGTCGAGAACCGTCGGCAAATAGACGAGCAAGTGACTGACCAGTCCCGTCCCCGCCTCGTCGCGCGCCGCGGCCACCAGCGCCGCGGTCGACGCGGAAAGCAGCGCGCCCAGCGCATCGAGCATCGCGAGCTGCGGCGCCGTCAGCGCACCGCGCACGTCGGCGATCGGCACGCTCCCGCCGCCGAGCGCCATCGTCGTCGCCGCATCATAGGCGCAGATCCGTCCGCCGCCCGCGATCCACCACCAGGGCTCGCCGACCTGGAATTTCGGCGCGAGCCCCGCCGCCGTCCCGATCGCGACGAAGGCCCTCGCGACCAGCTGCAGATACCCCGTCGCCGCCGTATTCGCGGGCGACAGCAGCGTCGATGGCGGCTCCCACCCGGTCAGCGCGGGCGACCCGTCGCTCGCGCGCTGCTTCCACTCCTCCGGGCAATAGGCATCGAACAGCTCATAGGACAGCGAGCAGATCAGCCCCAGCCCCGCCTCGCGGCACGCGGCGGCGAGCCCCGCATGCCACGCCGCGCACGGCGCGTTGAGCACCCCGCCCTCAAGGCCCGCGTGAAAACCGCCGCCCGATGCCTCGAGCCGCATATAGTGGCTCATCCCGACATAATGGACGACATCGCCGCGATAGCCCAGTTGCACGATCTGCCGTACCAGTCGCGCCGGGGTCATATGATAGCTGTCGTCATATCCGCTCGCGATCCCGAGGCCATGCTCGGGCATCATGACATCGCCGATCGCCAGCACCGACCCCGATCCGCTACACAGGATTCCGCTCATCTCGGCCCAGCCCTGCACCGGCGCCGCGAACGTGCCCGCCCCGCCGTCATAGGCCGGCGGAACCAGCGAAATGAACATCCGGTCGATATCGCCCGCCCACACCCGATCGGCCTCGCCCGGAAGCAGGAAGCCGCCGTCGAGACTGTCGAAATCGAGGCTGACGACCGCATCCTCGGCGGTTCCCTCGGCATAGTTCCACAGCCGGACATACCAGGCGCGCGGATTCCCCGCCGCATCGCGCCCTTCGATCGTCAGCGTCGGCCCGTGCAGCGCGTCGAGTGGTTTTATCCCACTCGACCGCCACCGGAACCGGAGGTGCGTGTGGCGGAAATCGCGTTTCGTTTCATAAGCGAGCAGCGGATGATCCCACCGGTCCTCGGCCTCCCAGATCAGCCCCGCCAGATCCTCTTTCCTGTAAAACACCGCTTCGACGCGCAGCGCGCCCGGCGTGTCGCTCGTCACGCTCGCCATCATCGGCCGCGCGAAATCCACCGTCCAGAAACGCGGATCGAACCGCTTGAGCCAGCCCTTGCCGTGATGCGGCTCGGCTTCGGCCACCAGTGCCCAGCCCATCAATCCTCTCCCGCCGCCACCGCACGCCGGACGGCGCGCGCCAGCTGCCGCCCGGTCTGCGCCAGCCTTTGCGGCTCGCTTCCCGCGTCGCCCCGCACATTTACGGTGATCGCGATGTTGCGCACGGTGCCGCCGGCCGCCTCGACCCGCCCGCTCGCCGTCGGAACGAACAGCTCGGGCCCGCGCTCGCCGACGCGATAGGCCCGCCCGGCGCTCACCGGTCCGCCCGTCGCGCGGCCCGGCGCGCCGAACAGTGCCATCGCGATCGAGGTGCCGAGCGACAGCAGATCGCCCCCGCCACCGCCCGTTCCGCCACCACTGCCGGCCGCCGCGTTGATGCCGTTCGAGATCGCCGCGCGCGTGATATCGGCCATCACCGACAGCGCGAGCCGCTTCAGATCCTCGAACCCGGCCTTGCCGCTGACGATCGCGCGCGACAGCGCCCGCTCGATCGCGCGCGCGGCATCCTCGGCGCCGGCGACCAACGGCCCCCCCAGCTCGGCACGCATCGCCGCGATATCGCGCCGGAACGCCGTCGTGTCGGCGCGCACCGCGACGACCATTTCGTCGATCTCGTCATCCATCGGGAAATCTCTCCATCATCGCCGCCAGCGCCGCGCCGTCGACCCCCCCATGGCCATCGGCATCGACCCATCCCTCCAGCGTCGCCCGCACATCGGCCGGCGTCGCCATCCAGAACTCGTCGGGTCGCCAGCCCGCGACGCGCGCCATCACGCCCGCGAGCGCGATCGCCGCGGGCTCCAGCCGATCATGCGCCACCTCATCGCCCCTGCAGGATTTGCCCGAGCAGGGTGCGCAGCGCCGGCGTCACCGCCGCCAGGCCCTGCGCAACCACGGCTTCGCCGATCGCCTCGCGCGACAACTGCTCGGGCCGCTCCTTCACGCAATGCCAGAACAGGCTTGCAAGCTCGGTGAGCGCCAGCCGCCCGTCGGCCGCGCGTTCGACCAAGGCGAACAGCGGCCCCAGCTCGGCCTCCGCTGCCACCAGCGCCGCAAAGCTCGGCCGCAGCACGAAGCGGCGCTCGCCGACGCACAGCTCCGCTTCGCCGCGCAGCGCATTCGCGCCGCTCACAGGGTCACCACCGCGCCGCTCGATTCGAGATTCAGCGTGTAGTTGCGCTCGCCGCTATAATCGCCGGCATAGTCGAGCCGCGTGACCAGGAAACGCCCGCGCATCCTCTCGCCGCTTTCAAAGCTCAGCTCGTAATCGTCGATCACCCCCGACAGCGCGTGGCTGCGCAGCCGCACCTCGGTATCCGAGCCGGTAAAAATGCCCGCCGCGCTCACCGAAACCGATCGCACGCCGGCACCCGACAGCAGCTCGCGCCAGCCGCCCGAATCCTTGGTCGTGACGTTCACCGCCTCGCCATTTACCGACATCTGGGTCGTGCGCAGGCCCGCGACGGTACGGTATGTGGGCGGCGCCTCGCCGTCGCCGATCTTGAGCAGAAAATCGCTCCCATTTTCAATCGCCATCGTTTAATCTCCTCGGGGAAAAAATGCTGCTAACGGGGAGTCGCAGGATGCTGATCACGACACTGAGTCTGGCCTTGATGGTGCAGTCGCCTTCGGCGGCGGTCGACACGACGCGCGCCGCCTTCACCAAATGCCTCCGCACCGACATGAAGAAGGCGCTCGAGGCCAAGATGGAAGAGGCCGAATACGAGATGCAGGTGAAGTCGAACTGCGCGACCGAACGCGACGCTTTCCGCAAGGCGGTGATCGCGCTCGGCAGGTCGGGCGGCGACTCCGAAAAGGTCGCGTCCGAAGATGCCGACATGCAGATCGACGATTATCACGCCAATTTCACCGACAAGTTCAAGGACT
>NZ_JAEMQX010000132.1 GCF_016463645.1 Sphingopyxis sp. | reverse complement strand
GTTGATGAGGCCGGGCATGACCATCAGGTCGGTGATGCCGCGCACGCCCTGCTGCAGCACTTCGTCGGCCATCGTGAACGCTTCCTTGAAGGTCGTGTTCGGGTTGGCGACGAGGAAGAGATTCTGGTTCGGGATGACGATCAGCGTGTCGACATGGTCCTGAAGCTCGGCGATGCCTGCTTCGGCCGACCGCATGCGGCGGTTGCCCTCGAAAGTGAAGGGCTTGGTCACCACGCCGACGGTCAGAATGCCGCGGTCGCGCGCCGCCTTGGCGATGACGGGGGCCGCGCCGGTGCCGGTGCCGCCGCCCATGCCCGCCGCGACGAAGCACATATGCGCGCCGTTCAGCGCCTCTTCGACCTGCGCGATGCTTTCCTCGGCCGCCGCACGGCCGACCTCGGGCCGCGAACCCGCGCCCAGACCCTGGGTGATCTGCGTCCCGAGCTGGATGCGCCGTTCGGCCGGCGAGGCATTGAGCGCCTGCGCATCGGTGTTGGCGACGACGAAATCGACGCCCTCGACGCGCGCCGCGATCATGTTTGCGATGGCATTGCCACCCGCGCCGCCGACGCCGATCACCGCGATGCGCGGCTTCAGCTCGTCGACCTGCGGCGGGCCAATATTGATGCTCATCAAATAGTCTCCCTGCAGCGGCGGACAGGTGCCGCTTCCCCAACCTTGCGACCCGACCGGGCGGTAGTCCGTCCGCCCGGTTTTCTGTTACCGCATTGCACTATTGTGACGTGGGAATCACCCAAAAAATTAACCTTTTCGTCGCGACGGGACCAAAAATTGCCACTGACGCGTTCGAGGCGTCGAAATGGCGAAGATATCGGCTTCGCGTGGCCGCCGCAGATGGTGGCTCCATCTGCAAGGCCGCGCGGGGACGAGATCGAAGCCATTTCGACGTCCCTTCGGGATTTGACCGATTTTGCCCATGGCCGCGTCAGCGAGCCTTGGAATATACTCATATGCCTGCGTCTCGCTTCCTTGCCCTGAACAAAATCGCTTCAAACCTCGAATGCGCCAGTGGCAACTTTTGGTCCCACCATCAAAAACTGCTTTTAAGTGCCGCCATGAGGCGATGGAGGATCGAAGTCCCCGCCGGCTTGTACACATCCTGTGCCATCATCGGCAGGTCGCGAAGGTCGACGGGGTCCGATGCGGCGTAGAGAACCAGACCCGCGAGCGTGGCGAAAGCGGGGCCACTATGCGCATCGGGCAGACCGTGCAAGCCGCGCGGCCGCCCGACGCGCGCCGCGCGTCCGAGCGCCACCTGCGTGTAGTCGGCGATGCCCTTGAGATCGGCGCCACCGCCGACCAGCACGACCTGACGCCCGATCGGGCCAACGAAATGCAGATCCTTCAGCGTCCGGCCGATCTCGCCCATCATCGCGTCGAGCCGCTGGCGGATCACCGCGACGAGTTGCGCGCGGGTGATGCGCGGGGAATCGCTGCCCGAAGGGGCACCGGGTTCGAGCTCGATGATCTCGTTGTTGTCGCGCGGGGACGCCGAGGCCGAGCCGTAGAAGCTCTGGAGCCGCTGCGCCTGGCTGCGGCGGATTCCGAAGGCCGAGGCGATATCGTCGGTGATGTCGCTCGCGCCGAAAGGCAGCGACGCCATTTCGACGAGCATGCCGCCGGCGTAGAGCGAGACGGTGGTGACCGCCGCGCCGAGCTCGACGAGCGCGACGCCGAGGTCGCGCTCCTCGTCCGACAGGCAGGCGAGCCCGGCGGCGATCGGTGACGCCACGACGGCGTTGACGTCGAGATGCGCCTGACGCACGGCCGCCTCGAGGTTCCGCACGGGCGCGCCGTCGGCCATGATGATGTGGATATCGACGCCGAGGCGGTCGGCGTGGAGACCGGTCGGGTTCTTGACGCCGGTCAGCCCGTCGAGCGTGTAGAGCGCGGGCTGCGCGTGCAGGATCATGCGGCCTTCGGGATCGATGCCCGCGCGGCCCGCGGCGAGCAGGTCGTCGATGTCCTCCTGCTCGATGCGGTGGCCGCCGAGTTCGCTTTCGATCGGCGCGACGTCGCTCAGAAGCCCGCCCGCCGAGAAGCTGACCCAGACGTCGTCGATGTTGAGACCCGCGATGCGCTCGGCCTGTTCGATCGCCTCGCGCACGACATGCTCGGTCTGCTCCATGTCGGCGACATAGCCGCGCTGGACGCCGCGGCTCTCGCGCTGGCCGGTGCCGAGCACGTGGAGCTGGCCGTCGGCGGTCTGCCCCGCGATCAGCGCGCAGACCTTCCACGACCCGACATCGAGCGCGGTGATGATCTTTTCGATGCGCGGCGGCGCCATCGCCCTATCCTTCGTTCGACTGCGCGACGGCGACGGCATCGACCGCGGCGCGCGCATCCTCGAGCTTCGCGGGAGCGACCTGTCCCTCGTGCGGCAGGCGGAGGACGAAGCGCGCGGGATCGCGCATGTCGAAGCGGAGGATGCCGCGGCCGAGCAGGCGGTTGGCGCCGTCCATATGCGCGAATTTGGCGAGCGCGGCCTTCGCCTCGGCCTCGCCTTCGGGCAGCGACAGCGTCTCGCCGCTGCGGAAGCGCAGATCCCAGCGCCGGTTGCCGACCCAGGTCGCGCCGGCGAGCAGTTCCTTGAGGCTGCTCGCTTCGGACAAAAGCCGGTCGAGGTCCTGCGAGCGCTGGTTCGCCCGCGGCCCGATGACGAGCGGCAGGTCGGGCATCGTCGCGACGGTGACGGGTTCGAGCACGACGCCCTTCTCGTCGATCAGCGACAGGCGGTTGTTATGCTGCCAGATCGCCGCCGGGGTGCGCTCGACGATGTCGACGACGAGCGTGTCGGGCAGGCGGCGCGACACGCGCGCATCCTTGATCCAGCCATATTTCATGAGGTCGCCGCGGACATCCTCGAGATCGACCGCCGCCATCGAGCGGTCCTTCTGCGCGAGCGCGATGTCATAGACCTTGAGCCGATCGATGCGGTCGGCGCCGACGACCTCGACCTTCTTCACCTGGAACCCCGCGCGACCGACCGCCTGCGCATATTCCTCGTGGATTTTCGCGGTCACGCCGGTCGCGTGCGCGGCGATCGCGGCGACCGCGCAGAGGCTGAGGCCGATTGTCCAGTTGGCGACCTTCTGGAGACTCTGCGGACTGATCGGCAGCGCGTTGATGATCGCGTTGAGGCGCGATTGCCGGACCTTCCGCCGCTTCTTCGGCGCGCGCGCCGGGCGGCGCGGCGGCGATTTCCCGCGTTTGATCTGCGTCCTGCTCATGACAACGCTTCCCCCACGATGCGTTCGACGAGTTCGGCATAGTCCATGCCGACGGCGCGCCCCTGTTCGGGCACGAGGCTGAGCGGCGTCATGCCGGGCTGGGTGTTGACCTCGAGCAGGAAGATGCCCGCGAGGCCATGTTCGTCGTCCCAGCGGAAATCGGAGCGCGAGGCGCCCTTGCAGCCGAGCAGGCGGTGCGCCTGGAGCGCGAGGTCCTTCATCCGCTGCGCGACGTCGGCGGGGACGTCGGCGGGACAGACATGTTCGGTGAGGCCATCGGTATATTTGGCATCATAGTCGTAGAAGCCCGACTTGACGCGCAGTTCGGTGACGGCGAGCGCGGTATCGCCCAAGACCGCGACGGTCAGTTCGCGGCCCTTGATGAAGGGTTCGGCGAGCAGGCGGTCGAACTCCTGCCACGGCCCGACGGCGTCGCGCGCGATCGGGTTGCCGTAATTGCTGTCGTCCCTGACGATCGCGACCCCGACCGACGAGCCTTCGTTTACGGGCTTCAGCACATAGGGGCGCGGCAAGGGGTCGATGGAAAAGAGGCTTTCGCTGTCGACCATGGTCCCCGTCGGCATGGGGATACCATGCGGCACGAGCGCCTGTTTCGTCAATTCCTTGTCGATTGCGATCACCGAGGTGACGAGCCCGCTGTGCGTATATTTGAGGCCCATCAGGTCGAGCATGCCCTGAACGGTGCCATCTTCACCCGGGACGCCGTGGAGCGCGTTGAACACGACGTCGGGTTTCGCCTCGGCGAGCCGCAAAGCGACGTTACGGTCCATGTCGATGCGCGTGACCTTGTGCCCGCGGCTTTCGAGCGCGTCAGCGACGCCATTGCCGCTCATCAGCGACACTTCGCGTTCGGCGGACCAGCCGCCCATCAGGACGGCGACATGCCACGGACCCCGGCTCACTTCTTCACTCCTACGCGCTCTTCCTTCGGCGCTTCGGCAAACATGCCTACGCGCTGAATTTCCCATTGCAGTTCGATGCCGCTCTTGTCCTTGACGCGGCGGCGGACTTCCTCGCCGAGCGCCTCGATATCGGCGCTCGTCGCATCGCCGGTGTTGATCAGGAAATTGGTGTGCTTCTCGCTGACCTGTGCGCCGCCGACGGCCAGGCCGCGGCAGCCGGCCTCGTCGACGAGCGCCCATGCCTTGTGGCCGTCGGGGTTCTTGAAGGTCGATCCGCCGGTTTTGGAACGAAGGGGCTGCGAGGCTTCGCGGCTCGCCGAGATGCGGTCCATTTCGGCCTGGATCGCGGCGGGTTCGCCGGGTCGGCCGCAGAAGGTCGCGCCGATCACCACCGCGCCCTCGGGCAGCTCGCTGTGGCGATAGGTGTAGCCGAGGTCGGCGAGCGGCAATGTTCTGCGTTCGCCGGTGCGCAACACGACGTCGGCGTCGATCAGGATATCCCTGACCTCGCCGCCATAGGCGCCGCCGTTCATTCGCACGAAACCGCCGACGGTGCCGGGGATCGAGCGCAGGAATTCCATGCCCGCGATGCCCGCGTCGCGCGCGGTCGAGGAAACGAGGATGCCCGACGCGCCGCCGCCGCAGCGCAGCGTCGTCGCATCGATCGTCTCGACCTTCGCAAAGGCCTTGCCCAGCCGGACGACGACGCCCGGAAAGCCGCCGTCGCGGACGATGAGATTCGAGCCGAGCCCGAGCGCCATCACCGGTACGGCCGGATCGAGGTCGCGCAGGAAATCGGCGAGGTCGTCCGCGTCCTTCGGTTCGAACAGCCAGTCGGCGGGGCCGCCCGATTTGAACCAGACGAGCGGCGCCAGCGGCGCCCTTGCCGTCAGCTTGCCGCGCACGGCCGGAAGGGTTTCGGCGGCGCTCATGCCGCCTCGACCGCAGCGGCGAGGCCCGCCGCCATTTTGGTGATATCGCCCGCGCCGAGACAGATGATCATATCGCCCGCGCCGAGTTCGCCCGCCCTGATGCTCGCGGCGATGCTCGCGGCCAGCGCGCCCGCATCGGCGACGACATGCGCGTGACGATGGCCACGGTCGCGCAGCCCTTCGGTCAGCGCGTCGGACGACACGCCGTCGATCGGGCTTTCGCCCGCGGCATAGACGGGCAGCGCGAGCACCATGTCGGCGTCGTTAAACGCCTGCTGGAAATCGTCCATATGATCGCGGAGGCGCGTGAAGCGGTGCGGCTGGACGACGCCGACGACACGCCCCGCCCCCGCGCCTTCGCGCGCGGCCGAGAGAACGGCACGGATTTCGACGGGATGGTGGGCGTAATCGTCGATCACCGTCACCACACCGTCGCCCGCCGCGATCTCGCCGACTCTGGTGAAGCGGCGCTTGACCCCGGCAAAGCCGTTGAACCCCGACGCGATCTTGTCGTCCGATACGCCCATGTGCAGCGCGACCGCCACGGCGGCGAGCGCATTCTGGACATTGTGACGTCCCGACATCGGCAGGTGAATGCCCTCGATCGTCCGGCTGTTCCCGTCGCGGTCGCGGACGACGACGTCGAAGCGGTTGCCGTCGGGGCCCGGCGTCACGTTGGTGCCGCGCACGTCCGCTTGGGCAGAGAAACCATAGGTCACGATGCGGCGGTCGCGGATGCGCGGGATGATCGCCTGCACCTCCGGATGGTCGAGGCAGAGCATCGCGGCGCCATAGAAGGGCACATTTTCGATGAATTCGACGAACGCGTCCTTGATCGCATCGAAGCTGCCATAATGATCGAGATGTTCGGGATCGATGTTGGTGACGACCGCGATCGTGCCGTCGAGGCGCAGGAAGCTGCCGTCGCTCTCGTCGGCCTCGACCACCATCCAGTCGCTGGCGCCGAGGCGCGCGTTCGAGCCGTAATTGTTGATGATGCCGCCGTTGATCACGGTCGGGTCGATCCCGCCCGCGTCGAGCAGCGCCGCGACGAGGCTGGTCGTCGTCGTCTTGCCGTGCGTGCCCGCAATGGCGACGGTCGATTTGAGGCGCATCAGCTCGGCGAGCATTTCGGCGCGGCGGACGAGCGGGATGCGGTGCGCAAGTGCGGCCTCGACCTCGGGGTTGCCGCGCTTGACCGCGGTCGAGGTGACGACGACCGCGACCCCGTCGACGTTCGACGCCTCGTGGCCGATCGCGACCTTGATCCCGCGCCTTCGCAATCCTTCGACGACGTAGCTGTCGGCGATGTCGCTACCCTGCACCTGATAGCCCAAATTGTGCATCACCTCGGCAATGCCCGACATGCCGATGCCGCCGATGCCGATGAAGTGGATGATGCCGATGTCGGTCGCAACGCCGCGCATCATTTGTCTCCCGCACGGGTGGCGGCGACGCCGCCGGCGACCGCTGCGCTGCGGGGCGACGCGCCGACGCGGATCACGTCCATCATCGGCGGCGCCGCGAGCGATTCGACGAGATCCGCAAGATCGCGCGTCGCGTTCGGCAGGCCGCAGCTCGCGGCGCGTTCGGCGGCTTCCTCGAGCGCGCCGGGTTCGAGCGCCATGCGCTGGATATGTTTCGCGACCTCGGCGGCGGTGAAATCGGGCTGCCGGAACGAAATCGCGCCGCCGGCCTCGACGAGGTCGACGACGTTGTAAGTCTGGTGATCGTCCATCGCGCTCGGATAGGGGACGAAGATCGCGGGGCGGCCGGCGCAGGCGAGTTCGGCGACGGTCGAGGCGCCCGCCCGCGCGATGACCATATGCGCCCAGCGCAGCCGCTCGGGGAAATCGGTGATGTAGGAGGCGCATTCGGCGGCGACGCCGAGTTCGGCATATTTGGCGCGCACCGCCTCGATATCGTCCTCGCGGCACTGCTGCACGACCTGCAGCCGGTCGAGAAGCGCGCGCGGCAGCATCGCGATCGCGGCGGGGACGACTTCGCTGAGCACGGTGGCGCCGAGGCTGCCACCGACGACGAGCAGGCGGAAGATGCCGTCCTCGGGCAGCGGCGGAAAACCGTCGTCGCGGATCGCTATGATTTCATCGCGCACCGGGTTGCCGGTGATGTGCAGCTTTGCCTCATGCCCCGCCGGAAAGCGCTGGATATTATGATAGGCGACCGCGACCGCATCGACGCGCGGCGCCATCATCCGGTTGACGCGGCCGAGAACGGCGTTCTGTTCGTGGAGCACGCGCGGGCGCTTCGTCGCGCCCGCCGCGAGCAGGCTGGGGAGCGAGGGATAGCCGCCGAAGCCGACCACCACGGCGGGATCGAACTCGTGAATGAGGTCGATGGCCATGCGGCGTCCCTTGCGGATCGCGAGCGCGGCCTTGAGCCAGCCGACGGGGCCGCCGTGGACGCGGCCCGCGGGAAGGACATGCGTTGCCATCCCGGCGGGCGCGCCGGGGATCCTGAGCCCGCGGTCGTCGCTGACCAGCGCGACGCGGTGCCCGCGCGAAATCAGCTCGCCGGCAAGAGCGTAGGCGGGCAGCATATGTCCCCCCGTCCCGCCGGCGGCGAGAAGGAAGTGGCGGGTTGCGGTCATTTCCTGTTCCAGTTTCGGGTCATCGATACCCGAGCCGCATAGGGGTTTCGCCGGGTCAGCGACAAGAGCAAACCCATGCCGATCGACAGAGCGATGAAGGACGAGCCGCCGTAGCTGATGAAAGGCAGCGTCATCCCCTTCGACGGAAAGATTTGCGTGTTCACCGCCATGTTGATCACCGCCTGTCCGCCGAACTGCGCGATCAGACCCGCGACGGCGAGGATCAGGAAGCTGTCCTCCTCGTCGAGCAGGCGGACGAGGACGCGGACGATGATCGCGAGATAGAGGACCGCGATCGCGATGCACGCGATCATCCCGAATTCCTCGCCGATCACCGAGAAGATATAGTCGGTGTGCGCTTCGGGAAGCTGGAACTTGGCGAGGCCCGCGCCGGGGCCGGTGCCGATGAGGCCGCCGGCGGTGAGCGTCGCATGCGCCTTGTCGACCTGGAAGCTGTCGCCCTCGGCGAAGAGCCAGATGTTGATGCGCTGCTGCGCGACGGGGTAGAAGAAATAGGCAAGCACGATGCCGACGACGCCGGCGCCCGCGAGCGCGCCCATGATCCGCATCGACAGGCCCGCGACGAGCACGAGCACGAACCAGGTCGCCGCGAAGATGATCGTCTGCCCGAGATCGGGCTGGCCCATCAGCAGCAGCGCGATGACGCCGGTGAGCGCGGCGGCGAGCGGCACGACGGGCAGGCTCTGGTCGTGGAGGCGCAGCGACAGCACCCACGCGAGCGAGACCGCGAAGAAGGGTTTGAGGAACTCCGACGGCTGGAGCCGGAACACCCCGCTGCCGAGCCAGCGCTGCGCGCCGTTCACCGAGGTGCCGACGAGCGGCACGAGGAAAAGCAGGGCGAGGAAGACGAGCGTGCCATAGATGGCGAAGCGCCGCGCCTGCGGCTTCGGCAGCATCGACACCATCAGCATCACGGGAACGCCGACGATCACCCACATAAGCTGGCGATAGAAATAATAGAGCGGGTCGAGCGAGGCGGTCGAGGTCGAGAGCTTTTGCGCCGCGACGGGCGATGCCGCCGCGACCGCGACGAGCCCGACCGCGACGAGGATCGAGACGAGCAGCAGGAGGACGCGGTCGATTTCCCAGAACCACAGGCCGAGCGGCGTGCGATCGGCGCGGCTGAGACGCGGGCCGCGGCGCTTCGTCGTGCGCGTCGCGGCGATCACCGGGCGTTCGGTTGCGCTCTCCATATTGTCCATCCCCCCGCTCATGCCCCGAGCGCCTGCACGAGCGCGCGGAAGGCATCGCCGCGCTGCTCATAATCCCTGAACTGGTCGAACGAGGCGCAGGCGGGCGACAGCAGGACGATATCGCCGGGCTTCGCCGCCGCGGCCGCCTGTTCCACCGCGGTCGCCAGATCGCCCGACCGTTCGACCGGAATCGCGTCGCCGATCTCGGCCGCGAAAGGCTCCATCGCCTCGCCGATCAGATAGGCACGCTTCACATGGCCGAACCACGGATGGCACGCCGCGAGCCCGTCGCCCTTGGCCTTGCCGCCGGCGATCCAGTGAAGACGCTGGTCCGGCGCCGGCGGAAATGCCGCCAGCGCCGGTGCAGCGGAAGCCGC
>NZ_JAEMQX010000241.1 GCF_016463645.1 Sphingopyxis sp. | reverse complement strand
TGTCGGGCGACCGCATCGTGTTCGGCGCGACCGTCACCCTCGCCGACGAGGACGACAAGCCCGTCCGTTACCAGATCGTCGGGCAGGCGGAAGCCGACGCCAAGGACGGCAAGATCAGTTATAATTCGCCGCTCGGCCGCGCGCTGATCGGCCGCCGCGTCGACGACGAGGTCGAGGTCACCGTCCCTGCCGGCGACAAATATTATCTGGTGACCAAGATCGAATTCATCTGACGGACGCGCGGCGATGAAACCGCAGGATGCGCCGCTGGTCACGGGCTATGCGCTCGCCTGCGTGGTCATCTTCGTGCTGCTCTGGATCACCGGTTTCCAGATTGACGCGATCGTGCGCGCGGGGTTCATTCCCGCGCGCTTCGGATCCGAACTGATCCTGCCGCCGGGGACGCTGGTTCCTTTCGTGCTGACGCCGCTGTCGTCGGCGTTCCTGCATGGCGGGGTGCTGCACATTGCCTTCAACATGCTCGTGCTGCTTTTTATCGGCCGCCAGCTTGAAGCGCCGCTCGGGACGAAGGCGATGGCGATACTGCTCGTCGCGGGTGCCTATGGCGGTGCGCTCGCTCAATATCTCGCCGATCCGGCCTCGGCGGTGCCGATGATCGGCGCGAGCGGGGCGATCTCGGCGCTCATCGCCGTCTTTGCGCTGATCTTCAGCCGGTCGCAGGCCTCGGCGATCGGGCCGATCCCCGGTCATTGGGTGCGCGCGCTGTGGCTCGCCGCAGCGTGGATCGGGCTTCAATTGCTCATCGGTTTGGCTGGCGGCGGCGGGTTCGGCGCAGTCGCGATCTGGGCGCACGTCGGCGGCTTTCTCGCCGGGCTGTTTCTTGCCCGCCCGCTGCTCCGCTGGCGCTTCGGCGCGCGCTAGGCGCCGAGCAGTCCGCCCGCGAGCAGCATCGCCACCCGCACATCGATGCCGCAGCCTTCGGCGCGTTTCGCCATGACGAAATCGGCGATGCCGTTCAGTGGAACGCGATGGACGATAATATCCTCGCCGTCGACGCCGCCGCCTTCGCCCACCTTCGTCAGTCCGGTCGCGACGAGCAGGGTAAAGCTTTCGCTGACCATCCCGGGCGAGCTGTAGAATTCGCCAACGGTGCGCCAGTTGCCGGCGTGATAGCCCGTTTCCTCTTCCAGCTCGCGCTGCGCCGCGATCTCCGCTGCTTCTCCTGCCGTGTCATCGCCCACGAGTCCTGCGGGCAGTTCGAGGCACCGGACTTTCAACGGCACGCGATATTGTTCGACGAGGATGACGTGGCGCCCGTCGGCGCCCTCGTCGATCGCAAGGATCACTGCAGCGTGGATGCCGCGCGCTCGCGAGACATATTCCCACGTCCCCTGCTGCTTGACCGAGATGAAGCGGCCTTCCCATCGCGTTTCGATGGGGGTGTCGGGGGAGGGGAGAGTCATGTCTTGTCCTTTGACAGAAAGCGCATTTCCGGATGAATCGTCATCCCGGCGAAGGCCGGGATCTCTATTGTTCGTTATCGCGCGAGGTTGAGATCCCGGCCTTCGCCGGGACACGGACATAAGAGCCCCCGCCACCTAAAGCTCGATGAGCCGATCCGGGAGTTCGTTCGGATTCTCGCTGCCGCGCGGAAAATGCTCGGCGAGCACGAGACCCATCTGGCGCACCGCTTCGGCCATGCCCTCACCGGGTCGCCCCGCGCGCACGCGCTCGATCAGCGCGGCCATCGCATCGCCCCAGACATCGGCGGTTACCTTGGCGGCGATCGCCTCATCGGCGACGATATCGGCGCGGTGCTCTTTCAGGCTAAGGTACAGAAGCACGCCGGTGCGGCCGGCGGTCTTGCCCTCGGTCCCCACCTTGAACAGGTCGATCGCCCGCGCACGCACGCGCTCGGCCTTGATGCTGCGCGGGGTCAGCGCCATGCGCAGCGGGCGCCACAGCAGAATCAGCCACATGCCGAGCCATTTGAGGACGCCGATCGCGATCACCGTGCCAAGCCATTGATTGGCGGTCAGCTCATGCCCCCAGCCGCCGGTCAACCGGTCGTAGAGACCGCGGTAGAATTCGGGGAAGAGCGCGACGATCGACATGGCGAGGAAGGCAACGATGCTCGCCCAGACGAGCGCGACATCGTCGTAATCGTTCGACTTGCCGGCAACGACGGTGACGATCTCGCCGCTCGTATGCGTCTCGGCCGCAGCAACCGCCGCGGTGACGATATCGTGATCGGTTTCGCTGACGCGGTCGCGGCGGCCTATGAAACTCTCACCCGCCTCGATCAGCACAGCGGCGACGGCGACTTCGGGGACAACCTGCGAGGTGGAGTCGTCTTAGCTCGGCAGCGTCTTGCAGACGACCCGGCCTCACCGCTG
>NZ_JAEMQX010000131.1 GCF_016463645.1 Sphingopyxis sp. | reverse complement strand
ACAGCTATACGCTGGCGCTGGACGCCGCCGCCCGTCTCTGACAATAGGGCGCATCAAAAAACGGGGTCTGGGCGTTGCCACGGCGACGCCGCAACAACAGGAAAATTCTCATGGGTGACCATAAAGACAATGGCATCAACATCGATCCGGCGTTCGTCCGCGCGCTGGCCGAATTGCTGGACGACACACAGCTTTCGGAAATCGAAGTCGAAGACGGCGACCGCAAGGTCCGCGTCGCGCGCACGCTGACCGCTGCTGCCGCGCCCGTCGCCTACGCGCCGGCGCCGGTCGCTGCGCCCGCAGCCGCTGCCGCCCCCGCCGGGGCACCGGCTGCCGCAGCGCCCGCAGCCGACAATTTCGCCGATGCGGTGAAGTCGCCGATGGTCGGCACCGTCTATCTCGCGCCCGAACCCGGCGCGGCGAACTTCGCCGCTGTGGGCTCGGCGGTGAAGGCCGGCGACACGATCCTGATCATCGAGGCGATGAAGGTGATGAACCCGATCACCGCAACCGCCGCGGGCACGCTCAAGGCCGTGCATGTCGAGAACAGCCAGCCGGTCGAATTCGACCAGCCGCTGTTCACCATCGGCTGAGCCACCACATGGCTATCGAAAAGCTCCTGATCGCCAACCGGGGCGAGATCGCGCTGCGCATCCACCGCGCGTGCCACGAAATGGGCATCAAGACGGTCGCGGTCCATTCGACCGCCGACACCGACGCGATGCACGTCCGCCTCGCCGACGAGGCCGTGTGCATCGGCCCGCCGGCCGCGAAGGACAGCTATCTCAACATCCCCGCGATCATCGCGGCCGCCGAAATCACCGGCGCCGACGCGGTCCATCCGGGCTATGGTTTCCTCTCGGAGAACGAGCGCTTCGCCGAGATCATCGAAGCGCATAACATGGTCTTCGTCGGCCCGAAGCCCGAGCATATCCGCACGATGGGCGACAAGGTCGAGGCGAAGCGAACCGCGGTCGCGCTGGGCCTCCCCGTCGTTCCGGGCTCGCCGGGCGCGGTGACCTTCAGCGAAGAGACCAAGAGGCTCGCGAAGGAAATCGGCTATCCGGTGCTGATCAAGGCCGCATCGGGCGGCGGCGGGCGCGGGATGAAGGTCGTTCCCGACGAAGACAGCCTCGAAAGCCTGATGGGTCAGGCCTCGTCCGAAGCGGCCGCCGCTTTCGGCGACCCGACCGTCTATATGGAAAAATATCTCGGCAACCCGCGCCATATCGAATTCCAGGTGTTCGGCGACGGCAAGGGCAATGCCATCCACCTCGGCGAGCGCGACTGCTCGCTCCAGCGCCGTCACCAGAAGGTGCTCGAGGAAGCCCCCTCGCCGATCATCTCGGCCGAGGAACGCGCGCGCATGGGCGGCATCTGCGCCGATGCGATGGCCAAGATGAGCTATCGCGGCGCCGGAACGATCGAATTCCTTTGGGAAAATGGCGAATTCTTCTTCATCGAGATGAACACGCGCATCCAGGTCGAGCATCCGGTGACCGAGATGATCACCGGCTTCGACCTCGTCCGCGAACAGATCCGCATCGCCGGCGGCATGGGTCTCTCGGTCAAACAGGAAGACCTCGAATTCCGCGGCCATTCGATGGAATGCCGCATCAATGCCGAGGATCCGCGTACCTTCCTGCCGTCGCCCGGCAAGGTAACGAGCTATCACGCCGCGGGCGGAATGCACGTGCGCGTCGATAGCGGGCTGTACGCCGGCTATTCGATCCCGCCCTATTACGACAGCATGATCGGCAAGCTGATCGTCTATGGCCGCAGCCGCGAAAGCTGCATGATGCGGATGCGCCGCGCGCTCGAGGAAATGGTGATCGGCGGCGTGAAGACGAACATCCCGCTCCATCAAGCGCTGCTCGCCGATCCCGACGTCATCCACGGCGACTATACGATCAAGTGGCTCGAAGAATGGCTTGCGCGGCAAGACGAAGAGGCGAAGGCCTGACCGAGATCCATGCGACAGAGCGTGTCCTAGCTCACTTTAACTGAGAATGGTTTTTGGCTATGGGCTTTGACCATGGCCAAAAACGCTCCCTTTTCCGCGCGTCACACTGCGACGCTCCTCCTGCCTCTGACCCTGCTCGCGGCCCCCGCGATCGCGCAGGAGGTCAAGGAGGATTCGGTGATCCTGCAACCCGACAAGGTGAAGGACGACGCCCCCGTCGTCGCGGTGCAGATCGACATGCCGAGCTGGTCGGAGGACAATGCGACCGCGCTCCTGAGCTTTATCGAGAAAGTGGGCGACGAAGGCCTGTTCGCGCAGGATTACAATCCCGATGGCCTCGCGGCCGCGATCCTGGGCAATGATCAGGCGAAGCTCGACAAAACCGCGACCGACAGCTTCCTGCTGCTCGCAACGCACCTGCGCGACGGGCGCACGCCCAATGCCGCCCGCAAGCAGTGGTTCATGGTCGACAGCGACGGCGACAGCGAGCCGCTGCTCACGCTGCTGACCGCCGCACTCGGAGCCGGAACGGTACGCGAAACGCTCGCGAGCCTCGACCCCGTCCATCCCGATTTCACGGCACTCAAGACCTCGCTAAAAAAGGCGAAGACCACCGCCGAGGCGAATGCGATCCGCGTCAACATGGAACGCTGGCGCTGGATGCCGCGCAGCCTCGGCGAACGCTATGTCGTCAGCAATGTCCCCGAATATCTGACCCGCGTCGTCCATGGCGGCACAATCATCGCGACCCACAAGGCCGTCGTCGGCAAATCGTCGACCCCGACGCCGCAGCTCAATCCGATGGCGACCGGAATCATCGTCAACCCCACCTGGACGCTGCCGCGCAGCATCATCGACGAAGGCATCGGCGCGACGATCGCCCGCAACCCTTCATCGGCGCGCGCGCAGGGCTATACCTGGACCGGCAGTGGCAAGACGCTGTCGGTCGTGCAGCAGCCCGGTGCGAACAATGCGCTCGGCGTGATGAAGATGGAGATGCTCAATCCGCACGCCATCTACCTTCACGACACACCGTCGAAGGGCGCCTTCAACGCTGCCGCGCGCGCATTCAGCCACGGCTGCATCCGTACCGAGCGCGCACTGCATTTTTCCGGCCTGATGGCGGTGATGTTTGCGGGGAAAAGCCCCGAGGAATTCGGCGAGGCGATCGCGAGCGGCAAGACGACGCGCTTCGGCTTCGATAGCCCGTTCCCCGTCTATGTCGCCTATTGGACCGTCGTTCCCGACGGCAAGGGCGGGGTGAAGAAGTTTGCGGACATCTACGGCCGCGATGCGCCCGTGGTCGCAAGCTTCGCCCAGCCCGGTCGCCCCACCGCGACGATCATCGCACCGCAAGCTCCACCGGTGGTGCCGACCGTGACGACCACAACACGTGTGACGACGCCGGGGACCAGCGGGATCTACTGAGCAGTATCCGGTTCGGGACCATTGGCCGTCACTCCCGCAAAAACGGAGGGCAGCTGCAAGCATGGCACAGGGCCGATTGCGATCCCGCCTTCGCTGGGGGCAGCGGGTCAGGAAGCCGCCCGAAGCAGACTGAAGTGCCTAATCCGCAGTCTTCGGCAGCGGGCCACTGATCGAGCTCGCGCGGCGCAGATTCTCCATGCCCGGCAGCGGATCGGCGGGCGGCAGCCCGAAAGGCTTCGGCTGCGGCGGATGCACGCTCAGCTGATCGGCGAAGAGCAGCCGCCCCGGCCCCAGCTTGTAGAGGATCATCGGCAGCAGTTCCTCGCCGAATACGAAACAGCCCTCGCTGCGTCCGAGCTTGCCTTGCGTCGCGATCAGCGCCGGATCGGCGTACCAAGCCCCGTGCACGACAATGGCGCGCTGGTCGGCCGTATAATTGTCGGGCTCGAGCCCCGCGAGCCGCATCGACGACCCGTTCGCTCCCCAATAATAATCACTGGTACGATAGGCGCCGCGCGAGGTCGCGAGGCTGCCGACGCGGTTCGAAAAGCTCTTGAGCCAGCCGTCGTGTTGCGGATCCGACCCGCGGCCGTGCGTGACCGGGAACATTTCGACCTTGCCAGCGATCATGTCGACCAGCGCAAAGCGCGGGCGCGACGACGGCAAGCCGAAATCGACGACGCCGACGCGGTCGCTCTGCGGGATATTACGTCCCTGCATCGCGAGCTGTTTCTTCGCCACGGCGAGATAATCAACTGGCGGCGGCAAAGGCGCCACCGGCTGCTGAATCCAGTTCGGGAGCTGCGCACGCACCGTCGTGGCGGCCAGTGCCCCCACTCCAGCGATCCCGGCCAGCAACGCCCTGCGATCGATCAATTCATTCACTTGAGCAACAACCCCGCATTGGCCGCCCTTAGGCGGTCCCTCGACTTCGCATAAGTCGTGTTCGGGCCGCGAAAGGCAAGCTGGTGGTTCCCCTTCATGCGGGAAGATGTGCCATATATGCCATGAATAGCGAGTTTACGCTGCTGTAAGGCTGCGTTAGGACATGCGCCATGAACGCGACCATCTGGCACAATCCCGCATGCGGCACCTCGCGCAAGACGTTGGCGATCCTTCAGGAAACGCCCGGCGTCCGGCTCAGCGTCGTCGAATATCTCAAAAATCCGTACAGCGCCGACAAGCTGCGCCAGTTGTTCGCCGACGCCGGCGTCGCCCCGCGCGACGCGCTGCGCCTGCGCGGCACCGATGCCGAGGAACGCGGGCTCAAAGATGCGAGCGACGATGAAATCATCGCCGCGATGGCCGCGAATCCCGCTTATGTCGAACGCCCGTTCGTCGAGACCGACAAGGGCGCGCGTCTTTGTCGTCCGCAGGACCGGGTGCACGAAATCCTCTAACCTGCGGCGATCCGGCCGCCGTCGATGTGGAAGCGCGTCACCGGCCCCGGCATGTCGTCGAACAGCGCCGCCTCGGTTCCGGTCAACCACGCCTGCCCACCCTGCCCGGCCAGCCGTTCGTAAAGCGCGCCGCGGCGCAGCGGATCGAGATGCGCCGCCACCTCGTCGAGCAGCAGCACCGGCCGCTGCCCGCGTGCGCGCGCCACGCCGTCGCTGTGCGCGAGGACGAGCGACAGCAGCATCGCCTTTTGCTCGCCCGTCGAACAGCGCGCCGCCGCGCGGCCCGTTGCGGCATGGATGGCCGACAAATCGTCGCGGTGCGGCCCCGCAGTCGCGCGCCCCGCGGCAGCATCGATGCGGCGGCGCGATGCGAAGAGCTCCTTGAGCGCCTCGACATCATGCACCGCTTCGCGCGGCCTGCCCTCGGCATCGATCAACGTCAGCAGCGGGCGCGCAAACGGCGCGTCCGGCTGCGTTGCCAACTCGGCCGACAGCCCCGCAAGCATCGTCTGCCGCGCCAAGTCCATTGCCGCGCCATGTTCGGCGAGCTGCGCTTCGAGGCTCGTCAGCCATTGCCCGTCGGCGCTTCCGATATCGGCCAGCAGCTTACCCCGCGCGCGCAGCGCTGCCTCATAACGATTGCTGTGCTGCGCATGTCGCGGATCGAGTGCGAGTACCAGCCGGTCGAGGAAGCGCCGCCGGTTGCCCGCCGTCTCGACGAACAACCGATCCATTGCAGGGGTCAGCCACAATACCCCCAGCCATTCGCCGAGCGCCGTCGCGGCGGCAGAAGCGCCGTTGACGCGCACGATCCGCCGCCCGGGATGTGCGGGTTCGATCCCCGTGCCGAGCGCCACCGGCGGCAGGTCGGGGCCCGCCTGCACTTCGGCGAAAACCGCGAAGCCGCCGCTCGCACCGTCGCGCACCATGTCCGCCAGCGCGGCGCGGCGTAGCCCGCGCCCCGGCGCGAGCAGCGAAATCGCCTCGAGTATATTGGTCTTGCCCGCACCGTTGTCGCCATGAAGCGCGACGAGGCCCGTTGCGGCGGCCATGTCCGCGCCGGCGTGATTTCGAAAATCGGTCAGCGAAAGGCGGGTCAGCGTCATCCTGCCCAGCGCCTACCGCACCCCTTGCGACGATTCCAGCCCAACTCGCGCAAGGTCGTGACAAAATTTTTCCCATCATCGGGAATTATTGCCTATCTATCGCAAAATTTGCGCTGAAATATTCTTTCTCGAACCAAAAAACCGCACTTAACCGCCAATGAACAAGATTGGCACGGTCCCTGCATTAGTGTCGGCATCCACCGGATGGTCCGGATGGAAGGTTCAAGGAAGGATAATATCATGGCCCATTTCAACGTTAACGCCGTCAAGAGCTACGCCCTTGCTGCTTTCGCTTCGCTTTATGCCTCGGTGATGCTGCTCGCGATCGTCGGCCAGAATGGTGCGCAGGTCGGTTCGCTGATCGTCTGATCGGCGAACGACCTCCACCCCTCACCCGAAAACGCCGGCCGCG
The DNA here is from genome assembly GCF_016463645.1 of Sphingopyxis sp. Classification (GTDB taxonomy): domain Bacteria; phylum Pseudomonadota; class Alphaproteobacteria; order Sphingomonadales; family Sphingomonadaceae; genus Sphingopyxis. The sequence continues at coordinate 3,053 of NZ_JAEMQX010000131.1, read as the reverse complement.
AAGGCCGGGATGGAAAGGAAAGAAATGAACCAGGGTTTTCGCAAGAATCGCCGTAACGGGATGATCTTCGGCGTGTGCGCCGGGATGGCAGACCAGTTCGGCATCGATGTCTTGTGGACGCGCGTCGCCTTTGTCGCCCTGACGCTCCTCGGCTTCGGCCTCCCTCTGTTGCTGTACCTCGCCGTCGCGATCCTCGCGCCCTAAGGACAGCCCGGGCCGGCCGCTCGAGAAGAGCCACGTCGTCGCACCGGCCCGCACAATCCCAGGACCAAGGGCTCACCGGCCACCCCGGTGGGCCCTTTTCATTTGGGGCGAACGGTAAAGCGATAGGGGATGTACAGAAACACCTCGGTCGCGCTTGCCTGCGCCCAGATCAGTTGTTCGTTGAGCCCCGCGACCTCGACGCCATAGTCGGTCCCGAACGCGCCTGCGGTCTTCAGCGCCTCGGCGGCGACCAGCTTGACGATCTCCGGCCGATACTGATCGGGGTTGATGATCGTCAGTGTGATCGCGCCGCGCCGCTCCATCAGCGCGCGTCCCTCGGCGGGCACGGCCTTGATGAAATTGTCGATCCGCGATTGTGCGCTGCCGACCGATCCGCCCAGCTTCGCTTTTACATAAACCGAAATTTCGCTCGTGTCGGGACGGCCGCCGCCCGAAAAGGCGAGGTCGCGATAATTGGCGAGCGTCACCTTGGTGAGCTCGAACTCGCCAGTGACCAGTTCGACCCCGGCGGCGTCGGCGCGGCGGATCGCACTTTCGATCATCGCGTGGATCTCGCGCTTGCGAACATCGGCATCGCGCGAATCCGACGTGAATTTGACCGACTGGATCGCGCTGTCGGCGGGGCGCCGCAAGCCGACGACCGTCTGTTCGTCAGATAGATAGTCGGCCGAAGCGCGCTGCCCCGTCACGACGACTTCGCCCATGATATTGCTGTTGTCCTGCGCGGCCGCAGGCGCCGAGCCCGCCAGCATCGCCGCCGCCAGAATATACATCCGCATCGTCCTCTCCTCCCCGTTGAACGAGGCAAGCTATCAGTTTGGCGCCAAAGAAAAAGCCCCGCCGGATCGCTCCGGCGGGGCCTTTTTCTGTCAGCCAAAGGCTCGAGGAAACTTATTCCTCGCCTTCGCCTCCGGGGCGCTCTTCGACCAGCACTTCGCCGGTGGTGAAGTCTTCACCCTGCACCTTGCCGAGCGGATCATCGCCGATCGCCGCTTCAGGGCCCTGTGCCAATTCGGCAGCATGCTCTTCGGCGGCGGTCGCCGGGGCGATCAGATGCTCCTGGTTCGCGGCGCGCATAGCGGCGCGAAGCGCGGCATCCTTCGACGAGGCAGTAACGCGCACGCGGTTCATGGCGGCGCCGGTACCCGCCGGAATAAGGCGGCCGACGATGACATTTTCCTTGAGGCCCTGCAGCGAGTCGATCTTGCCCTGCACCGAAGCCTCGGTGAGAACGCGGGTCGTCTCCTGGAAGGACGCCGCCGAAACGAAGCTGCGGGTCTGCAGCGACGCCTTGGTGATGCCGAGGAGGACCGGACGGCCCTCTGCCGGCACGCCATTCTTCGGCAGCTTGGCGTTATATTCCATCATCTCCAGATAATCGAGCTGTTCGCCCGGCAGCAGCGTGGTGTCGCCGCCTTCGGTGATCTCGACCTTCTGCAGCATCTGGCGAACGATCACCTCGATGTGCTTGTCGTTGATCTTCACGCCCTGCAGTCGATAGACTTCCTGGATTTCCGCGACCAGATACTCGGCCAGCGCTTCCACGCCCATGACGTCAAGGATGTCGTGCGGGTTCGGCGAGCCCGAGATCAGCGCGTCGCCGCGCTTGACCTGATCGCCTTCCTGCACTTCCAGAACCTTCGACTTGGGAATGAGATACTCGATCGGATCGCCTTCTTCCGGAACGATCGCGATCTTGCGCTTCGCCTTGTAATCCTTCACGAATTCGATGCGGCCGCTGATCTTGGCGATCACCGCATTGTCCTTCGGGATGCGCGCTTCGAACAGCTCGGCAACACGCGGCAGACCGCCGGTGATGTCGCGCGTCTTCGACGCTTCGCGGCTGACACGCGCCAGAACGTCGCCCGCCTGCACTTCCTGACCGTCCTCGACCGACAGCATCGTGCCGACCGCGAGCAGATAGCGTGCCGCTTCGCCCGACTGGTCGTCGAGCAGCGTCAGGCGCGGCTGAAGGTCTTCCTTCTTGGCGCGACCTGCCGAGCGATATTCGATCACGACGCGCTGGGCGATACCCGTCGCTTCGTCGACCTGTTCGATCAGGGTCTTGGTGTCCTCAAGATCCTGATACTTCACGACGCCCTGCTTTTCGGTGATCAGCGGCATGGTGAACGGATCCCATTCGGCAATCCGGTCGCCCTTCTTCACCTTCTCGCCGTCCTTGTGCATGATCTGTGCACCATAGGGCAGCTTGTGCGTCGCACGTTCGCGGCCTTCGCTGTCGATGATCGCGATTTCGCCCGAACGCGACAGCGCCAGTCGGCGGCCACGCTGGTCGACGATCGTCGCCATGTCGCGATACTCGATCGTGCCGTCCGAAATCGCTTCGGCGTTCGACTGTTCGTTAACCTGCGCCGCACCACCGATGTGGAACGTACGCATCGTCAGCTGCGTGCCGGGCTCACCGATCGACTGCGCGGCGATGACGCCGACAGCTTCACCGATGTTCACCGGCGTACCGCGCGCGAGGTCGCGGCCATAGCATTTGCCGCAGACACCCAGCGTCGCTTCGCAGACCAGCGGCGAACGGATCTTGACCGACTGGACTTCGGCATCTTCGATCCGCTGCGTCGTCGCTTCGTCGAGCAGCGTGCCGACGGGCGCGATGATGTTGCCGTCCTTGTCGGCGACATCTTCGAGCGTCGTGCGGCCGAGGATGCGTTCGCCCAGCGAGGCGATCGTCGAACCGCCCTGGATGATCGCACGCATTTCCATGCCGCGCTCGGTGCCGCAATCTTCCTCGATCACGACACAGTCCTGCGACACGTCGACCAGACGGCGGGTCAGGTAACCCGAGTTCGCCGTCTTGA
>NZ_JAEMQX010000130.1:1796-9362 GCF_016463645.1 Sphingopyxis sp. | reverse complement strand
ACGCCGCCGATGATCACATTGTGGAAATGCGCGATCAGGAACAGCGAGTTGTGCAGCACGAAGTCGGCGGGGGGCACCGCGAGCAGCACCCCGGTCATGCCGCCGATGACGAAGGTCAGCATGAAGGCGATCGTCCACATCATCGGCAGTTCGAAGCGGATGCGGCCGCGGTACATGGTGAAGAGCCAGTTGAAGAGCTTCGCCCCCGTCGGGATCGAGATCACCATCGTCGTGATGCCGAAGAAGCTGTTGACGCTCGCCCCCGACCCCATGGTGAAGAAATGGTGCAGCCACACGAGGTACGACAGGATCGTGATACAGATCGTCGCATAGACCATCGACGTGTAGCCGAAGAGCTTCTTGCCCGAGAAGGTCGAGGTGACTTCCGAGAAGACGCCGAACAGCGGCAGGACGAGGATATAGACCTCGGGGTGACCCCAGATCCAGATCAGGTTCACATACATCATCGGCGATCCGCCGAGATCGTTGGTGAAGAAGTTGGTGCCGACATAGCGGTCGAGGCTGAGCAGCACGAGCGTCGCGGTCAGGATCGGGAAGGAGGCGACGATCAGGATGTTCGAGCAGAGAGAGGTCCAGGTGAAGACCGGCATCTTCATCAGGCCCATGCCCGGCGCGCGCAGCTTCAGGATCGTGACAATCAGGTTGATGCCCGACAGGGTGGTGCCGACGCCGGCTATCTGGAGGCCCCATATATAATAGTCGACGCCGACATTGGGGCTGTAGGCGATCCCCGATAGCGGCGGATAGGCCAGCCAGCCGGTCTGTGCATATTCGCCGACGAACAAGGATATCATCGTGAGCACCGCGCCCGCGGTCGTCATCCAGAAGCTGAAATTGTTGAGGAAGGGAAAGCTGACGTCGCGCGCGCCAATCTGCAGCGGCACGATATAGTTCATCAGGCCGGTGATGAACGGCATCGCGACGAAGAAGATCATGATCACGCCGTGCGCGGTGAACACCTGGTCATAATGGTGCGGGGTCAGATAGCCTTCGGACCCGCCGAACGCCATCGCCTGCTGCAGGCGCATCATGATCGCGTCGGCAAAGCCGCGCAGGAACATGATGAGCCCAAGGATCATGTACATGATCCCGATGCGCTTGTGGTCGACGGTGGTGAACCACTCCGTCCACAAATAGCCCCAGAGGCGGAATTTGGTGATCAGCCCGAGTACGGCGATGCCGCCGAGGACGACGCCGATGAAGGTGACGACGAGGATCGGCTCGTGCAGCGGCAACGCCTCGAGCGACAGCTTGCCGAGGATCGGACCGGTTTCGGGTGCGGGATGCGGGATGGTCATGTTGATCTCGGGCTTCTTCAGGACATCGGGCGTTCGGCGGCGGCGGGTGCACGCAGCGCCGTACGTTCGGGCTTCGAAGGATGGGGAAGCCCCTCGCCCTTCAGCTTGTCGGGCGCGACCGGCTTCGCGTCGGGGCGGTCGTTCGACATCACCGGCGAACTGCAATAGGCGGCGACATAGCGCATGCTCCAGCGAGCAGCGTCGATCGTGCCGCGCGCGGCGAACTTGTCATAGATCACCTGCCGGACATTGCCGATGCCCGCGATGCCCGCCCCGCCTTGGGCGTCGAGCGACATCATGTCGTGCATGCACATCTTGCCCGGCTCGACGCACATGTTGACGACCGCGTCGAAAAGCTGCGGATCGCTCGCGGCGAAGCGGCGGACGGGCTCCTTGTGCGTCGGCTTCTCGAGCTTCAGATAGGTGTCGCGGCTGAGGTCGCCTTCCGCCGACGCCTTCGCCTCGGCAACCCATTTGTCGAACTCGCCCGCAGGCAGGCTCTTGACCGCGAAGCGCATGTTCGAAAAGCCCCAGCCCGAATAGTTGGCCGAGAAGCCCTCATAATTTCCGGTCTTGTCGAACACGCCGTGCAGCTTGGTTTCCATGCCCGGCATCGCGTAGATCTGCCCCGCGAGTGCGGGCACGTAAAAGCTGTTCATCACCGACGAGGAGGAGATACGGAAACGGATCGGCCGGTTCACCGGCAATGCCAGTTCGTTCACCGTCGCGACGCCCTGTTCGGGATAGATGAACAGCCATTTCCAGTCGAGCGCGACGACCTGCACGTCGAGCGGCTTTACCTCGGCGGCGACGGGCTGCCCCGGCCCCGTGCGCGCAAGCGGGCGATAGGGGTCCAGCAAATGCGTCGCGACCCACGTCACCGCGCCGAGGCAGATGATGATCAGCAGCGGCGCCGACCAGATGACGAGTTCGAGCTGCGTCGAATGGTCCCAGTCGGGCTTGTACGTCGCCTCCTTGTTCGACGCGCGATATTTCCACGCGAAGAAGATCGTCAGCCCCATCACCGGCACGATGATCAGCAGCATCAGCACCGTCGACAGGACGATCAGGTCGCCCTGCTGGCGCGCGACGTCGCCGGCGGGATCGAGCACGATCAGCCCGCAACCCGACAGCAGGGGCAGCGCGGCGAGCAGCGGCAGGAGCCGCAATCGGGCGGAAAAACGGGGGAGATTGCTTGGCATGATGCGCGCCTAGGCCTCCTTTGTTGCACTGCACATAGGACATTTTGTCCAATCCCGCGACCGCTCTTCATCGCGCAGGGGCATTTTCATTCCGGGCATTTTTGCCCTATGACCGACTCGTGCCGCCGCATCTTGTCTTGCGGAGGGCGCCAGCTCAAGGATTGTTACCATGGCTGCCGACACCGTCCCCACCACCGAGGCCGAACGCGACGCCCGCGCCCTCCACGGCGCCAGTGAGGACGGGATCGCTCACCGCATCGACCCCGCCGAGATCGCGATCGGCGTCATCATCGGGCGGACGTCCGAATTCTTCGACTTCTTCGTCTATGCCATCGCGTCGGTGCTGGTCTTTCCGAGGCTCGTCTTCCCGCACCTCGACCCGCTGACGGGCACGCTCTGGTCGTTCGCGATCTTCGCGCTCGCCTTCGTCTCGCGTCCCGTCGGTACCATCATCTTCACCGCGATCGACCGCGCCTATGGCCGCGGTGCGAAGCTCACCATCGCGCTCTTCCTGCTCGGTGGCTCGACGGCGGCGATCGCCTTCCTGCCCGGCTATGAATCGATCGGCATCGGCGCCGCGCTGCTGCTCGCGCTGTTCCGCATGGGCCAGGGCGTCGCGCTCGGCGGCTCGTGGGACGGTCTCGCCTCGTTGCTCGCGATCAACGCGCCCGAAAACCGCCGCGGCTGGTACGCGATGATCCCCCAGCTCGGCGCACCGCTCGGCCTCATCGTCGCCAGCCTGCTCTTCATGTTCCTGATCTCGGCGCTGCCGGCCGAGGATTTCCTCGACTGGGGCTGGCGCTATCCCTTCTTCGTCGCCTTCGCGATCAACGTCGTCGCGCTCTTCGCCCGGCTGCGCATCGTCGTGACGCCCGAATATGCCGAACTGTTCGAAAATCGCGCGCTCGAGCCTGCACCGCTGCGTGAAACGATACGCTCCGAATGGAAGACGATCGTCATCGGCACCTTCGCGCCGCTCGCCAGCTTCGCGATGTTCCACATGGTCACCGTCTATCCGCTGTCGTGGGTGTTCCTGTTCACCGACGAAACCCCGGTGCGCTTCCTGATGATCGAAGCGATCGCTGCGGTCGTGGGCGTGGGGTCGATCATCGCCTCGGGCTATCTCGCCGACCGTATCGGGCGCCGCACCTTGCTCGGCGCGACCGCCGCCGCGATCGCCGCGTTCAGCGGCTTCGCGCCGCAATTGCTCGATGCGGGCGAGTTCGGCGAGGCGACCTTCATGATCCTCGGCTTCCTCCTCCTCGGCCTCTCGTTCGGCCAGTCGTCGGGCGCGCTCTCGTCGAACTTCCAGCCGCGCCACCGCTACACCGGGTCGGCCTTCACCTCCGACCTCGCCTGGTTGTTCGGCGCGGGCTTCGCGCCGATGGTCGCGCTCTGGCTGTCGAGCCAGTACGGGCTGATCGCGGCGGGCGGCTATCTGCTGTCGGGGGCGATCGTCACGCTCGTCGCGCTGTGGCTCAACCGCGAACTTGCAAGCACGATCGACTGATCCGGTCGAGCGGTCTCGCGCTGCTCGCACCCATTTTCCCGCCTATAATCTATGTTGATGGCAGGACGCCGCGCGCCCGGTAGATCGGGGGACGCAAAACGACCTGGCGACCCCGGGGCGGTTTGCGGATTCCTCTTGCGTAGCCATATCAAGGGGACGGAAGGGCCCTGCCGCGACGCAGGGCCCTTCTTGACGACCGGAGACCGCGCAACCCTTTTCCGCCTTCCTTCGTTCGGAGCGCAGACGCGATGGATACAGGGAGGGTGAAGGAATGAATGCCAGCACCGGCCACGACGGTCTCGACGTCTTCCTGCGCAAGCTGCTGAGCCACAGCCCCCTCCCGACCGACGATCAGGCGGCGATCCGCGCGCTGCCGCACAGCGTGCGCCATCTCGATGCCAATAATTATATCCTGCGCGAAGGCGATCAGTCGGGCGTCTGCCCGATCCTTTGCTCCGGCTTTGCCTACCGGCAGAAATCGACCCGCGAAGGCGGGCGACAGATCGTCGCGCTCAAGATTCCGGGCGATGCGCTCGACTTCCAGTCGATGTACGTCCGCACGATCGACCATAATCTGCAGGCACTGACCGCCGTCGACCTCGTCATCGTCGCGCTGGGCGATTTCGAGAAGCTGGTGGGCGACCGCCCCGCCATCGCGCGTGCCGTCATCGTCGACATATTGATCGAGGCGTCGATCGGGCGCGAATGGCTGCTCAACCTCGGGCGCCGCAACGCGCTGTCACGCCTCGCGCACCTCCTTTGCGAACTCCATTATCGACTGCTCGATACGCGCAGCGGCGGGCTCGACGCGCGCGACGTGCCGATGACGCAGGAACAACTGGCCGACCTGCTCGGGCTGACGCCGGTGCACATCAACCGCACGGTCAAGGAACTCGAACGGCGCGGCGCCGTCGTACGTCAGGGTCGCGGCATTCGGCTCGGCGATATCCCGCAGCTGCGCCTGCTCGCCGACTTCTCCGACACCTATCTCCACCGCGACGCCGGGGTTCCCTGATCAAAGCGCCGGCGAGATTCCGCCGTCGGCCGGCCGCTCGGGCCGGTCAGCCTCCACCGCGAAGAGCATTCGCGCCCGGTCGGCAAGCGCGGGCGCTTCGCCGAGGTGAAGATAGGTCGCGTTGAACGATGCCAGCGCCGCGAGTTGCTCGAAATCGGGGATTTCGAGCCGCATGTTGCGCAGCTCAACCGCACAGCGCATGCGGAGCTGCTGGACGATCCGGTTCACATGCACCTGCGTCAGCCCCATCGCCTCGGCCATCTGCCCCTGCGTCAGCAGGAAGTCGCACGCCCCGCCCCCTTCGAACGGCACGCCATGCTGGCGGACATAGATTTCGCAGAGCAGTTGCGCGACGCGTTCGAGCGCATTGCGCTGGCCGATATTGATCGTCCATTCGCGCTGCACGGCGGCGCCGATGATCTCGGCCCAGCACAGCGCGGGCGACAGATTCGGGCATTGTTCGAACAGGCGCTGCGCCTCGCTGCGGCCGATTTCGGCGACCGACAGGCGGCGCACCGCGGCGATCGAATGGTCGGCACGCCCAACCGTGAAGAGGTCGAGATCGCAAAGCTCGCCCGGAAGCACGAGCCCCAGGATCTGCCGTCGGCCATTGGGCAATTGCTTGTATTTCTGCGCCCAGCCCGAAAGCACGACACGCAGCGCGGTGGGCCTGTCGCCCTCGCGGGCGAGGTCGCTGCCCTTGCCAAAGTCCCGGACATTCCGCGCCAGGCTGGCCTCCCAGACCATCCGCTCACGCGGGGTCAGCAGCCCGTTCACGATTTCACCCAGCCCCATGCGTCCCCCTTGAAGATGGGGACCAGATGCGCGTTACGCGCGGCGCGAACATTCACCCATGTTAAGTTGGCGAAACACGAAGATCAAAGCGCCTGATGCGGCACGCTTGGGGAGGTTATAGCCCGTGCGCCGTGTCCGCGCTACGAGGCGCGGACGCCTTGGAAACAACGCCGTTTTCAGCGGAAGACTCATGCGAGGAGGGCAGCAGCTTCCAGACATTGGCGGCGGTTTTGGTCATGCGCGCCAGCAGCGATTCGCCTTCCCACAGCTCGACATTGATACCGTCGGTTTCGTTGCGAGCGATCTGGAACGCGTGGTCAGGGCCCTCGGCCCGGAAATCGACACGCCGGGGCGAGCTCGACGCATCGTCGAGCAACATCAAATGGAAAGCACGCATGGCTTTGCTCCTATAATTGTCGGGAGCAAGCGCGACCAGGCTCTCGGCATCGTTCGATCGGCTGGCCGTATGCAACGGAAAGGGACTGCGGGTTATGCCGGAACCACGAAAAGCCGATCTGGTGTGGGACCGCAGCCGGTAGCCAAGACATAGCATGCCGCGAGCCCCACCCCTAGGCAATTCGCCTTAACATGGATCAGTTTCGCGCCAAGCCCCTGGCAAAAAGGGCCAAAAAAGCCCGTCAGGCGGCGCCTTCCCCCATCATATAATCGGCCAGGCCATAGCAATGGCTCGCCTGATAGGCGTTCCTGCCCCGATTCATGTGGGTCAGGTTGAACCGCCGGACGGCGCGCAGCGCGCGCGGGACGCCGAGAAAGCGGCGAATGGCAGCGGCGCCCCGCATCCCGATGATGACGAGGTCCGAACTGCCCGGAACCGAATGACTCACTTCTTCGGACACCCGTGCGTCTTGCTCCAGGAACCGCAGGTCGATCCGCTCCGGCGCGAGCGAACCGTCGGTCGTGAAATCCGACAGATGAACAATGAAGCGGGCGCGAAGATCGTCGCCGTCGGCATAAAGGGTGAACAGTTCCATCCAGCTCGCATTGACGCGAACCAGGGGCTTGTCGGACGTCGACGGCAGGCAGGATACCGACCAGTAGGCGCGCTCGGTGGCGCGCGGGATGGGGATGGCGTTCCGGCCGTAAAACTCGAGAATCCCCAACAGTCCGGATGCTTGCGGGCGGCGAAGCAGCTTCTGGAAACGCGCCGCATATCTCAGCCGCTGCTCGAACGATTCCTGCCGCTCCGCGGCATCGACCGGATTCGCGCGTCCGTCCAGCCAGGCAGCCTGCTGATCCTGATCCAGAAACTGGCGCAGCCCTTTGGCGCCCTGACCCGTCTTCCTGCTCATGCCGGAAGAATGGAGGACCGGCGCCCGATCATCAAGAGCGTTGCCGTTGCCCCGCAGGGCTGCCGTCCTTCGCACGATCCGCGCGAATCGCCCCGAGGTCCGCTGGAGGACCGGCTTCGGAGATGCCATGGTTCATGGGGATGACCCCTGGTGGCAGGGCTTGTATCGAACCAAATATATTATCTAATAATTATCATAACTTAAAGGATACCTGAAAAATACTACCCCCACATTTACCCCCACATTATTGAAGCGTTGGGTCGATTAATAGAACCACCGTTTAGATTCGCTTTGGCAGATAAGCGACCGCTGACGGCTGGCTCAAACTGTTTCGCAAAGACTCACAAGAGCATTTTCGAGGGCCCTTCGCCTGTTATGACCATAGCCGGTGAGGCATTGTCGCGCGGAATAGAAG
>NZ_JAEMQX010000130.1:0-1786 GCF_016463645.1 Sphingopyxis sp. | reverse complement strand
GAATAGAAGAAACGCGAAACCAACTTTTCCCCTATCGGTTAGCGCTGTTCCTCAAGTTGCCGTCGACCAACTTCTGAAGGCTCAAGACGTCACGGCCACCGTAAAAAAAGCCACCAGCAGAGCCGTAACGGCTTTGGGCTGCTCGGGGAGAATCGCGTGGCTCGCGTGGTCAAGGCGAACGAGTGTCAGTCGATCACCGATATCCCGGCGCAGCGCCTCTGCATTGCTCTTGCCCCGACGCACGGGTTCGCGGACGATCCGATGAATCCAGAGACGGTGGCCGTCGCTGAGGCGATTGGCGCTGACCGCGCCCGAGGCCCGACAACATTCATATTTCGGATCGACGGTCGCGATCGTTTCGGTGGTCGATTGCGGAACGTAGATGATGTCGCCGCGGACGCTGATCGGCCCGGTGATCGTCGAAAATCGATCGACGCCGACATTTTTGTGCCAAACCACCGCGCCGCCGCGCGCCTCGACCACGGCGACGCCGCCCGCTTCGTCGCCGATGGCGAGCACCGGGCGCCCGTCGGCGAGCTTCCCAAGACTGAGCGCCGAGCGAAGATTGCTGCCCAGATTGCGCTGCCAATAGAGACAGCCGCTCTTGCGATTGAACGCATAGATCGACTGGGTATCGGACACTGCGACAAACAGCGCATCGCCCAAGATGACGGGTTGCGACAGCTTCGCCACCCACCTGCTCGAAGACGGCGTCGATATCCGCGTCATCCAGGCGCTGCTCGGCCATGCCAAGCTGGGCACCACCGCCTTCTACACCCAGGTTGCCGCCAAGACCGTCCGCTCGATCGTCAGTCCGCTCGACAGGCTCGCGCTCGCATCGCCGAGCGAGGAGGCACCCGACGGCTGGGGCGGATGCGCGCCTCACTCGAGGTCGCCGACATCTTCCGCGCTGCTGGCCCCGCGTATCGCGCCGCCCATGCCGGGCATCTGAGCCTGCATCAGCTCAAGATCATGTCGGCGATCGAACATTGCCGCACCGCCGCGCTCGGTGGACACGTCGAAGCCTGCACCGACTGCGGGCATTGGCGGATCGCCTACAACAGTTGCCGCAACCGGCATTGCCCCAGATGCCAGGGCGCCGCGGCGCGCACCTGGCTCGAGGCCCGCGAGGCCGACCTGCTCCCGGTCGGCTATTTCCGCGTCGTGTTCACGCTGCCCGCCGAGGTCGCCACGATCGCCTTCCACAACAAGGCGCTCGTCTACGACCTGCTGTTCAAGGCGGCCGCCGACACGATGCTGACCATCGCCGCTGATCCCAAGCACCTCGGCGCCCGGATCGGCATCACCGCCGTCCTCCATACCTGGGGCTCGGCGCTGACCCATCATCCCCATATCCATATGATCGTGCCCGGCGGCGGCATCTCCCGCGATGGAACGCGCTGGATATCCGCACGCCCCGCCTTCCTGCTCCCGGTTCGCGTGCTCGGCACGCTGTTCCGCCGACTTTTCCTCACTCAATCGACTTTTAGAGCCGGATTCTCCGCCTCGCTCCGTGCTGTCGAACCTGGAAGTGTTTCGTTTTTGAATCTTCGTATCATCGACAATGAAACTTCGGGAACAAACGGCAAAAAATTGGCACCCGCGGCGGATGACATGACCGTTCGGCAACAACGGGAAAATCATTCTTGCGGGGTCCCAGACTGACCAGACGCTGGCGCTATTTTGGGGCGAGGCCGCTAGGTCCCCCTTTAATCAAGAAGGAGCCCCAGATGGCCGGTGCACGAACCGCTCCGCGGATTGGTGCTAGCCTCGACGTAAAGCGGCC
>NZ_JAEMQX010000129.1:1738-9396 GCF_016463645.1 Sphingopyxis sp. | reverse complement strand
TTCGAGACGCGCATGCCCGACCAGATGTCGGGCGGCCAGCGCCAGCGCGTCGCGCTCGCTCGCAGCCTCGTCATGCGCCCCAAGGTGCTGCTGCTCGACGAGCCGCTGTCGGCGCTCGATGCGAAGCTTCGCGCGCAGATGCAGTTCGAGCTTTCGGAACTGCAGGAAAAGGTCGGTATCACCTTTGTCACCGTCACTCACGACCAGGACGAGGCGTTGTCGATGGCGTGCCGGATCGCCGTGATAAACAAGGGCGATGTATCACAGCTCGCAACCCCGTCGGACCTCTACGAATATCCCGCGAACCGTTTCGTCGCCGATTTCGTCGGCTCGGTGAATATCTTCGAGGGCAAGCTGACCCTCGACGAGCCCGACAAGGCCGCTGTCGACTGCCCGGGACTCGGCAAGGTCTATCTCAACCACGGCGTCACCGGACCGCACGGCGCCGATGTCTGGGTCGCGCTGCGGCCCGAGAAAATCTATCTCCACGTCCCCGGCGAAGGCAAGGCGGTCAGGGCCGCGGCGCAGGATGCACCGGACGGCTACAATTTCGCGCGCGGCAAGATCAAGGGCATGAGCTACCTCGGCGATATCACCCTGTTCGAGATCGAGCTGGAAACCGGCGCGCGCATCCGCGTGTCGCGCCCGAACCTGTCGCGCCACGATCAGGAAGATTTCACCTGGGACGACAGGGTCAGCATGCACTGGCGCGCCGACAGCCCGGTGGTTTTGCTGGGCTGACGGCCGCACCGCAATAAGCGCTTTCCTACATTACTCCGGTGTGAGAGCCTTTGGTTTGGCTCTTTCTCCCCGTCTGTCCGATCCGCATCGCTCACTGCCCTGAAGCGACAAAGGAGACATTTTCCGACGCGCACGTCGGTATCCCTTGTCCCCTTAAGGCCACAAAGGACACAATTTCGATCCGCGCATGCGGGGCTTTTGTGGCTTTAAGCGCCCTTCGTCGCTCTCGAACGAGACATATGGACTCGTTCGCACCGATCCGGAAGATCAAGTCCGGGATGACGATGGACCATTAATGTGCCGCCTTCTTTCCCGGCACGAAGTGCAACAGCCCGACGATCACCCCGCCAAGCAGCAGGCCGAAGATGCCGTCGCCGGTCGCCTTGATCAGCCAGGTCCACAGCCCTTCCAGCGGCAGCCCTCCGGCAATCGAATGCGCGAGCGATTCCAGCGCCTCGGCGATGCCGCCGATATGATATTCGTGCAGCCCGTGCAGCACGATCTGTCCGCCGACCCACAGCATCGCCGCGGTCCCGATGACGGCCAGCGCAGCCAGCAATTTCGGCATGAATGACACCAACCCGCGCCCGATCGCGCGGCGTGCGCTATTGCCTTCCTTCGCCATATGCAGGCCGATGTCGTCCATCTTCACGATCAATCCGACGACGCCGTAAACCGCTATGGTGATCAATACCGCGACGACCGCGAGCGTCGCTGCGCGCATCGCGAAATGCTCGTCGAGCACCTCGTTCAGCGCGATCACCATGATCTCGGCCGACAGGATGAAGTCGGTGCGCACCGCGCCCTTCACCATCGCCTCTTCATGGTCCTTGTCGGCGACGATCTCGGCATCTTCGGCAAGGCTTGTCTTGTCCTCCTGCAGCGAGTGCAGCACCTTTTCGGCGCCCTCGAAGCAGAGATAGGCGCCGCCCAGCATCAGGAGCGGCGTGATCGCCCACGGTACGAAGGTCGAGAGCAGCAGCAGCGCCGGCAGGATCAGCACCAGCTTGTTGAAGATCGAGCCCTTCGTGATCCGCCAGATGATCGGCAGCTCGCGGTCGGGGGTAAAACCGGTGACGTAGCGCGGCGTCACCGCGGTATCGTCGACGACCACCCCTGCCGCCTTCACCCCGGCCTTCGACGCCGCGGCGCCGATATCGTCGATGCTCGCGGCAGCGACCTTGGCAATCGTCGCAATATCGTCGAGCAAGGCAAAAAGGCCGGAAGGCATAAGGGTTTGATCTTTCCCGTTCAGAGCGCCCGGAGCTTGGGCATCACCTCATCCAGGGATTTGCGGATGATGGCAACCATCTCGTCGATCTGTTCGGTGGTGATGATCAGCGGCGGGCACATGACGAGGCTGTCGCGGATGCCGCGTACCATCAGCCCGTTCGCGATACACGCGTCGCGCGCCATTGGTCCCGCGGTCCCTTCGGCCCCGCCGAAGCGTGCGCGCGTTTCCTTGTCGGCAACGATCTCGACCGCGCCGAGCAGCCCGACCGAGCGTGTCTCGCCGACGAGCGGATGATCGTTCAGCGTCGCGAGCGCCTTCGCCAGATGCGGTCCCGTGACGCTACCGGTGCGCTCGACCAGCCCCTCCCGCTCGATGATCTCGATATTCCTGAGTGCCACGGCGGCGGCGACCGGGTGGCCCGAATAGGTGAAGCCGTGGACGAAATCGCCGCCGGTCTTGAGCACATCGACGACATGGCCCGCGACCGCGGTCGCCGAGATCGGAAGATAGCCCGACGACAGCCCCTTCGCCATCGGCATCAGGTCGGGCGTAAAGCCCATCGTTTCATGCCCCCACATCCTGCCCGTGCGTCCGAAACCGCAGATGACCTCGTCCGAGACGAGGAGCAGTCCGTATTTGCGCACAACCGCCTCGACCTTCGGCCAATAACCCTTGGGCGGGATGATCACACCCCCGGCGCCCTGCACCGGCTCGCCGATGAAGGCGGCGCAATTTTCGGGTCCGACCTCGAGGATCCTCTCCTCGATCGCTTGCACACAGGCGTCGCAGAACTCATCCTCGGTCATCCCCTGCGCTTCGTTATAGGCATAGGGCTGGCGCACATGCTCGACGCCCGGGACCGGCAGATCGCCCTGCACATGCATCGCCTTCATGCCCCCGAGCGAGACACCCGCCACGGTCGAGCCATGATAGGCATTCCATCGACTGATGAAGACGGTGCGCTTCGGCTCACCCTTCAGCTTCCAGTAATGGCGCACCATGCGGAACACGGTGTCGTTCGCCTCGCTGCCCGATGCATTGAAGAAGATGTGCGGCAGACGGTTGCCGGTGAGTGATGCGATCTTCGCCGCGAGCGTCACGGTCGGCGGCGTCGCGGTCTTGAAGAAGGTGTTGTAGAAGGGCAGCTCGCGCATCTGCGCCGCCGCCGCCTCGACCAATTCCTCGCGGCCATAGCCGACGTTGACGCACCACAGGCCCGCCATGCCATCGAGGATGCGGTGGCCGTCGCCGTCATGGATATAACAGCCCTCGGCATGGGTTACGATACGGCTGCCGCCGAGCTTTTCGATCTCGGCCCAGTCGGCCTGCGCGGGAAGATGGTGCGCGACGTCGAGGCGGCGCAGTTCGGCGATGTCGTGATTGCGGGGCATGCTGAAACTCCTGATTGTCTGGAAACGGAAAGAAACCGGATCCGGAAAATCAGGGCGAGAAGCTGATCCGCGCGAGATAGCGGTCGTAACGCGTGATGCGCCGGTTCATAGCGAGCCTCGCAGGGCCTGCCCGAGCAGGCGGAAATAGGTCTGGCTTTCGGCATTTCCGTCGACCGCCCATTCGGGATGCCATTGCACGGCAAGCAACGGCGCACCGTTCGGGCGCGCACTGAAGGCCTCGACGAGCCCGTCAGGCGCGCGCGCCTCGACCGACAGGCCGTCGGCCAACCGACCTACCCCCTGATAATGGACCGAGTTCACGTCGAGCGACGAAGCGCCATAAGCCGAGGCCAGCATTCCGCCCTTGACCAGATCGACATGGTGGCGGTGATCGAACATCGCGTCGAACAAGGTGCCGTCAGGCGTGTGATGCTGCAGCAATTCGCCGTTGGTCGCCGTGTCGCGGCGCAGCGTTCCGCCGAGCGCGACATTGATGTCCTGAAAGCCGCGGCAGATACCGAACAGCGGGCGCTCCGCCGCGATGACGGCCTCGACGAGATCGCGCATCATCCGGTCTCGGTCGGGGTCGAACGGCCCCTCGCCCGCATCATCCTCGCCATAGCGCACGGGTTCGATATTCGACGGCGATCCGGTGAGCAACACACCGTCGAGCCGATCGACGATTTCGTCGGCACGCATATAGTCGGGAAGCGACGGGATCAGCAGCGCAGCGCAATCGGCGTGCCGCATCGCCGCCATTGCATAGCGGTTCATCACCGCCTGCGCATATTCGGCTCCGACCTGCCGGTTGCAGGCGATGATGCCGAGGACGGGGCGGGCGGACACTTGGTGCGAAATCCTTCAGGAAGCGTGGTTCCCTTGCTGCCGATTTTCTCCGCTCGATGCCAGCGATATTTGCGTCAGGGATGCAGGCGCGCGAACGCCGCCGCAGCGCCGAACAGGCCGGGCTGCGGGTGCGTGATCAGCTTGACCGGCAGCGCCGACATGAAACCCTCGAAACGGCCCTTTTCGATGAAGCGTTCGGGAAATCCGGAGCGCACGAGGCTGTCGCGAATGCGCAGGCCAAGCCCGCCCGCGACGACGACGCCGCTCGCGCCCTGCGCCAGTGCAAGGTCGCCCGCGACACTGCCGAGCGACAGGCAGAAGCGATCGACCGCCGCCGCGGCAAGGCTGTCGCCTCCTTCCAGCGCATTGGTCCAGATCGCCTTGTCATCGAACCGCGGGATCGAGCGCCCTTCGAGCGCCGCCAGCGTTTCATAGATGTCGACGATCCCGGGCCCGGAAACGATCCGCTCGATCGACACACGCCGGTGCCGCTTGCGCAGCCGCGCAAGGATCGCATCCTCGATGCTGTCGAGCGGCGCGAAGTCGATATGCCCGCCTTCGGTCGCCTGAACACGATAATCGGCGCCGTCGCGCCACACATGCGCCACGCCGAGCCCGGTGCCCGGTCCGATGATCGTGATCGTCCCGGTGGTCGGCAGCTGCTCGTCGGGACCGGTAAGCCGCTCGAAATAGTTTTCGTCGGCCTGCGCCACCGCATGGCCGACCGCCTCGAAATCATTGACCAGCGCATAGCGGTCTACGTTCAGCTTCTCGTTGATCAATGCGGGGCGGATGATCCACGGATTGTTGGTGAAACGGATGATGTCGCCGCGCGTCGGCCCGGCGATCGCAATGGCGACTGCACGCGGCAATGCGCCGCCCTGCTGACGCTCGAAATCCTGCCACGCGGTCTGAAAGCTTGCATGATCCTTGGTGTGGAGCGTGGTCGCCTCGCCGAGCGACACCACTCGGCCGCCTTCGATCCCGGCGATTGCGAAGCGCGCATGCGTGCCGCCGATGTCCACCGTGACGATCCGTTCGCTCATGACTCTCCCTTGCCGGTCCCGCATGGCCGGTGCCATCTTGGCATGTCGCACAGCCGGGGGCGATGCAACAAGGCATAGCTATGCGCGCACCTTGCCCTTTCCGCTCGGCGCGCCCAATTGAGAATTATTCGCAACAAGAAAGTTTGCCGATGTCCGATACCCAGCCCGCCCCGACTCATGACTGGAATGGCGATAGCGGAACCCGCTGGGCCGCCAATCTGGCGCGGCTCGACCTGATGCTGGAAGATTTCGGCAATGCTGCGCTGACGGCCGCCAATGCGCAGCCCGGCGAGCACATCCTTGATATCGGCTGTGGTTCGGGCACCTCGACCTTCCCGCTAGCGGAGAAAACCGGACCCGACGGGTACGTGCTCGGCATCGACATTTCGAGGCAGCTTGTCGAGATAGCGCGCGCCGCGACTCCCGTCGGCGCACAGGTCGAGTTTCGATGCGCCGACGCCACCACCACGCCGCTGCCGGCGGGAGGTTTCGACGTGCTTTTCTCCCGCTTCGGCGTGATGTTCTTCGATGACCCGGTGGCTGCCTTCACGCATATGCGGCGTGCACTGAAGCCGGAGGGAAGGCTCGCCTTCGTCTGCTGGCGCGGCGCGCAGGAGAATGGCTGGGTGCGCCTGCCCATGGCGGCGATCCGGAACATCGTGCAGCCCGCGCCCGTCGATCCGGACGCGCCCGGTCCCTTTGCCTTCGGCAATCGGCAACGGCTAGCCGATATTCTGTCCGCAGCAGGCTTTGTCGCGATCGATATAGCGCCGTTCGATACGAACATTTCCTACGGTCGCGGCACCACGCGGGAAGAGGCCGTCGATGATGCGCTCGACATGGCATTTCAGGTCGGACCGCTGTCGCGTGGGCTTGCCGATCAGCCTGAAGAATTGCGCGCGGAAGCGGCCGTTGCCGTTCGCGCCGCGTTCGCAAAACAGCCTGGCGACCGCTCGGTGCTGATCGATGGCGCCGCATGGATCGTCACCGCCCAAAACTGAATTGAGGCACCGACAAAGATTTTTTCCAAGGCTGCGCAGACGCAACTCCGTCTTGTGGTTGTCGCCGGGGAGACATCCCGGCCCCGATCTCAAGAGGAACCCGATGCGCAAAACCCTGCTGGCCTCCACCTGCCTGGCTACCCTTCTTTCGACGACGGCCTATGCCGAAACGACGATCAGCACCGCTACCACGACGCCGGTACGGACGTCGACGATCAAGTCCGGCGCCGCCGACGATATCAAGATCGTCGCCGCCGGATCGATCAAGCCGGCCGCAACAGGCCCGGCGGTCACGATCGACAGCAATCACAAGGTCGTGAACGAAGGCACAATCGAATTCAGCAACGTCGACGGCGCGACGGGTATTCTCGCAAACGCGGGGACGTCGGGCGGGATCACGAACAGCGCCACCGGCAAGATCACCATCGGCGAAACCTATGCCCCCACTGACATCGACAATGACGGCGACCTCGACGGCGCATTCGCCATCGGCAGCAACCGTGTCGGGATCGCTACAGCGGGTGCCTTCTCCGGCAACATCGTCAATTCGGGCGCGATTTCGATCGAAGGCAATGATTCGGCCGGGATTCGCCTCGGCGGTCCGCTGACCGGCAATTTCACCAACGACGGCTCGGTCACGGTCATCGGCGACCGCGCGCTTGGTGTCGGTCTCCAGAATGTGACGGGCAATGTCCGCCTTGCCGGCACGATTGCCGCGCAGGGCGTCGATGCGATCGGCGCACGGCTCGCCGGCGATATCACCGGCGCGCTCGTCGTCCAGGGCAGCCTGACCTCGACCGGCTACCGCTTTACCACGCCTCCCGCCGACCCGTCGAAGCTCGACGCCGACGATCTGCTGATCGGCGGCAGCGCGCTTTCGGTTGAAGGCGATGTGACGGGCGGCATCATCCTCGCCGTCGCGCCCAAGGATACCAAGGCCGATGACAAGGATGAGGACAAGGACGGCATCGACGACGACAAGGAAGGCAATGCGCTCGTTCGCTCCTTCGGTTCGGCGGCCGCGATCAGGATCGGCTCGGCGGATCGCGCCGTGGCGATCGGCGCGGTACCCGGCACGGGCACCGGCCTCGGTTTCATCATCGATGGCGCGGTACTCGGCAACGGCCTCTACGCCGGCAAGGACGGCAACGCGATCCAGATCGGCGGCCTCGGCGGCGCGGTCACCATCGCGGGCGGCATCGGCATCGGCGGAACAGGCAGCGTAACCGCACTCTCGAAGGACGCCGCCGCGACCGCCATCCGCATCGGCAGCGGCGCGACCACCCCGGAAATCCGTAACGCCGGCAAGATCGAGGCGACGACCGCCGGCAATGCTGCGGGCGCGGTTGCAACGGCTGTCCTGATCGAGACCGGCGGCGACGTCCCGCTGATCCGTAAC
>NZ_JAEMQX010000129.1:0-1728 GCF_016463645.1 Sphingopyxis sp. | reverse complement strand
ATCCGTAACAGCGGGTCGATCGTTGCAAAGACCGGCGGCGACAACGGCACCGCCCGCGCGATCGTCGATCTGTCGGGCAAGGTCGGCACGGTCGAAAACAGCGGAGCGATCAGCGCGAGCGGTGCGCTCGCCTCGTCCGACCGAAACATCGCGATCGACCTGTCGGCGAACAACAACGGCGCGACGGTCAAGCAGACCGCAGTGGCGTCGGGCATCACCGCGCCCAGCATCGTCGGCGACGTGCGGTTCGGCGGCGGCAACGATGTTTTCGACATCGCCGACGGTTCGGTGAAGGGGAACAGCTTCTTTGGCGCCGGTAACAACAAGTTCGCGCTGTCGGGCGACGCGACTTATGCCGGGAACGCCAGCTTCGGGGCCGGCGACGACACGATGACGCTCGCGGGAACCTCGAAGTTCACCGGGCTCGCCGACTTTGGCGGCGGTACCGATACGCTGACCATTGGCGGCACGTCGATCTTCTCGGGCACGCTCGCCAATTCGCAGGGCCTGGCCGTGTCGGTCGCCGGCGGCACCTTCGACGTCAGCGGCGCGGCGTCGATCTCGTCGCTCGCCGTCTCCGACAAGGGGACGCTCGGCGTGCTGCTCGATACCGGCAACACGGGAACCAACCTTCAGGTGACCGGCAACGCCAGCTTTGGCGCCGAATCGAAGCTCGCGCTCAGGCTGACGAGCATCGAGCAGGCCGAGGGCCAGCATATCGTGTTGACCGCCGGGTCGATTACCGGCGCGAACAACCTCACCGCTTCGCAAACGCTGCTTCCCTTCCTCTACAAGGGAACGCTGACCTCGAACGCGACGCAGTTGATCGTCGACGTGTCGCGCAAAAGCACCACCGAGCTCGGGCTCAACCGTTCGGAATCGGGCGCGTTTGACGCCGTGCTCGACGCCGTCATTGCCGATCAGAAGATCGAGGATGTCTTCCTCGGCATCACCGACGGCGACCAGTTCCGTGGCCAGCTTCAACAGATGCTGCCCGAACATGAGGGCGGCGTCTTCGAAACCGTTACTTCAGGCTCACGTGCGCTGGCACGCTATCTCCAGGACCCCAGCGCGCCTTATCAGGACGAGGGCAAGTGGGGCTATTGGGTCAATCAGGCGGTCTGGGGCACGTCGAAGGGCGTCGGCGACACTGCGAGCTACGACGTAAGCGGCTGGGGCATCTCGCTCGGTGCCGAAATCGAAAGCAACGTCGGTAATTTCGGTGGCTCGATCGGCTATCTGAGCGGCAAGGACGGCAACGGCAGCAACGCCAATGAAGTCAGCACCAGCCAGTTCGAAGGCGCGCTGCACTGGCGCCTCCGTTCGGACGGCTTCCTCGCGAACGCCCGCGTCTCGGGCGCTCCGATCAGCTTCAAGGGCACGCGTATCTTCCGCGCCGAAGCCGGTGCCGAGGACATCGAGAAGACGATGAAGGGCAAATGGGACGGCACCTTGTGGTCGGCCTCCGGTTCGGTAGCCTATGACACGCGTGTCGGCGGCCTCACGCTGCGCCCGATGGTCGCGGTCGACTATTACAAGCTCAAGGAAGACGGCTATCAGGAAACCGGCGGCGGCGACGCACTCGACCTGACCGTGCTCAGCCGCGACAGCGATGAGCTCGCCGTTACCGGCACGATGACGCTTGGCCTCGAATTCGGGGGCGCCGATGAATATGACGGCTGGACGCGCTTCGAACTCGAAGGCGGTCGCCGCCAGATCGTCAGCGGC
>NZ_JAEMQX010000240.1 GCF_016463645.1 Sphingopyxis sp. | reverse complement strand
TGGCGCTGTGGATGGGCGTCTATCCCGAAAGCTTCCTCGCGCCGATGCGCGGCGACGTGACGACCGTCGTCGCGCGGCTCGCTCCGGCGAAGCCCGCAGGCGACGCGCATCTTGCCGTCGGCAAGCCCAGGCCTGCCGCGGCGCATGGTGAAGTCGCCCACGGATCGAGCCATGCGGGAGGCGTCCAATGACCGCCGATCTCGCGCTCATCTGGCCCGAACTGATCCTGACGATCGGCGGGCTCATCACGCTGATGCTCGGCACTTTTGCCGGCGACCGCAATGTCGGCCTCTATCAGCTCAGCTCGCTGCTGACGCTCGCCGCCGCCGCGGCTGCGGTCGTCGCGCTGTTCGGCATCGAGACCACGGTGTTCTCGGGCACGCTGTCGGTCGACAGCTTCGGTGGTTTCGCCAAGCTGCTGATCTATGCCGCGAGCTTCGTCTGCATCGTCATCGCGCCGCGCTTCTTCAACGGCGGGATGCGCGCCGAATATCCGACGCTGGTCCTGTTCGCCGCGCTTGGCATGGGCATCATGGCCTCGTCGCGCGACCTGATGACGCTCTATGTCGGGCTCGAGCTCAACAGCCTTGCGGCCTATGTGCTCGCCAGCTTCATGCGCACCGACGAACGGTCGAGCGAAGCGGGCCTCAAATATTTCGTCCTCGGCGCGCTCGCGTCGGGTATGCTGCTCTATGGCATTTCGCTGCTTTACGGCTTCACCGGCACCACCGATTTCGCCGGGATCGCGAAGGTGCTCGGCGGTGAGCTCAACATCGGGCTGATCTTCGGCATCGTGTTCGTGCTCGCGGGGCTCGGCTTCAAGATCAGCGCCGTGCCGTTTCACATGTGGACCCCCGACGTCTATGAGGGCGCGCCGACCCCGGTGACGACCTTCTTCGCGACCGCGCCCAAGGTCGCGGCGATGGCGCTGATGACGCGCGTCGTCATCGACGCGATGGGTCCCGCGGTCGGAGCCTGGCAGCAGATCATCATCTTCCTGTCGCTCGCCTCGATCATCCTCGGCGCGGTCGGCGCGATCGGACAGAAGAATATCAAGCGCCTGCTCGCCTATTCGTCGATCAACAATGTCGGCTTCATGCTGATCGGCCTCGCTGCGGGAACGCAGCAGGGGGTCGAGAGCGTGCTGACCTATCTGCTCGTCTATATGCTGACCACGCTCGGCGCGTTCCTTGTCGTGATCCAGCTGCGCGACGCGAACGGCAACCAGGTCGAAAGCATCCCGGCGCTCGCCGGCCTGTCGCAGCGTCGCCCGGGCCTTGCCGCGGCGATGTCGGTCTTCTTCTTCAGCCTCGCCGGCATCCCGCCGCTGTTCGGTTTCTGGCCGAAGTATCTGGTGTTCGAGGCCGCGGTGAACGCGAACCTCGTACCGCTGGCGGTCGCGGGTATCGTCGCCTCGGTAATCGGTGCGTTTTACTATATCGCGATCATCAAGACGATGTACTTCGACGACAAGTCGGACACCGAATTCCCGAAGGGCGGCGGAGCCATCGTCGAGGATGCGGTGATCACCGCGAGCGCGCTGTGGCTCTCGGTCATCGGCTATCTCTTCATTCCCGCGCTGGCGGTCCTTTCGGCCAGCGCAGCAGCGGTGCTGTTCTGATACCGCCGATCGAGCGGATCGCGCAGACAGGTTCGACCAACGCCGACCTGCTGGCGCGGCTGGCAGGCGGCGAGCATGTCGGCGAAGGCCATTGGCTCGTCGCCGACCGCCAGACCGCCGGGCGTGGCCGCCTTGGTCGCGCATGGGGCGACGGGCAGGGCAATTTCATGGGCTCGACCGTGGTCCATCTGCACGCGAGCGACCCTGTTGCCGCGACGCTGGCGCTCGTTGCCGGCGTCGCGCTCGCCCGGACCGTCACGATGCTCGCCCCGATGGTCGATTTCCGGCTGAAATGGCCGAACGACGTCCTCGTCGATGGTGCCAAATGCTCGGGCATCCTGCTCGAACGCACCGGCAACGCGGTGGTCATCGGCATGGGGGTCAATCTGGTGTCGGCGCCCGAACTGCCCGACCGTGCGACCGCCTGTTTCGCCGACAGGGGCGCGCATGTCGACCGTGACCGCTTTGCCGACGTGCTTGCGGTCGCGATGGTCGATGCGCTGTGGACATGGCGGCAGGAGGGCGTCGAGAGCATCGTTCGCGCCTGGTTGCCGCTCGGGCATCCGGTGGGAACGCCGCTCCACGTCTCCGAGCAGGGCATCGATGGCCTCTTCGACGGCCTTGCCGCCGATGGCGCGCTGCGCTTGCGCCGCGACGGCGGGGAGACCATGCTGATTCACGCGGGCGACATCGAATTGCGCCGCCCCGTTGCGGAGGGTAAATAGATGCTGCTCGCGATCGACGTCGGCAACACCAACGCCAAATTCGCGCTGTTCCG
>NZ_JAEMQX010000128.1 GCF_016463645.1 Sphingopyxis sp. | reverse complement strand
CGATCTCGGCCTTCACCTTGTCGACGTCGGCCGCGGGCAGGTCGATCTTGTTGATCACCGGCACGATCTCGTGATCATGCTCGATCGACTGGTACACGTTCGCCAGCGTCTGCGCCTCGACCCCCTGCGCGGCGTCGACGACGAGCAGCGCGCCCTCGCACGCGGCAAGGCTGCGCGACACTTCATAGGCGAAGTCGACGTGGCCGGGCGTGTCCATCAGGTTGAGCTCGTACGTCTCGCCGTCGTGCGCCTTGTACTTGAGGCGCACCGTCTGCGCCTTGATCGTGATCCCGCGCTCCTTCTCGATGTCCATGTTATCAAGGACTTGCGCCGACATCTCGCGCGCGGTCAGGCCCCCGGTGAACTGGATCAGCCGGTCGGCAAGCGTCGACTTGCCATGGTCGATATGCGCGATGATCGAGAAGTTGCGGATATGCGAAAGAGGAGTTGTCATGGCGGCCCGTTAGCAGCGGAAAGCCGCGCTGTCAGCAGGCTTGGCTACCGCGCGCGCCGGCGCCGGCAATCGTCGCGCACCCGCGTATCGGAATCCGCCATCCCGCCTTCGAACACCGCGTCGGGATCCACCGCCACAGCCGCCAGCGCGGCGATCGCATTCGCCCTGACGCGCGGCACCGGATGCGCCTTCGCGAACTGCTCGGCGATATCGCGGCCGTTCCCGGTCAGATGCACCGCGCAGCGGAGCAGGATCTCGCCGCTCGTCAGCGTCGGGCGCCTTGCGATCATGCCGGCTTCGAGGTCGACGATATATTGGTCTCGCCAAGGAACGTGCTCGCCCTCGTCCATGATGTTGAGGCTGACCGAGAAGCTTTCCGGCGGGAGCTGGCTGTGGATGTCGCGGTGGGCGCGATAGAGCATCATCCGGCCTTCGGTGAGACTGCTACGCTCGACGAAGCGGAGGCCCAGCGGCTCGCCGAGGCGGCCGTCCACGTACTCGGCGTCATAGTCATAATAGTCGCTGACATAGCCGGGGCCGAAATAGCCGGTCGTCAGGAAGGAGAAGTTATGGTCGTGCGGCACACCGTAGGAGAAGGCCGCCGCGCCACTCGCGACATGTACGGCGTCGGTAGCGGCGGGCCAGAGGTTGGCGCGGAGATAGAAGCCGCGCGGGTTTCGGTGGAGGAGGAAGACCTGCGCCGAATAGCGGTTGATTTCGAGCTGGTCGGCGTAGCTGGCCTTGAGCGCGGCGATCACGCGGTCGGCCAGGAAATCCCGGTTGCGTTGCAGGCCTGCGAGGAGGTCGGTGCAGCGCGCGATACTGTCCTCGTGCGCGAGGTCGACGCCGCTTTCATCGAGGCACGCGATCACCTCGTCCAGATCGAGTGCGGAGCCCGCAGGCGGATCGATCAGGCGCGGCATGGTTACTGATGGTCCGTGCAATATGGGGTGGAGGGCGCCCGGCTTGTGCAAAGCCCCATCCCTCCACCCCCTTCCCGCCCCGTCTCACCGGAAGGCGGAAAGATGAGCCTCTCGGCCGCCGCCGCCGCTCCACGCACCTCGGGATGCGGATCGGCGGCCGCCATCGCCGCGAGACGGGAACGCGTAGCGGCGGGATCGAGCGCCACCAGTTCGCGCATCGCATTCCAGCGGGCCGCGAAATCCTCGCTTCGCGTTTCCGAGGCGAAGAGCGGCGCGGCGTCGGTGCGGCCGAACTGGCGAAGCAGGGTCAGCGCCATGGCGCGAAAACTGCTGTCCCGGCGCGAGGCGCTGACATGGATCAGCCGGCCGCTCGCGATATCATAGGCGCGGATCGGGAGCGGTGACGGCGGTTGAACGGCGAGTTCGAGGAGCAATATGTCGCGCTTCGCGCCGACGAGGCTATGGCTTTGCCGCGCGGTGTCGAGGTGGAGCGTCTCGCCGTTGCGGAGCGGGCGTGGCGGATGGCTATGGCATTGCGCTGCGACAGAGGCCATGAAACCGCCCGTTTCCTCGGCGGCGCTGACCGCGACCTCGTGCGATATCAGCGACGCGCCGCCGCTTGCGATAACGCGGATCGCGGCGCGACCCGGCACGAAGACGCAATTTGGCGGGGCCTCGACACTGCCCTCCGCAGGCCGGACGAGGAGCGTCAGGCGGACCGCGCCATGATCGGCCAAGAGGAGCCCGCCGGTGCCTCCGTCGCTCCCAGCTACGAGCCGTAACGGCGGGCGCAGGAAGGGATCGGCCGCGAGCAGCGCGAGCGCCACGCCCAACCGGTCTTGCAGCCACCTCATGTCGTCGAGCCAGGGCAGCAGCCGCGCAACGGCGATGTCGGCAGACGCACCCCTCAGCGCTTCGATAGCGGCGAGCAAGCCGCCCGGCGCGCTATCGATGGCGCGCCAGTCCGCATCGGCGGCGGCAACCGCGACGCGAATGCGCTGACGGCGAGCGGCGTCGGCGCGGGGAAAATGGTCATGGCGCGAGCGTTCGGCGGTCATGCGAAAGATGGGGGAACGGGGGCGACGAATGCCGCCGCCCGCCCCGCCCGCGATCAATCGTGGATGATCAGCGCGATGGTGACCGCGATCTCGAAGACCGACGGCCCCGACGATACGCTTTCGCCCACCAGCGACCCGAACAGCCCGACCGCGGTATCGAGCAGCGGCAGCGCGGCGATATCGATCGACGGCAGCTCCATATTCCCCTCCTGTCCTGACTGGCGGCGCGACATGTACCGCCGCCGACCGGGCTAGACGCGGGCGCGCAGATCGCCGAGTTAACTTATCGTAATAGGGGGCATGTTGCTGGTCGAAGCGCGGTTGCCGGGAGGGCAGCGCGGGATAGGATGGGCCATCGCAATCGGGAGATTGATCATGCGCCATGCCCCCATCGCCGTCCTTGCCGGCGTCCTGTTCGCCAGTCCGGCGGTCGCCGAAACCCTGCTCGTCGGCAACAAGGGTGAAGACACGTTGAGCCTCATCGCGCTCGACAGCGGCGCGGAGCTGGCGCGCCTGCCGACGGGCAAGATGCCGCACGAGATTGCGATCTCGCCCGACGGCAGACAGGCAGCTGTCGTCGCCTATGGCAGCACGACGATCGATGTGTTCGATGTCGCAAAGCGCACGAAGCTGGGAACGATCGACCTCAGTCCGAACCAGCGGCCGCACGGGCTGCTCTGGCTGCCCGACGGACGGCTCGTCGCGACGACCGAGGGAAGCGAGTCGGTCGCGGTCGTCGCCCCGGACGGCAAGCTCACCTCGATCGCGACGGGACAGAAAGGCACCCACATGGTCGTCGTCGCACCCGACAATCGCACCGCTTACACCGCCAACATCGGCTCCGGAACGGTGAGCGTGCTCGACCTGAAGGAAGGCCGGAAGCTGCGTGACCTGACGATAGGCGGCAAGCCGGAGGGGTTGGCGCTGGCGAAGCGCGGCCGCGAATTGTGGGTCGGCGACCTCGATGCGCCACGCGTGTCGATCTGGGATACCGCGTCAGGCGAGAAGATCGCCGAGCAGCCGGTCGACCCGGTGGCGATTCGCGTGCTGGCGAGCCCCGACGGCGAGCTCGTTGCGACCAGCAATATCGCATCGGGCACGATCAGCCTGTTCGACGCTGAGACGCGCACGCCCCTGAAGACGATCAAAGTGTCGGGCGAGCAGGTCAAGGGGCAGGTGACGCTGCTGTTCAGCGCCGATTCGAAGCGGCTCTATGCGGCCGAGACAGGGCACGACAAGGTCGCGGAGATCAACGTCGCGAGCGGAGAGGTGCTGCGCCGGATCGCCGCGGGCAAGAATGGCGACGGGCTGGCGATCGCGCCCTGACCGGAACGGCGCCGCCGCCCGGGTGTTCTACCGCTGACCGGAGGAGAGGTGTGACGATGGAAATAATCGATACGGCCGACGATGTCCTCGCGGTCAGCATGTCCGCCACGATCAGCGGCAACGACCTCGACCGGATCATGGACCGGCTCGAGGTCGCGATGGCGCGGCATGACAAGGTGCACGTCTTTGTGGAGACGCACGCGATCGACGGCATCCAGCTCAAGGGGCTTGGTGCCTATATGGCCCGCGCACTGCCGCTGTTCGGCAAGCTCGACCGCTTCGGCCGCGTCGCGGTCGTCGCCGACCAGGCGTGGATCCGGGCCGCGACGCGGATCGAGAGCGCAACGCTGCCTTTCATCAGCTATCGGGTTTTCGAACCCCGGGACCGCGACAAGGCCTTCGGCTGGGTCACCGGGGAATAGCGCCGCGACGCCTCAGGTCTGCAGCCAAAGGGAGAGTCCGGGCGGCGGATCGGCAGGCGGAGCATCGGTGACATGGCGAACGACATCGGCGCGGGCACGGTCGAGGATCGTCACCGGAAGGCCGGGCGGATGGAAAATATGGTCGGCCTCCCCGAGCAAGCGTGCCACGCGGAGCGTGAGGTCGTCGGGGTCGGCGCTGGTCAACCGGACCGTTTCCAGACGCGAAAGGGGGATTACGCGGCCGGCGGCGAGCCAGTCGCTCACCCGATCCGCCGCATTGCGATCGAGCGGATCAAGTACACCACCCTTCGCCAGCGCCGAGTCGATCGCACGACGGCGATCGGCGGCTTCAGGCCACCGCACCTTCATCGCATCGCGCACGGCGTGAAGCGCCGAGGCGAGCGCGCCGAGCCGCGCGGGAAGCAGCGTCTCGATACGCTGACGTACGGCCTTTGCAAGACCCGCAGACGCGCCGCCGGTGCCTATCGCGACCGTTACCGGCGCGCGATCGACAATCGCAGGCGTGGTGAAGTCGCAAAAATCGGGCCGGTCGACGACGTTGACGAGCAGGCCGCGCGCGCGGAGCGCCCGCGCTGCAGCGCGGGCCTGATCCTCATCATCGAGCGCGACGAAGGCGATCGCTGCGCCCTCTTCCCATTCGGCGACGATTCGTCCGCCCGCGCGCGCGATCAGCCGCGCCTTGGCATCGGCAGCCTCCCCCTCCCCGACCAGCACGACCGTGCGGCCGCGAAGGTTCAGGAAGAGAGGAAGCTGTTCCACGTCAGTCGATCCAGTCGGGCACGCGCTCGGCGGCCATGATCGTTCCCGCGGCGATGCGATCGGCTACGACGACATAGCGGTCGCCGTCGACGAGCACTTCGGGGACGAGGCTGCGGCTGTTGTAGGTCGACGCCATCGTCGCGCCATAGGCGCCCGCGGTGCGGAAGACCGCGAGATCGCCCGCCTCGACCCTGTCGGTCACGCGGTCGCGCGCGAAGGTATCGCCGGTCTCGCACACCGGGCCGACGATCGACGCGGTCATCGTCTCGCCCGACGGCTTCACCGCAACGAAGTCGTGATACGCATCGTAGAGCGCCGGACGCGCAAGGTCGTTCATCGCGGCATCGACGATGACGAAGGGGTTTGTCGCGCCGGGCTTCACCCAAAGCACCTCGGTCAGCAGCACGCCGGTGTTGCCCGCGATCACGCGGCCGGGTTCGAACATCAGCGTGACGTCCCAATCCTTCGTCACCCGCGCGACCATCGCGCCATATTCGGCGGGGCTCGGCGGATTGTCGTCGGCCTTATAGGGCACGCCGAGACCGCCGCCGAGATCGACGTGGGTGATGCTGTGCCCCGCGGCGCGGAGATCGGCGACAAGCCGGCCGACGCGCTCGAACGCCGCCTCGAGCGGATCGAGGCTGGTGAGCTGGCTGCCGATATGGACCGCAATACCGCGCATGTTGAGCCCCGGAAGCGCCGAGAGACGTCCGAAGATTTCGGGCGCGACATCGATGCCGACGCCGAACTTGTTCTCCGCCTTGCCGGTCGAAATCTTCGCATGTGTGCCCGCGTCAACATCGGGATTGACACGCAGCACCGCGGGCGCGGTCATTTCCTTGCGCGCCGCGATCTCGGCGAGCGCGACGCCCTCGGGTTCATGCTCGATGTTGAACTGGCCGATACCGCGGTCGAGACCTAGCGCGAGTTCGGCGCGCGTCTTGCCGACGCCCGAAAAGACGATATCCTCGGCCGCCATGCCAGCCGCGAGCGCGCGCTCGAGCTCGCCGCCCGAGACGACGTCGGCGCCATAGCCCTGCCGTGCGAGCACGCGCAGCACGCCGAGGTTGGGGTTGCACTTGATTGCGAAAGCGAGGTGCTTCTTCGGCACATCCTTAAGCCCGTCGCGAAACGCCTGCGCGTGGCGTTCGAGCGTCGCACGCGAATAGACATAGACGGGGGTACCGATTTCCTCGGCGATGCGCGGCAAAGGAATGTCTTCGGCGTGCATCACGCCGTCACGAATTTCAAAATGATTCATTGTCAAAAGTCCTGAAGCTCAGCCCGGAGGCGGCAGGTCGAAATCGTCGGGTTCACGTTGTTCGGACCGTTTGAGAAGTTCGTCGCTGCGCGCGGGCCGGGCCTGCGCGTCAGGCGTCGTAAGCTCCTCCGTAGTCGGGGCGCGGGTCGCGCCGACGGGAATCACCGGGGCGGGCTGACCGGCCACGGGCTTCAGATCTTCCTTGCTGCCGCACGCGCCGAGCAGCGCGGTGGCAGCTATGCCAAAAAGAATGAGGCGCTTGGTCGCCATCAAATCGTTCCTTCGAGCGCCGCACGGGCCGCGGCGACGGCCTGCCTTACCCGTTCGGGCGCCGTGCCGCCATAGCTCATGCGGCTGGCGACCGATGCCTCGACCGTGAGCGCCGCGAGCACATCGGGCGTAACCGCGGCATGGATCGCGGCAGCGTCAGCGGCCGGCAGGACCGAAAGCTCGACACCCAGTTCCTCGGCGCGCTTTACGCAGGCGCCGACGACATGGTGCGCCTCGCGGAACGGCAGGCCATTTTCGCGCACCAGCCAGTCGGCGAGGTCGGTCGCGGTCGAATAGCCCGAGGCGGCAAGCGCGCGCATGCGATCGGTGCGAAAAGTCAGCGTTTCGATCATGCCGGTCATCGCGGCGAGCGACAGCGCGAGCGCGTCGAAGGCACTGAAGACCGTTTCCTTGTCGTCCTGCAGATCCTTCGAGTAGGTGAGCGGAAGCCCCTTCACGATCACCGAAAGCCGCTGGAAAGCGCCGAGCAACATGCCCGCGCGCCCGCGCACCAGTTCGGCTGCGTCCGGATTGCGCTTTTGCGGCATGATCGAGCTGCCGGTCGACCAGGCGTCGGGCAGGCTGATGAAGCCAAAGGGCTGGCTGGCCCAGATCACGATCTCTTCGGCAAGGCGCGAGAGGTGGATCGCGGCGATCGACGCCGCAGCGCAGAATTCGAGCGCAAAGTCGCGGTCCGAGACCGCATCGATGCTGTTCGCCATCGGGCGGTCGAAGCCGAGAGCCGACGCGGTCGCGTCGCGGTCGAGCGGGAAGCTGGTCCCGGCGAGCGCGGCGGCGCCGAGCGGCGATTCGTTGAGGCGACGGCGGGCATCGGCGAAGCGGCCCCGGTCGCGGCCGAACATCTCGACATAGGCGAGCAGATGATGGCCGAGCGTGACCGGCTGCGCGACCTGCAGGTGCGTGAAGCCGGGCATGATACTGTCCGCATGTTCGTCGGCGCGCGCGAGAAGCTCGGTCTGGATCGCCTTCAGCCCCGCGTCGATGCGCTCGCACGCGGTGCGCACCCACAGGCGAAAATCGGTCGCGACCTGATCGTTGCGCGAGCGCGCGGTGTGGAGGCGTCCGGCGGCTTCGCCGACCAGTTCCTTCAGCCGCGATTCGACGGTCATGTGGATGTCTTCGAGCGCAAGATCGACGGGCACGCCGTTTGCGGCGAATTCGCCCGCGATCTGGGCAAGACCGCGATCGATGACCACGGCGTCCCCGGCGTCGATGATTCCCGTAGCGCCGAGCATCGCGGCGTGCGCGCGGCTGGCGGTGATATCTTCTTCCCACAGGCGCTTGTCGACGGGGATCGAGGCGTTAATCTCTTGCATGATCGCCGCGGGTCCGCCACCGAAGCGGCCGCCCCACATGCTGTTGCTGTCCGGAGTATTCGCCATCCGCCGCGTCCCGAATCCGTCCCTTGCGATCCTCGCCGTCCTGCTGGCCGGATCAGTCGCCGGCTGCGATAGGGAAAAGCCAGGCGGTGAGCAAGCCGGGCAAGGCCAAGCAAAAGTTTCGGCGGTCCAAGCGAAGGGCGTCGGCCGGTTCGAATATATGATCGACCGCAGCCACAAGGGCGAAGCCGCCCCCGCCGCGGCGTTTCGCGGTCCTGACGATGCCGCGGTGACGCTGGCGTCGTTCCGCGGCAAACCGCTGCTGGTCAATCTGTGGGCGACATGGTGTGCACCCTGCGTCGCCGAAATGCCGACGCTCGACGCCCTCGCGGCAAAAAGCGAAAACATGACCGTCATCGCGGTGGCGCAGGATCTGAAGGGCGCCGAAGTTGTCGATCCCTGGTTTCAGAAAGCCGGCCTGAAAGCGCTGCAACCCTATCTCGATCCCGAGAACGGCCTGCTCGACGCCGCGAACAGCGCGCTGCCGACGAGTATCTTCTATGACGCCGACGGCCGCGAGATATGGCGCGTCGTCGGCGCGATCGACTGGCAGGGCGAGGAAGCGCGGGCGCTGCTCGCCGAGGCATCATCCTGACATAAGAAAAGGGCGGGTGCCCCATGACACCCGCCCTTCCCTGCGACCCGGAGCAAGGGTCCGGGGAGCCCGAGCATTATCCGCCGACCGTCACGCGGCCGCTGCGATAGCCCTTCTTGCGCATTTCCTTCACATAATCCTTATCCGCATCGACGACCTCGGTTTCCCATTCGTCCCACGCGTCCCAGCGATCCTCGCGGTCGGTCGCATGGCGAAGGTCGCTGGTGAGTTCCTTCTCGGCCTCGAGGATGTCGGCTTTGTAATTGTACCAATATTGATTCACGATACCCGCGATCGGCGTGGAGCGGATGTGCGGTGCTTCGAAACCCGGGGGCATCGAACCATAGGGAACGGCGGCCACCGCGGCCGTAGCCGGGAGAGCGGCGAGCATCGCCAGAGTCGTCCATTTTTTCATCGTTCGTCTCCTTCTGGACCCTGTTGGACAGGAGAAGAAACGAAAGAGCGGGACATTTTATTCTCGGGCCATCGGCGATTCGGCACGGCCTGCGGAAGAATCGGCTGAACCCGCGGATTTCAGCCGGGATGCGCCTCGTCGCCGACGCTCGATTTCAACAGGCCGCGAAACACGTCCATAGCGGTCCGCCGACCCTGCGTCACATCGAACACGTCGCGCGCGATCGGCATTGCGAGGCCGTAGCGATCGGCAAGCGCCATCACCGTCGGCGCGCTCTTCACCCCCTCGGCGACCATGTTCATCCCCGCAATGATCTCCTCGATCGGCCGCCCCTTGCCGAGTTCGACGCCGACGTGGCGGTTGCGCGACAAGGAGCTGGTGCAGGTCGCAATGAGGTCGCCCATGCCGGTGAGCCCCGCAAATGTCTCGGGCCGCCCGCCCATTGCCACGCCGAGCCGGGTGATTTCGGCAAGCCCGCGCGTCATCAGCCCCGCGCGCGTATTGTCGCCTGCACCGAGCCCGTCGCCCATGCCGACCGCGATCGCGATGATATTCTTGAGCACGCCGCCAAGCTCGCAGCCGAGCAGGTCGGTGTTGGTGTAGACGCGGAACAGCCCCGAGTGGAACACCGGCTGGAGCGCGCG
>NZ_JAEMQX010000127.1 GCF_016463645.1 Sphingopyxis sp. | reverse complement strand
TAGAAGACATGTTCGCGCGTACCGAAAGACTGTTGCTGCGGCCCGGCTGGCTGGAGGATGCCCCGGCGCTTGCCCAGGCAATCGGCGAGGAAGCGGTGGTCCGCAATCTCGCGACCGCGCCCTGGCCCTATGGCGAGGCGCAGGCGCGGGAATTCCTCAGCAAGCCGATCGACCCCGACCAGCCGCGCTTCCTTATCTTCGCGCGCACCGGCGGCGCGCCCCGCCTCGTCGGCGGCTGCGGCATTTCGCCGGGTCCGGAGGGCGATTCCGAAATGGGTTACTGGATCGCGCGCGCCTATTGGGGCCTCGGTTTCGCGACCGAGGCGGGGCGTCAGCTCGTCCATATCGCACGCGCGATGAACCTGCCGAAGCTGTCGGCGGGCCATTTCCTCGACAATCCGGCGTCGGGCGCAGTGCTGCGCAAGCTCGGGTTCAGGCCGACCGGCCGTGTGACGCAGCGCTACAGCCTCGCCCGCGGCGGCGAAGCGGCGTGCGCCCTGTTCGAGGAAGGCGACGCCGACGTCGATAGCAGCGTCACCCCGATGCGAAGCCGCATCGGGGTGGACGAGGATTTCCGCGAGGAATTGCGCCTGATCGCAGCGTAAGCGCGCCCCTCCCAAGCGGGAGGGGCCGCCGCTTATCCGCGCATCTTGTTCACCATGCCCATGATGTCGTCGAGCGGATTGCCGTCGCCGTCCATGTCGAGCATCTGGCCGATTCCGCCGAGACCGCCAGCCGACGGCGCGGTGCCGCCGCCCAGCGCACCGCCAAGGACATTGCCGAGCATGCCGCCAAGGCCGCCGCCGGCGCCACCCTGTCCGCCCTGCTTCGCCATATAACCCGCCGCCATCATCGCCAGCATCGGCAGCATCTGCTTGAGAATGCCCGTGTCGATCCCGGTCTGCGCCGCCGCCTGCCCGGCGACCGAGCGGCTGACATCCTTCGATCCGAAAATCTGACCGAGCACCTCATTGCCCTGACTCACCGGAGTGGGCTGCGATCCGAGCACCGAGTCGAGGAGGCCGCCGCCGCCGAGCTGGCCGAGCAGTCCGCCGAGAGCCCCGAGTCCTTCGGCGCCCCCGCCGCCCGCTTGCGCCTGCTTCTTGAAGCCGCCGAGGATCGCGGGAAGCAGCGCATCGGCGCCCTGCTTCGCCATGGCGGGGGGGATGCCCAACTCCTTCGCCATGGATTCGATGCCGCCGGCCTGCGCCAATATGTCGGTGAGATTCATGTCGTCATACTCCCGCTTCAACACGGACCGGACGCCGTGCCGATAAGAAGGAGTATAGCAGCAGGGGAGAAGAGGAGGAGTCGTTCATTTGACTGTCATTCTCAAATGCATAGTCCTAGCCTGCGACTGTGCGACTCGCCTGTCGGGTCGAGACGCGGTTTCTAGTGGGAGCTTGTACAATGAGCATTTTCGGCAAGATCAAGGACGCCATTTTCGGCAAAAAGGCCGTCGCTGCAGAACCCGCCGCTCCAGCCGCACCCAGCCCCGTCGGCACCGCGCTCGACGCCGCGACGCAGGCGATGGCGGCGGCCGCGGCAGCACCGGTCGACGTCGACGCCATCCTCACCGCCGAGGCCGCGAACGCCGGGCAGGATCTCAACTGGCGCACATCGATCGTCGACCTGATGAAGCTGCTCGGCATCGATTCGAGCCTCGCCAACCGCAAGGAGCTGGCGCAGGAACTCGGCTATACCGGTGAACTCGACGGCAGCGCCGAAATGAACATCTGGCTGCACAAGGCCGTGATGCGCGAACTCGCCGCGAACGGCGGCAAGGTACCCGCCGACCTTACCGACTGATAGACGGTCCATAATTTTCGACAGGGGGCGGGCTAGCATCGGCTTTTCCGCCCCCTTTTCGTTGACCGGCGCGCCGTGCCCCCTAGACAGGTTTCACAAGAAACAAGTCGCAGGGAGCCGCCAGTGCAACATCCGCTTTCCATCCCCGTCAGCCGCCGCCAAACGCTCGCCACGCTCGGCGCGGGCGGGGCGAGCCTCGCGATCGCCGGCCCCGCCGCAGCCTTGCAGACCGGACCCGAGAGCGACGCACAGAAGCTGCTCGACTCGGTTGCCGACAACCTGCTTGCACGATCGCCCGAGGGCGCGACCTCGCTCGGCATCGACACCGGCGCGCGCGCGAAGATGCGCGGCGAACTCGGCGACCGCTCGGCGGCGGGCGTCAGGGCGCTCGCCGATACGCTGAAAGCCGACCTCGCGCGCGTCCGCGCTTTCGACAGGACCGGGCTCGACCATGCGACGCGCACCAGCCTCGCGGTCGTCGAGAGCGCCTATGACGTCGCGCTCGCGGGCTTCGCCCTGCCCTATGGCGACGTCGCGATCGGCGGCTGGCGCAACACGCCCTATGTCGTGATCCAGAATGTCGGCGCCTATCTCGACGTCCCCAAATTCCTCGACAGCGATCATCCGGTGAAGTCGTCGGCCGACGCCGAAGCCTATCTCTCGCGCCTCAATGCCTTTCCCGGCGTGCTCGACGGCGAGACCGCACGACTGAAGGCCGCGGGCGGACAAGGGCTGATCGCCCCGGCCTTCCTGATCGACAAGGCGATCAAACAGATGGAAGCGACGGTCGCCGACGCCAAGGCGGGCGGGTCGATGGTCGAAAGCCTCGTCCGCCGCACCGGCGAAGCGAAGATCGCCGGCGACTGGTCGGCGCGTTCGGCTAAGATCGTAGAGGGTCCGGTCGCCGCAGCGCTCGAACGCCAGCTCGCCGAGTTGAAGGCGCAGCGGCCGAAGGCGACGATGGACGCCGGCATGTGGGCGCGTCCGGGCGGCGACGAATGGTATGCATGGGGGCTCCGCGCCTCGACCACCACGCGCATGACCCCCGACGAGATCCACGCGATGGGCCGCGAGGAACTCGCCGAGCTCCACGGCCGGATGGACCCGATCCTCGGGAAGCTGGGCTATACGCAGGGTTCGGTCGGCGACCGGATGAATGCGCTTGCCAGGGACCCCAAGTATAAATTCCCCGACAATGATCAGGGCCGCGCCGAGATCGTCGCCTATATCCAGACCTGGCTCGGCAAGATCCGCGCCGAACTGCCGCGCGCCTTCCGCACGTTGGTGAAAGGCAATGTCGAGGTGAAGCGCCTGCCGCTCGCCGAGGAGCCCGGCGCGCCCGCGGCCTATGGCGGCGCGGGGTCGATCGACGGGAGCGTTCCGGGCAAATTCTGGATCAATCTGCGCACCACCGAACTCCACAGCAAATATTCGCTTCCCGATCTCGCAATGCACGAGGCAATCCCGGGACATGTGTGGCAGGGCGAATATGCGAACCGGATGCCGCTCATCCGTACGATGCTCGCATTCAACGCCTATTCCGAAGGCTGGGCGCTCTACGCCGAACAGCTCGCCGACGAGCTTGGCCTTTACGACGATTTCGAAGTGGGCCGCCTCGGCTATCTCCAGTCGCTGGCGTTCCGCGCCTGCCGCCTCGTCGTCGACACCGGTCTCCACGCCAAGCGCTGGACGCGCGAGCAGGGCGTCGACTTTTTCGTCAAGGAAAACGGCTCGAACCCGCTCGAGGTCGCAAGCGAGGTCGACCGTTATTGCAGTTGGGCCGGGCAGGCCTGCGGATACAAGGTCGGGCACAGCGAGATCGTCCGCCAGCGCGGGCTGGCGCAGGCTGCGCTCGGGGCGAAATACGACCTGCGCGATTTCGACAAAGTCGTCGTCGAGGGCGGCAACGTCCCGCTCGACGTGCTGGCACAGAATGTCGCGGCCTATGTCGCGGGGGCGAAGGCGTGAGATTGCGCCGCACGATGCAAATCCTGTCCGGCATGGCGCTGCTCGCAGCGCTGCCGGGCAACGCCCATGAAGCTGCCGAACCGCACGGCGCAACGCGCGTCACTATTGTGACGACGGATGTTGATCGCTTCTACGCGCTATATGACGATCCCGCGCTTGCAACGCAGCCCGAGACAGTGGCGGCGCGCTATCTCGCCGCCCCTTCACCGGGGCTCGCGGAATTCATGGTGATGCGCCGCATCACGCCGGAAAAGCTCGCGGCCGTGCTGCGCGACAAACGCCAGGTCTTCGATGACGCGCGGGGTTGCGCGACCAAGCTTCCCGATGTTCGCAGGCGCCTCGTTGCCGCGACCGACCACCTCGCACAGATTTATCCCGCCGCGAAATTCCCGCCGATCACCATCGCCATAGGCCGCGCAACGACCGCAGGGACCGCCAATGCGAACGGGCTCTACATCGGTCTCGAAGCCCTGTGCGCCGCCAAATTCATCGAAGCCGACGATGAGGACCGCTTCGTCCACATCATCGGGCATGAATATGTTCATGCGCAGCAACCGCTGGCGCAGGTCGAGGATCGCGAGGAATCGGTTCTGCGCGCCGCGCTCGTCGAGGGCGCTGCCGAATTTGTCGCCGAGCGGATGACCGGCTCGGTCGGCTACCCCCTGCTCCACCAATGGGCCAAGGGTCGCGAGAAGGAATTGGAGACGGCCTTTCTCGCCGAAAAGGACCAAAAGGCGATCGGCTCGCGCTGGCTGTACAACCAGAAGGGCTCCGACGGCTGGCCGGGCGACCTTGGCTATTGGGTCGGCTATCGCGTCGCGAAGGCCCATTACCAGCGCGCGACCGACAAGGCGGCGGCGATCCGCGAGATCATCGAGATGCGCGACCCCGCCGCCTTCCTCGCGGAAAGCGGCTGGACGCCGGGGATCAGGCTTTAAGCATGGGGAACGGCGCGAGGTCGGGTTCGACGAAGCCGCGCCGCGCCGGCACCGAAAAGAGCAGTTCGCGACTGTAGAAGCGGAGCGGCCATTCGCGGCGCCCCATGTCCGAAAGCAGCAGCGCGTTGACGCGCACCGCCAGCCCCGTCTCGGCCGTTTTTGCAAGGAACAGCCGCACGCCCGCGACATAGGCGCGCGTGATACTGTCGTGATAGCCCTGCATATCGTCGTTCACCCCGCCGACGCTTTCGTTGAAGCGGCGGATGATGCCGCCGATCTCGGTATCGACGTCGATCTCCGGGTGCTCGCTGAGCAACCATAGACACGCGCCCAGATGCGCCTCGTGCGTCCAGACTTCGCGCGGGAGGGTGCACGCCAGCAGCCCTTCGCCGATCGCACGGATATCTTCGTCGCGCCCGAACAGGCGCGGTTTATATTCGGTGGTCATTGGTCCGGTCCTTCCGGGTGAATGAGCACCCGGAAGCGATCCGGGTCAATTATGCTGCGACGGCCGCCTGCGGCGCGGCCTGGCGGACGCCTTCGTCGACATGGTCCGCAAAGTGCGCGAAATTGTCGATGAATTGCCCGACGAGCGTCTGCGCCGTGCGGTCGTATGCCGCCTTGTCGGCCCACGCTTCGCGCGGATCGAGGAGCCCGCTGTCGACGCCCGGAACCGTGACGGGAACCATGAAACCGAAATTCGGATCCTTGCGGAACTCGGCGTCGTTCAGGCTGCCGTCGAGCGCGGCATTGAGCAGCGCGCGCGTCGCCTTGATAGGCATGCGCTTGATACCGTCCATCGTCGCCATACCGCCGGTCCAGCCGGTGTTGACGAGCCAGCACTGGACCCCGCCCCTCGCGATGCGTTCTTTCAGCAGGTTGCCGTACACCGACGGATGGCGCGGCATGAAGGGCGCACCGAAGCAGGTCGAGAAGGTCGCCTCGGGCTCGGTCACGCCGATCTCGGTCCCCGCGACGCGCGCGGTGTAACCCGACAGGAAGTGATACATCGCCTGATCGGGAGTCAGCTTCGCGATCGGGGGCAGCACGCCATAAGCGTCGGCGGTGAGCATGATGATGTTCTGCGGCACCGGCCCCATATTTGCTTCCGATGCGTTCGGAATGAAGTCGATCGGATAGCTGCCGCGGCTGTTCTCGGCGAGGCTCGCGTCGTCGAAATCGAGTTCGCGCGTTTCCGGGTCGATCACGACATTTTCGAGCACCGTGCCGAAGCGCTTCGTGGTCGCGAAAATCTCGGGCTCGGCTTCGGGCGAGAGGCGGATCATCTTGGCGTAGCAGCCGCCCTCGAAATTGAAGACGGCGGTGTCCGACCAGCCATGCTCGTCGTCGCCGATCAGCGTGCGCGAGGCGTCCGCCGACAGCGTCGTCTTGCCCGTGCCCGACAGACCGAAGAAGACCGCCGTGTCGCCGTTCGGGCCAATGTTCGCCGAGCAGTGCATCGGCATGACGCCCTTCACGGGAAGCAGATAGTTGAGGATGCCGAACACCGACTTCTTCATCTCGCCGGCATAGGCGGTGCCGCCGATCAGCACGAGCTTCTCGGTGAAGTTGACCGCAACGACGGTTTCGGTGCGCGTGCCGTGCTTCGCGGGGTCGGCGCGGAAGCTCGGCAGATCGACGATCGTATATTCCGCCGCAAAATTCGCGAGCTCATCGGCGGTGGGACGGCAGAGGAGCGTGCGGATGAACTGGCTGTGCCATGCATATTCGGTGACAACCTGCACCGCGACGCGATGTTCGGGCTGCGAGCCGCCGAAGAGCTGCTGGCGATAGAGGCGCGGGCGTTCCGCAAGATAGGCGAAGAAATCGGCCTTCAGCGCCGCGAAATGATCGGGTGTCATCGCCACGTTGGTCTTGCCCCACCAGATGGTGTCGCGCGTCTCGTCATCCTGAACGATGAACTTGTCCTTCGCGCTGCGGCCGGTGTGCTTGCCGGTCGCGACGACGAGCGGGCCGTCCTTGGCGAGCAGACCCTCATTGTGACGGACGGCGTCCTCTATCAGAGCCGACGTGCCCCAGTTTTCGGCCACATCCGCCTTCGTCCCGACGGTGTCGGTGCCGATCACAACCTTGGTCATTCGCTTCGCCTTTCCTTGTCCGGCGGCGGCGTTGCATACCTATGCAATGCTTAGCGAGCTAATGGGCTGGCCCGCATCTGCATGGGTGCCGACGTGTCCGCCGATTCCGAAATCCCGGCCGCGTTAGCCCGCTTGGCGGGGGAGGTCAAAAGATTAAAGCGGAGGTGCGCGGGGCTTGCGGCGAACGTGCGGGAAGGGAACCGGTGACAACGCCGCGATGTTGTCGCTGCCCGCCGGATAGGCTAATCGCTCCCTCGGGCCCGCCAAATGGAAAGAGCATGACGGCAACCATCGCGCTGGTCGACGACGACCGCAATATCCTGCAATCCTTGTCCATCGCGCTTCAGGCCGAAGGCTTTGTGACGCGCGTCTATTCGGATGGCGAGGCGGCGCTGAGGCCGTTGATCGACAATCCGCCCGACCTCGCCGTCTTCGATATCAAGATGCCGCGCATGGACGGGCTCGAACTGCTGCGGCGTCTGCGCGAAAAGAGCCAGCTGCCGGTGATCTTCCTGACGAGCAAGGACGACGAGATCGACGAGGCTCTGGGCCTCGCGATGGGCGCCGACGACTATATCGCCAAGCCCTTTTCGCAGCGCCTCGTCATCGCGCGCATCCGCGCCATCCTCCGCCGCGTCGAACTCAACCGCAGCGCGCCGAGCGAGGACGACGAACCCGTCGCCGAACCGATCACGCGCGGGCGGCTGCAAATGGATCCCGCGCGGCACAAGGTCGCTTGGGACGGCAAGGACGTCACGCTGACGGTCACCGAATTCCTGATCCTGGAGACGCTCGCCGCGCGTCCGGGCATCGTGCGCAGCCGCAACCAGCTGATGGACGCCGCCTATCAGGACGATGTCTATATCGACGACCGTACGATCGACAGTCATATCAAGCGGCTGCGGCGCAAGTTCCGCGAGGTCGATCCCGAATTCGACGCGATCGCAACCCTTTATGGCGCGGGGTATCGCTTTGCCGATGAAAGCTGACGTGCTCAAACCCGACGCCAGCGTCGCCGAGCAGGAGGAATCGCCGCTGGTGTGGTCGGCGCGCTGGTCGCTCACGACACGCATCCTCGCGGTCAACATCCTCGCGGTCGCGCTTCTCGCGGGCGGCTTCTATTATCTCGACACCTATCGCAGCCGGCTGGTCGATACGCGCATCGACGTGATGAAGGATCAGCTCGCGATGCTCGACAGCGCGCTCGAGGCCGCGCGGCCGGACCAGCGCGGGCGGCTGATCAGCGAATTCGCCGAAGCGACCGAATCGCGGCTCCGCTTTTATGCCGCCGACGGCCGGCGTATCTCCGACAGCTTCGGGACGGGGCCGCCGACCTATACGCTGCGCGACCCCGACCTGCAGCCGTGGAAACGCGATGCCGCCCGCGCGATGGATCGCGGCATCGACTGGATCGTCGGCGCACCGAGCTATCCCGAGTTCGAGGAACCGCGCATCGACAGTGCGAAGGCGTGGCCCGAGGTGGTCGAGGCGCAGTCGAGCGGGCTCGCGTCGAGTCGATTCCGCTACGCGCCCGAGCGCACCCCCCTGCTGAGCGCCGCGCGCGTGGTCGATCTCGAAACCCCGCAGACGGTGCTGATGACACTCAACGCGCGCGACATCACGCGCACCGTGCGCGCCGAACGCTTTCGCATCGCCGTCGTCGTCGCGATGGTGCTGATGGCGTCGGTGCTGCTTTCGCTCTTCCTCGCGCGCACGATCGTCCGTCCGCTGCGACGCCTCGCGCGCGCCGCGGTGCGCGTCCGGCTCGGTCGCGCGCGCGAGGTGGTCGTCCCGCGACTGCCCAGCCGCCGCGACGAGATCGGCACGCTCGCGCGCGCGCTCAGCGACATGACTCAGGCGCTGCGCGAGCGCATCGACGCGGGCGAGCATTTCGCCGCCGACGTGACGCACGAGCTCAAGAACCCGATCGCCTCGGTGCGCTCGGCGATCGAGGGGCTGGGTCGCGTCAAGAGCGACGAGCAAAGGGCGCAACTGCTTGCGATCGCCGACGAGGATGTCCGCCGGCTCGACCGGCTGGTCAACGACATCAGCGAAGCGAGCCGCGTCGACGCGCAATTGTCGCGCACCCTGTTCGAACCGATCGACGTCGGCATCATGATCGAATCGATGCTCGCAGCGCGCGCGGCGCGTATCGATGCCGATGCACCGCATCCGCGCATCGCCTTCGCGCGCCCGCGCAAGGGCACGACCGTGGTCATGGGCGACGGCCACCGGCTCGAACGTGCGATCGACAATGTCATCGACAATGCGATCAGCTTCTCGCCCGATAGCGGCCTCGTGTGCATCTCGGCGACGCTCCTCGGCGACGAGGTGCATGTGAAGGTCGATGATGATGGTCCGGGCATCGACCCCACCCAGCGCGACGCAATTTTCCGCCGTTTTCACAGCGAGCGGCCCGCCGGCGAAGCCTTCGGTCGCCACAGCGGGCTGGGCCTCGCGATCGCACGGACGATCGTCGAGGGGCATAGCGGGACGATCAACGCCAAGGATCGCGACGACGGAAAACCCGGCGCCAGCCTGCTCATCACCCTGCCCGCGCGCGACGGCGGGAACGAGGCGGGCTGACGCCGTCATCCTATCGCCTTGCGGCCCCGCACCGTCGCCGGTAAGCCATGCGCCATGCTTCCGAGCCGGACCAGAACCGATACCGTCAATATCCACGCCAGCTGCGTCGCCGCGGGCAATGGCGGCGTGCTGATCCTCGGCAATTCGGGAC
>NZ_JAEMQX010000126.1 GCF_016463645.1 Sphingopyxis sp. | reverse complement strand
CACAGCGAAGCGATCAAGGAAGCTGCGATGGCGGTGACGGGCAAGCCGATCCACACCTGATGAAATGATAACGGGAGAGAGTTATGGCGAAGCACGGGCTCTGGGTAGCGGCTTCGCTGACCCTCTCCCTCATCGCGACCGGCGCACAGGCGGCACCCGACCTCGGTGCCGCCAATACGCGGCTGACCGCGCTGCTGGATAAAAATTACCCGGCGCTGG
The DNA here is from genome assembly GCF_016463645.1 of Sphingopyxis sp. GTDB lineage: Bacteria > Pseudomonadota > Alphaproteobacteria > Sphingomonadales > Sphingomonadaceae > Sphingopyxis. Next base: position 9,341 of record NZ_JAEMQX010000126.1, on the reverse strand, counting down.
AGGCGCTTTACAAGGATCTGCACCAGCACCCCGAACTCGGGATGCAGGAAGTCCGCACCGCGGGCATCCTCGCGCAGCATCTGCGCAGCGCGGGTTTTACCGTGACCGAAAAGGTCGGCGGCACCGGCGTCGTCGGCCTGCTCAAGAATGGCGAGGGCCCGACGATCCTCGTGCGCGCCGACATGGACGCGCTGCCGATAGAGGAAAAGACCGGGCTCGCCTGGGCGAGCAAGGCGCGCGCGACCTATGAGGGCAGGGATGTGCCCGTCATGCACGCGTGCGGTCACGACACGCATGTCGCCTATCTCGTCGGCGTCGCGCAGGCATTGGATGCGATGCGCGACAGCTGGTCGGGCACCGTGGTGCTCATCGGCCAGCCCGCCGAGGAACCGCTGATCGGCGCGCGCGCGATGCTCGACGACGGGCTGTTCACACGCTTCCCCAAGCCCGACTTCGGTTTCGCCGCACATGTGTCGAACCTGCCGGCCGGTGTGGTAGCGATCAAGGCGGGCGCAGGGTCATCGGCTTCTGACAGCTATTCGATCACCTTCCATGGTCGCGGCGGCCACGGCTCGATGCCCGCCGCGACGATCGACCCCATTCCGATCGCCGCGCGCTTCGTCACCGACACACAGGTGGTGATCAGCCGCGAAAAGGATCCTGCCGCTTTCGGCGTGCTGACGATCGGCGCGATCAACGCCGGCAGCGCGCCCAATATCATCCCCGACAGTGCAGAGGTGAAGGTGAATCTGCGTTCGCAGTCGCCCGAGGTGCGCAAGTTGCTTCAGGACGGCACCGCGCGCGTCGCGAAGTCGGCGGCCGCGATGGGCGGCGCGCCCGAGCCGACGATCCGCTATCTCAGCGGCACCGGCGTCCTCACCAACGATGAGACAATGGCCAATGCCGCGGTCGCGGCGCTGACGCCGGTGTTCGGCAAGAGCCTGGTCTTCGCGCCGGCGAGTGCGCCGCCGATGTCGGGAAGCGAGGATTATTCGGAGTTCGTCGATGGAGGCGTGCCGTCGCTCTTCTTCGGCATCGGCGGTTATGATCCGGCGGTGCTGGCCGACCTCAAGGCGAAGGGGGAACCCGCGCCGACCAATCATTCGCCCTTCTTCGCGCCGAAGGCGGAGCCCGCGATCCGCAATGCCGTGACGGCGATCGTCCTCTCGATCGTCGGGGGCGTGCGGCCGGCGGCGAAATAGGGGATCACCTTGTTCGAGATCGACAATGCGCTGATCGTCCGCCTGCTCGACCTCGTCGGCATCGGCGTGTTCGCGCTGTCGGGCGCGTTGATGGCGGTGCGGTTGCGCCAGACGCTCGTCACCGCGGCTTTCTTCGCGCTGGTGACGGGCGTTGGTGGCGGCAGCGTGCGCGACCTGCTGATCGGCGCGCCGGTCTTTTGGGTCCAGGATGGCGCGATCGCGGCGGTATGCATCGCGATCGCGTTGATCGTCTGGCTGACGCCCGAACGCTGGTGGCAGGGACAATTGCTCGAATGGGCCGACGCGGTGGGCCTCGCCGCCTATGCCGTGTTCGGCACCGCCAAGGCTTTGGCGTGGGGCGTCCCGCCCGTCCCCGCATTGATGATGGGCGTGATTACGGGCTGCGTGGGCGGCACGATCCGCGACATCCTCGCCGGGGTACCGTCGATCATCATGCGGCCCGAAGTCTATGTCACCGCCGCGGCGCTTGCGTCGGGGCTGTTCCTGCTATTGCAATGGCTGGGGACGGGGACGCCGGTCGCGGCGGTCGCGGGCGCGATTGCGGGTTTCATCCTGCGTGGCGCGGCGATTCACTGGTCGCTCGCACTCCCCGCCTATCGCGGGCCCAAAGGCTAGGACGAGCGACAGGCTTGCCAAATTGCGAAACTATGGCAGTTTCGGGTTATGAACATCGATGTCAGCACCATCGCACGCCGGGTGCGGGGTCAGGCGGACGCCTTGCCCGAGCTGTTCGGCCGTTTCGATTTCGACAAGGCGCCCGAGCGCTGGGCGCCCGAGGTCGATGCGGTCAGCGAGCTCAGCCGCGTCCGCAGCATCGACCGCGCCGACTATCTGGACGATCCCGAACTGCTCGGCCGCATCCGCGAATATACGATGCTCGGCGACCGGACGGGCGACGCCTATGCCGCGCTGATGCCGCGCTACGGCTTCCAGCGCACCGTCGCGATGCTCGTCGACGCGTGCGACAAGGGCATCGAGGCGGTCGAGGATGCGCCGCGCGAGCTGGACGCGCTGATCCGCGAGATGGAGCAGAAGCCTGACTGGCTCGACATGGGGCTGGTCGAGGAAGGCGCTGCCTATGAGCGCAACGCGACGGCAAATCTCTCGCCCTTCCTGATCCGCGGCGCCTTTATCGCGACTTTCCTCAATAAATATTCGGCGCTGCCGATGGCGCTTACCGGCACGCTCGGACATGCGACGGCGGCGCGGCGGGTGAAGGAAACCGCGACCTTCTTTGCCACCACCGCGCTCCCCGGTGCGCTCGACCGCTTCGGACCGGGCTTCAAGGCGGCGGCGATGGTGCGGCTGATGCACTCGATGGTGCGTATCAACGTGCTGTCGCGCCCCGGCATGTGGGACACCGAAACCTATGGCATGCCGATCCCGCAGCTCGATCAGATGCCGGCGGGGCTGATCCCCGTCTATTTCATGTCGCAGGAGGTGCTCGCGAAGGGCCGTACCAGCTTTACCCGGCTCGAACGCGGGCGCGTAGAGCTCGCGCGCTATCGCTGCTATCTGCTCGGCCTGCCCGAAGACCTGCTCGCCGATACGCCGCAGGATATCGTCCGCATCTGGCGCACGCGTAGCGCGACGCTCCGCTACGAATATGACGATCAGGTCTGCGGCGGGCTGCTCCGCGCGACGATGGACGCCGAGCTGTCGAAGGACATATCGCCCAAGGGGCAGGTCAAGCGCCGGCTCGAATATTCGGTCAGCCGCGTCTTCTTCGTGAAGGCTTTTCTTGCGGGTGATGAGGCGCGCGCCGCCCATGTCGGCGTGCCGGTGCGGCGCCGCGATCATCTCATCTATGGCGCGACGATGCTCGGCATCGCGGGGCGCATGGCGGCCTATCGCGTCGCCTCGCGTTTGCCCGTCATCCGCCACCTGGCCGACCGCCGTCTCGTCCACCGGATCGAGCGCCAACTCGCCGAATATGGCCGCGCCGAATTCACGTCCGACGCCGCGCATTACAAGCCCGCGACAGCGAGCTAGTATTTTCAGCCAGAGGAACTTCATGAAAACCGAACAGGCGGCCGTCAACGGCATCAGCATCACCTATGAGGACAAGGGCCCGCGGGATGCGCCCGTCATTCTGCTGGTCATGGGCCTCGGCGGCCAATTGACGCTCTGGCCCGACGAGTTCGTCGATGCGTTGAATGAGCGCGGTTTCCGCACCATCCGCTACGACAATCGCGACGTTGGCCTGTCGACGCGTTTCGAGGCCGCGGGCATTCCCAATGTGAAGTGGATGATCGTCAAATCGGTGATCGGCCTGCCGGTGCGCCCGGCCTATACGCTCGCCGACATGGCGGCCGACGGCATCGGCCTGCTCGATCATCTCGGCATCGACCGCGCGCATGTCGTCGGCGTGTCGATGGGCGGCATGATCGCGCAGCATATCGCGGCGCGCTATCCGGGGCACGTGCTGTCGCTGACCTCGGTGATGTCGACCACGGGCAACCGCCGCTTGCCGCGCGCCCAGAAGGAAGCGATGCGCGTGCTCGCCAACCGCCCGATGAGCGGCGACAAGGAAGCGCTCATCGCATACTCGGTCAACGCCGCGCGCGTGATCGGCAGCCCCGGTTATCCGTCGACCGAGGAAAGATTGCAGCGGCGCGTGCGTACCGATTTCGAGCGCGGCTGGTATCCGCAAGGCGTTGCGCGCCAGATGGCGGCGATCGTCGCCGATGGCGACCGGCGCGCGATGCTCAAAGACATTGAGGCGCCGACCCTTGTCATCCACGGCGAGGACGATCCGCTCGTGCCGCTGCCCGGCGGGCGCGACACTGCCGACAATATCGCGGGCGCGCGGCTGCTGACGATCCCCGGCATGGGGCACGACCTTCCGCTCGCGCTCGTCGATACGCTGGCCGACTCAGTCGCCGAGCATGCCAAGGCGGTTGCCGTCGCGGCCTGACCTATTTGAGCAGCAGCGCCAGCGTCGCGAGGAAGCCCTTGGCCTTGCCCTGACCCGCCCGCGGGACGGCGGGGAGATAGGCGCGGCAGTCGAGGCACGAAGCCTGCACCGATCCCGCCTGCGTCAGCATCGTCAGGTCCTGCACCAGGCGCCGCTCGGTGAGCTGGCGGTTCATCGCCGCGATGCCGAACCAGCCACGTGGGAGCGCCGCCGTCTCTTTTTCGGCGCCGGACCAGCTCGCGAGCATTTTCGAAAATTCGCTCGGCTCGTCCTCGAAATATTTGGCGTGGAAATCGCCGTCGATCTTGGCGAGCTTCGCGGCAGCGGAGAGCGCATCGGGCAGGCCGCCGAACTGGTCGACGAGGCCGATCTGGCGTGCAGTGCCGCCCGCCCATACGCGCCCTTCGGCGATAGGCAGGATCTTGTCGAGCGGCTGCTTGCGGCTCTTTGCGACGAGGCCGGTGAAGCGCGCGTAGATATCCTCGACGCTCGCCTGCGCGAGCGCGTTGAATTCGTCGTTCACCCCGCCGAATATGTCGGGTTGCCCCGACAGCGGCGTCGTCGCGATCCCGTCGGCGTTGACGCCGACCTTGGCGAGCGCCTGGTCGAAACTCGGCAATATGCCGAACACGCCGATCGAGCCGGTGATCGTCTCGGGCTCGGCGAAGATGCGGTCGGCCGGGGTCGATACCCAATAGCCGCCCGACGCCGCGACATTCGCCATCGAGACGACGATCGGCAGTTTCTTCGCCTTCGCTGCGAGCAGTGCCTGGCGGATTTCCTCCGACGCGAGCACCGATCCGCCGGGCGAGTCGACGCGGAGCACGATCGCCTTGACCCCGCTGTCGGCGGCGGCGTCGAGGATGTGCTGCGCGACGGTTTCGCCGCCCGCCACGCCGGTCGGCGCCTCGCCATCGACGATCTCGCCGACGACGGGGACGACCGCGATCGCGCTGCCGTTCGTTGCGGGCGGGTTCGCCGCGACCCAGTTTTCGAGCGGGATCGCATTATATTCCCATGGCTTGCTGTCGTCGGCCGCCCCGCTGATCTCGGCGATGCGGCGGTTGAATGCCATGCGGCTGCCGACCTTGTCGATCAGCCCGGCGTCGACCGACGCTTTCGACAGATCGTTGCCCGCGGCCTTCACCGCGCCCGCGGTATCGGCAATGAAGGCATCGACTTTGGCGGCGGGGCGTGCCTTCTTGACGTCGCTCAGCCAGTTTTCCCAGAGGACGCTGGCATAGGCGAGATCGGCTTCCTTCGCTTCGGGCGACTGGTCGCTGCGGAGAAAGGGCTCGACTGCGCTTTTGAAGGTGCCGACGCGATAGATGTGCGCGGTAACGCCGAGCCGGTCCATCAGGCCCTTGTAATAGAGGCGCGAGCCGCCCGGCCCGGCGATCGCGACGCCGCCGATACCGTCGGCCCAGATTTCACTGGCGTGCGATGCGACCTGATAGCTGTCGGTGGTGTAGGCGGTCGCAAAGGCGAGGACGGGCTTTTTCTTCGCGCGCACCTTGTCGACCGCGGCACCGATTTCGGCGAGCGAGACCTGCCCGCCGCCGAGGAAGCGGTCGAGGTCGAGCACGACCGAGGTCACACGCTTGTCGTCGGCGGCAACTTCCAGCGCGTGGACGACGTCGCGGACGCGAATTTCCTTGAGCCGGTTGCCGCCCGACAACGCAGCGAGCGGGTCCACCTCCGACGGCTGTTCGCTGACGATCCCGTCGAGCTCGATCAGCAACGCGCCTTGACTGACCGGCAGTCCGGCGTTGGGGCGTCCGGCAAGCAGGCCGAAGAGCGCGACGAAAAAGAGCAGCAGGAAAATGAGCGCGAGCGCATCCTTGATTCCGACGAGCAGGTTCCAGACCTTGCGCGGAAAGCTGGTCGTCGACCTGGGCCTGTCCTCGCCGGGCAGCGGGCGGCGTACGGGGATGGCCCAGGGGCCGGCGGGATCGTTGGGCGTGTTCGCGGTGGTGTCGTTCATGTCCGCGAACCTAGGGACGCCGCTCGCCCTTGGCAATGCACGCTTCGACGGGCGAACGGCGGTGCCACACCGGCGACGTCAGAGCCAGCCTTCGCGGCGATACCAGCGCGCGGTTTCGGCAAGCGCGTCGTCGGTGTCGCGCTCGGGGCGCCACAGCGCGGGCGGCGGGCATTTGCCTTTGGTCGCGACCCAGTCGGGATGCGCGATATAGCGCGCGCGATCCGGGGTGAGCTTGGCGCGGCCGCGGCGCACCAGCTTGTCGATGCGGCCGCCGGCTTTGAGCAGCATGGCCGGCGTTGCGAGCGTCGACAGGCGTTGCCGTCCTACAGCACGTGCGACAGCGCGGGCAAAACCGCGGTGTGACCAGCCCGTCGGTTTGCCGTCGTCGGGCTCGTAGATCTGGCCGATGCTGGCGCCTCGGTCGGCGGCGAGGGTGACGAGCAGCCGCGCAAGCTCGTCGACATAGATCGCCGACATGCGCCCGTTCGGCACCAGCGCGATCCCGCGCCGCGCCATGCGGAACAGGTCGAGCATCTCGGTATCGCCGGGGCCGAAGACCGCGGGCGGGCGGACGATCGTCCAGTCGAGCCCGCTCTCGACTACAACGGCCTCGGCGCGCTCCTTCGACCAGCCGTAGTTGGAAATGGCGGGTTCGCGCGCCGCGAGCGACGAGACATGGACGAAGCGCGTAACTCCGGCACGGCGCGCGGCATCGACGACATTGGCGGTCGCGGTCGCATTGCCCGCCTCGAACGCCGCGCGCGTCGGCACGTTCACAACGCCGGCAATATGCATGACGGCATCGGCGCCCGCCGCCATTTCGGCAAGACTGTCGGACTGGCCGAGCGCACCCGCGATCCATGTCACACCTGCGCGCTCGGGCTGCGGCCTGCGGGTGAGCGCGCGAACATGCCAGCCCGCCGCGACCGCTTGCCGCATCGTCGCGCGGCCCACGAAACCGGTCGCGCCGGTCATCGCGAGCACGCGCTCGCTCACAGCAGCACCATATGGTCGCGGTGCACCATCGCGCTGCGCGGCGCATAGCCGAGCGCGGCTTCCTGCGCATCGCGGCCGAGGCCGACGATGTTCGCGGCGTCGGCGCCCGGATATTCGGACAGGCCGCGCGCGATGACGCGCCCGTCGGGCCCTACGATATCGAGGATGTCGCCACGCGCGAAACTGCCGCTGACTGCTGTCACGCCGGCGGCAAGCAGGCTTGCGCCGCCTTGTAACGCTCTGACGGCCCCGGCGTCGATCTCGATCCGCCCCTTCGCGGTCAGCCCGCCTGCGAGCCATGCCTTGCGCGCGCTTGCGCCCCTGTCGGCGACGAACAGACTGTGCCGCGCTTCGGTCGACAGCGGCCGGTCGATGCGCCCCGACGCGATCGCGAGATGCGCGCCCGCGGCATTGGCGATGCGTGCGGCGGCGATTTTCGACACCATGCCGCCCGACCCCATACCCGATGCCGAGCCCGTGTCGGCCATCGCCTCGATCGCGGCGTCGATGCGCTCGATGCGCGCGATATGGACAGCGCCTTCCCGCGCCGGGTTGCGGTCGTAGAGGCCGTCGATGTCGGACAGCAGTATCACGCCGCCCGCCGCAGCGGCCTGAGCGACCCGCGCCGCGAGACGATCATTGTCACCAAAACGGATCTCTTCGGTCGCGACGCTATCGTTCTCGTTGATGATCGGCACGACGCCAAGACTGAGCAGCCGGTCGAGTGTCGCGGCGGCGTTGAGATAACGGCGTCGATGTTCGAGATCGTCAAGTGTGACGAGCATTTGCGCCGCGGTCAGCCCTTCGGCACCGAGGACCTCGGCCCAGACCTGCGACAGTGCGATCTGTCCGGTCGCTGCGGACGCCTGCGCATCCTCGAGCGTCCCGCGCCCGCCCTTGGCAAGCCCCAGTCGCCGCGCGCCAAGCGCGATCGCGCCCGACGATACGACCGCGACTTGCTGGCCCGCCCGCGTCCGCTCGGCAATGTCGGCGGCGATCCCGACGAGCCAGTCGCGGCGCACCGCGCCCGATGGGTCGACGAGCAACGCCGACCCGATCTTGACGATCAGCCGCGGGCAGGAGGCGGGCGGAAACAGGCTCATGGCGCCGCCGATAGCGTGCGCGGAAGCCCGCGCCAATCATTACGTTAGCGCGGCCCGCCGAATGTATAGCTTAGCGCGATACCGCCCGACGGCTGGCTCCGCGAACCGAGCTGACGCGTAACCGGCGAGTCCGCCGCGTCGCCGACGAGGCGGTCGTAGCGGCCGTAGACGGCGATGCCCCAGTTCTTGCCTAGCATGCGGTGATATCCGGCGGTGACGCCGACCGACTGGACACCGCCGCCGGGATCGTAGGCGGGAATGCCCGAGGCCAGGGCTGCCGCGGGGGTGACGCCGAAATAGGCACGGGTATATTTCGCGTCGCCGAGCGTCACGCGCGGTCCGATCGAGAAGAGCCAGTCGTCACCTTGCCGCGCGATATAATCGGCGCTGACCTCGCCGGTCCAGCCCTTGTGCCCGCTCAGTCCCTTGCGGCCTTCGACGCGGAGGCGGAGCGACGGGGTGACCGACATCTGCGCGAAGCCGCCCGCCTCGACGGTGAAACCGACCTTCGGCAGGTCGGCACCGATGTCGGACGCCTTGCGTTTGCCGATGAAACCGAAGGCCGGCCCGAACGCGAAATTTCCCGAATGGACGAGCGGCTGGCCGAAGCTTTCGTCGGGGGCTTCGAATTCGAACTCGCTCGCGCGGGTACGCGAGACGTCGATATAGGGACCGACGCTGAACTTGTCCGCACCCGGCCATGACGGCGACAGCTGCGGACCGAGGATGATGCGCGTACGCTTTTCGCCGCTTTCCTCGCTGCCTTGCGCTTGCGCGGGGACGGCGGCCGCCGCGAATGCGAGGAAGAGGGGGGCAGCGAACTTGCTTCGATCGGTCATGCGAAATCCTTGTTGTTCCGCATGAAATTCTCAGCGGCGAGCTTTCGTTCCTAAAGCGGCGACCAGTCGCTCGCTTCTTCGCTTTCGTCTTCGCCTGGCTCGGGATGGCCGATCGCCTCGAGCAGCTTGTCGAGCACCGCGGGTACGCCCGCGCCGCTTGCACCCGACAGCGCCATCACCGGATGGCCGCTTTCGGCTTCGAGTTCGGCCGAGAGCGCCGCGATCAGCTCGTCGTCGAGCGTATCGGTCTTGTTGAGCGCGACGATCACCGGCTTGTCG
>NZ_JAEMQX010000239.1 GCF_016463645.1 Sphingopyxis sp. | reverse complement strand
TATGCCATGGGCCTGAAAGAGCAGATCATCTTCCCCGAGATCAACTATGACCGCATCGACCAGGTGCGCGGCATGGACGTGATCGTCACCACCACCGCCCGTACGGACGAAGAAGCCCGCGAACTGCTCAAGCTGTTCGGCTTCCCCTTCCCGATCGAAGCGCAGGAAAAGGAAGCCGCCTGATCCCGCAAGGGATCTGGCAGGCTCTTTCAAGAAGGAAAGAGAACTTAAGTCATGGCGAAACTGAGTTCCGTGAACAAGAACGAGCGTCGCAAGCAGCTGGTGAAGAAATACGCCGGCCGCTACGCGAAGCTGAAGGCGATTGCGGCGGACACGTCGCTCGACGATGGCGAGCGTCTGATCGCGCGCCTCAAGATGGCGGAAATTCCGCGCAACGGTAACCCGACCCGCATCCGCAACCGGTGCGAGCTGACCGGCCGCCCGCGCGCTTATTACCGTAAATTCCGGCTGTGCCGTATCCAGCTCCGCGATCTGGCCAACAAGGGCCTGATCCCCGGTGTTGTGAAGTCGAGCTGGTAAGGGACTGACAAGATGGCAATGACCGATCCCCTGGGTGATATGCTCACCCGCATCCGCAACGGCCAGCAGGCGAAGAAGGACAGCGTCCTGACTCCCGCCTCGACCCTGCGCGTCCGCGTTCTCGATGTTCTCCAGCGCGAAGGCTATATCCGCGGCTACAGCGAAGAAGCGCTGGGCGCGAAGGGCCAGCACAAGGGCATCCGCATCGAGCTCAAATATTTTGAAGGCCAGCCGGCGATCCGCCACGTGGCCCGCGTCTCGAAGCCGGGCCGCCGCGTCTATTCGGGCTCGAAAGAGCTGCCGATCGTGCGCAACGGCCTTGGTATCACCATCGTGTCGACCCCGCGCGGCGTTCTCTCGGACGCCGAAGCCCGCGAGCATAATGTCGGCGGCGAAGTGCTGGCGGAGGTGTTCTGATGTCGCGCATTGGTAAAAAGGCAGTAGCGATCCCCGGCGGTGTCACCGCCGCGATCGACGGCGGCCAGCTGTCGGTGAAGGGTCCGAAGGGCACGCTCGCGATGCCGCTGTCCGACCTCATCAATTATGAAGTCGGCGAAGGCAGCATCTCGGTGCAGCCCGCGAACAGCACCCGCGAAGCACGCGCCTTCTGGGGCATGCAGCGCACGCTGGTCCAGAACCTGATCACCGGCGTGACCGAAGGCTTTACCAAGGTCCTCGAAATCACCGGTGTCGGCTATCGCGCCAACTCGCAGGGCAAGACGCTGAAGCTGCAGCTCGGCTACAGTCACGATGTCGATTTCGCGGTGCCCGAAGGCATCGAGATCAAGACGCCGGACAACACGACGATCGAGATCAGCGGCATCGACAAGCAGAAGGTCGGCCAGGTCGCGGCGGAAATCCGCCGTTGGCGTAAGCCCGAACCCTACAAGGGCAAGGGCATCAAGTATCGCGGCGAGTACATCTTCCGCAAAGAAGGCAAGAAGAAGTAAGCCATGGCACATCTTACCCCTTTCCAAAAACGTCGCCAGCGCGTCCGTACCGCGCTCCGTCAGCGTGCCGCCGGGCGTCCGCGCCTTTCGGTGCACCGTTCGGGCCGTCACATCTACGCGCAGCTCATCGATGACGCCGCCGGCACCACGCTGGCCGCAGCCTCGACGCTCGACAAGGATGTCCGCGGCAAGACCGGCGCGACGACCGCTGCTGCGGCCGACGTCGGGTCGCGCCTCGCCGCTGCCGCCAAGAAGGCGGGCGTGACGCAGGTCGTGTTCGATCGCGGCGGCTTCCTGTTCCACGGGCGCATCAAGGCGCTGGCCGACGCGGCTCGCGAAGGCGGATTGGAGTTCTGATTATGGCTGACGAAGTACAGAACGTCGAAGGCGCTGTCGAAGCGACCGAAAACACCGGCGCTCCCCGCCGTGGCCGTGGCGGCCGCGACGGTGGCCGCGGTGGTCGTGAAGGCGGCCGTGGCCGCCGCGACGACCGTCGCCCGCGCGACGAAGAGGGCGGCGAGGAGCTCATTGAAAAGCTCGTCCACATCAACCGCGTCTCGAAGACCGTGAAGGGCGGCAAGCGCTTCGGTTTCGCCGCGCTCGTCGTCGTCGGTGACGGCAAGGGCCGCGCCGGTTTCGGTCATGGCAAGGCGCGCGAAGTGCCCGAAGCCATTTCGAAGGCGACCGCCGCCGCGAAGAAGGCGATGATTCGCGTTCCGCTGCGCGACGGCCGCACGCTGCACCACGACGGTCGCGGTGTGTTCGGCGCGGGCAATGTGACGCTGCGTTCGGCGCCCGCCGGTACCGGCATCATCGCCGGTGGCCCGATGCGCGCCGTGTTCGAATCGCTGGGCGTTGCCGACGTGGTGACCAAGTCGGTCGGCACCTCGAACCCCTACAACATGATCCGCGCGACCTTCGAGGCGCTCGGCGAA
>NZ_JAEMQX010000125.1 GCF_016463645.1 Sphingopyxis sp. | reverse complement strand
CGAGCCGGAAGGCGAGCATGGCGAACTGGATCAGCACCGCGCCGATCGTGATCGCATCATAGCGGTGAAGCGGCGCATTCGAGGGCCAGAAGAGATGCGTTCCGAGTAGCAGCGCTAGCATCAGCCCGCCGAACAGGCACGCCCAGCCCTGCTTGAACCCGAAGACTAGAAATTCGAGAAACCAGCCGCGCGGCCCCGGCGCGACCGCCATCGCTTCCAGCCGCGAACGGACGGCGTGGAAACGACTATGGCCGCGGGGCAGTTCAGACATAGACGGCGACCCAGGCGATCAGAGCGGCTGCGGGCAGAAGGAGCGCCTGCGCGAGAACGGTGCCGGCGAGGCGGCTCAGCGAGATGAAGGTGATCGCGCGGCGGAAATCGGCCTCGTCGACTTTCCCCTCGACCGCGTCGTCGGTCATCACCGACAGCTGCGGGTCGATGAAGGCGAAGAGCAGGATCGTCGCGAAGCCGTTGATCAGCGCCGAGAGCTGCGATGCGGTGACGCGGAATTCGGGCGCGAGATAGCCGGCATAGAGCGAGGCGACGACGCCGACCGCGAGCAAGGATTGCGCGAGGCAGTTGGCGATCAGCACACCCCAGCCGATCCCCTTCGGCATTTGCCAGCTCTTGAGATGCGAAAGGCTGGGGACGGTCAGCGACCGCCCCAATGTACGCAGGCCGCTGGGGCTCGCCGCCTTCAGCGCGAGCTTCGTCGTCGAGCGGTTGTTCTGGTACCAGCCGATCGCGGCGGCGAACATACGCTGCCCGGTGGGTACGAGCAGGATGCCGATCAGCGTCGCGACGCTCGCCGCGGCGAGCACCATCTGCATGTCGAAAAAAAGCTGGCCGCCGCTGCCGTCGTGGATGCGCGTCTCGATCCGCTTGGCGAGGAAGGGGCCGAGAAAGCTGTTCGACGTGCGGGAGAAGAGCACGAGGATGTTGAACAGCGCGAAGGACATGGCGATGCGCCGCGTACGGACGCCGGCGATACGCGCGGCATAGGCGAGCGCACCGATCAGGTTGATGAAGCCGGTGAGCAACAGGATGGTGACGAGGGGGAGGTCGATCATCTTCGCGCCCCTAGCGCTGCCGCTGCCCGCGTCAATGCTTTCGCGTCAGCTCGCGCATCGCGTCGTCGAGCCCTGCAAGCGTCAGCGGATACATGCGGTCGTTCATCAGCTGTTTGATCAGCTTCACCGACTGGGTGTAGCCCCAGTGCGCTTCGGGCACCGGGTTAAGCCACACCGCGGCGGGATAGACATGGGTGATGCGCTGGAGCCAGACCGCGCCCGATTCCTCGTTGAAATGTTCGACGCTGCCGCCCGGATGGGTGATTTCATAGGCGCTCATCGACGCGTCGCCGACGAAGATCACCTTATAATCATGGCCATATTTGTGGAGGATATCCCACATCTGGTGGCGTTCGGACCAGCGGCGCCTGTTGTCCTTCCACACGCCCTCATAGGGACAGTTGTGGAAGTAGAAGAATTCGAGATTCTTGAACTCTGTGGTCGCGGCGCTGAACAATTCCTCGCAGAGCTTGATGAACGGGTCCATCGAGCCGCCAACGTCGAGGAACAGCAGCAGCTTGACCGCGTTGCGCCGTTCGGGGCGCATCCTGATGTCGAGCCAGCCCTGCCGGGCGGTGCCGTCGATCGTGCCCGGAATGTCGAGCTCGTCGGCGGCGCCCTCGCGCGCGAACTTGCGCAGGCGGCGGAGTGCAATCTTGATGTTGCGGGTGCCGAGTTCCTTGGTGTTGTCGAGATTCTGGAACTCGCGCTTTTCCCAGACCTTCAGGGCGCGCTTGTGCTTGCTCTCGCCGCCGATGCGCACGCCTTCGGGATTATAGCCCGAATTGCCAAACGGGCTGGTGCCGCCCGTACCGATCCACTTGTTGCCACCCTCGTGGCGCTTCTGCTGTTCCTCGAGCCGCTCTTTCAGCGTCTCCATGATCTTGTCCCAGTCGCCGAGTGACTCGATCGCTGCCATTTCCTCGGGCGTCAGGAACTTCTCGGCGACCGCCTTCAGCCAGTCGGCGGGGACGTCGACGGGGTTCTGGCCATAATCGGAGATGATTCCCTTGAAGACCTTGTTGAACACCTGGTCGAAGCGGTCGAGCAGTCCCTCGTCCTTCACATAGATCGTGCGACTGAGGTAATAGAATTGCTCGGGGCTGCGGTCGATCGCCTCGCGGTCGAGCGCCTCCAGCAGCATCAGATGCTCTTTCAGGCTGGCGGGAATACCCGCGGCACGAAGCTCGTCGAGAAAGCCGAAAAACATGGGGCATGGGGTATCGTGTTCGCGGGTCGCGCGCAATCACTTTACGTGAACGTAAAGCAAGATCGAATTGACGCCCCGTTAACCAATGTTCGGCATAGCTCCTCGATCATTCAGGGACGTGGGCAAGCCAATGAAATATGATCCGATCAACCCGTCGGCGCCGATTCTCGACCAGTCCGTCGCGAGCGACTGCGGCGAGCTGGCTGTCGGGTGCAGCGATGCCGCGGGGCGGATCAAGCGCGCGACCGACCAGATGGAGCGCCAGATCGGCGAGCTCGGGCGGCTCGAGGAATATGTCGTCGGTCTCGAGGCCGATCAGCGCCAGATCGCCGATTCGACCGACGAGGCGAAATTGCTGTCGGCGCGCGCGTGCGAACAGCTCGATACCGGCGCCGAACGCGTCAATACGGCAGTTGCCGAATTTCGCTCGGTCATCGATCTCGTCGCACGACTGGGTACGCACGTCACCAACTTTGCCGCGGTGATGGAGCAGGTGCAGCAGGTCAGCCAATCGATCGAACAGATCGCCAAGACCACCAACATGCTTGCGCTCAATGCCGCGATCGAGGCCGAGCGTGCGGGGGATGCGGGGCGCACCTTTGCGGTGGTCGCCGCCGAGGTGAAGAAGCTGGCGCAGAACACGCGCGGCGCGACCGACGAAATCCGTCGTTCGATCGGCAGTCTTGCGACCGAAGCCAGCGGGCTGGTGGCCGAAATCCAGTCGGGGGTCGAACAGTCCAGCCGCGCCGAGGCGCAATTCGAAACGATTACCGACGCGCTCCACGATGCGACGCACCTCGTTGCCCTGCTCGACGACCAGAGCGACCGCATCGCGCAGTCGAGCGCGATGGTGCACGCCAATGGCGCGAAGGTGCGCGAGGCGCTCGATCTGGTCGTGTCTTCGGTGCGCGACAATAGCTCGACGCTTGGCGGCACGCGCGATTCGATCCTGTCGATGGAGCATGTGTCGAACCGCATGTTCAACGCCGTGATTTCGGCAGGCGTGAGCCCGCAGGATTCGGCGATCGTCGAACTGGCCGCGAAAGTGCGCGACGAATTCGTCGGGCTGGCGGAACGCGCGGTCGCGCACGGCGAGCTGACCATGGAGCAGCTTTTCGACACCAATTATGTGCGGGTGCCGAACTCGAATCCCGAGCGCTTCCGTACGACGCTCTGCGACTGGGCCGACGCGAACTGGCGCCCGCTCTTCGACCGCATCGTCGCCAGTCATCCCGAGATCAAGATGTCGTCGGCGGGCGACATGAATGGCTTCCTGCCGACACATATTACCGACTGTTCGCGCGCACCGACGGGTGACATCGAACATGACACGGCGCACTGCCGTAACGGACGCCTTCTCTATGACGAGACCGATGCCGCGGCAAAGCGCAGCACTGCGCCCTTCTTCATGACGGTCTATCGACAGGAAGGTGACGGCATCAATTACCTGACGGTGCGCAACGTCTATATGCCGGCGGTGATCAACGGCCGCCGCTGGGGCGACGTCGAGGTCGCCTATCAGCTTTGACGTGGGCGCCTAGCTGCCCTGACGGCGCGCCATGAAGGCGAGCTTTTCGAACAGCATCACATCCTGCTCATTCTTGAGCAAGGCGCCGTGCAGCGGCGGGATCGCCTTGCCGACGTCGCGGTTCTGAAGGACCTCGAGCGGCATGTCCTCGTTGAGCAGCAGCTTCAGCCAGTCGATCAGCTCGCTTGTCGAGGGCTTTTTCTTGAGCCCCGGAACCTCGCGGACCTCGTAAAAGATGTCCATCGCGCGGCTGACCAGCGTTTTCTGGATGCCGGGGAAGTGGACCTCGACGATTTCGGCCATCGTGTCGCGGTCGGGGAACTTGATATAGTGGAAGAAGCAGCGGCGCAGGAAGGCGTCGGGCAGTTCCTTCTCGTTGTTCGAGGTGATGACGACGATCGGGCGTTCCTTCGCTGTAATCGTCTCATCCGTCTCATAGACGTGGAAGGCCATGCGGTCGAGTTCCTGAAGCAGGTCGTTCGGGAATTCGATATCGGCCTTGTCGATCTCGTCGATCAGCAGCACGGGGAGCTTGGGCGAGGTGAACGCCTCCCACAATTTGCCCTTCCGGATATAGTTGCGGATGTCGTGGACGCGCTCCTCGCCGAGCTGACCGTCGCGCAGACGCGCAACGGCATCATATTCATAGAGGCCCTGTTGCGCTTTCGTCGTCGACTTGATGTTCCAGGTGATCAGCGGCGCGTCGAACGCCTTGGCGATCTCTTCGGCCAGCACGGTCTTCCCCGTGCCGGGTTCGCCCTTCACGAGCAGCGGGCGGCGCAGCAGGGTCGCGGCGTTGACTGCAACCTTCAGGTCGTCGGTGGCGATATAGGCGCTGGTACCTTCGAAACGCATGGGCTCGCGGCCTTTCCCTTAACGTGAACGTCAAGCAGGCATAGCGGGGGCAGGGAAGTGGCGCAAGCGCGCCCGGGCAGACTCGCGGACGTCAGGGGTGCAGACGGCTCGCGGCGCGCGCGGCCATCAGGTCCCAGAGGCCGCTGTGCTGGGTGATCAACTGCTGCGCGCCGAACACCATCGCACGCTCGATCGCGGGCGTTTCGGCGATCATCGTCGCGAGGCGCGCGGTGTCGCGCAGATCGGGCAGGATGCAGGTCGGCGGAACGAGGTCGAGCCGCAGCGCGCTGATGTCGAGCAGCACCCGGATCGTGCGCCAGTCGAGCGTCAGTGCGATCGCCGCGCCGAGCGCGCACCCGTGGCGGTCCGACTCGGCGAGCATGTCGATCGCCTTGCGCTGCGCGGCGACGGCCGCCTCGCACTGCGCCTGACCTTGGGTGCTCGGCACAGGGCCGACCGCCGACGCGATTTTCGACAGGAAGGCTCGTTCCTCGACAAAGGCATCGGCCGCCTGATCCATCCACTTGCGCGATGCCGGGTCGACCGCCTTGCGCGCGGCATTGTCGATCACGCCGGGATAGCGGCCGTGGAGCAGACAGAGGAAATGGACGGCGTCGGCGAGGTTGCGCATCGCCTCAGGCCCGCTCGACAGTGCGCCCGAGCGGACGTGCGGATGCGCGCCGGTGCCGTCGCTGGCGACCAGCGAATCGAGCAGTTCGGCGACGCCGCGCGTCGGTGCTTGGTGCTGGGTCGACTGGCTCAAGGCTTGATCCTCGCTGTCGGCAGGGTGCGGGCACCCAAGCCAATGGAATTACAGCGATCGGTCATAGGACAACGTCGTAAACGACGCGTTTATGAGCGGCGTTCGATTTGCCGTCGGGTCTGTTTCAGTCAGGGACAATCGGGTGAAAGGCAAGGAGACCGGCACGCCCCGGGGGAAGCTTGCCGGTCCCGTCGATATGGCGCCGGGACGCCATCGGAGCGGAAGGGCCAGACGGGGAGAGGGATGCCCGGCCGGGTCCGCTCAAGCTGCGAGTGCGAGCTCTTCCGCCTTTTCACCCTTGGGCGCGTCGGCTTCGACCGTGCTCAGCGCGGGCTGGGCTGCGGCGTCCTTTGCGGGGAAGAGCAGGCGCGATGCGAGCACGATCAGGCCGAGCCCGAAATAGGCGGCGAAGGTCTGCACCGGAAAGAAGAAGAGCGGCGCGATCAGCGCGAGACGCAGATACAGCGGGTTGAAGCCGAAATCCTGGCCCACGGCCTCGCAGATACCGAAGAAGGTGTCGCGGCGGCGGAAGAGATTGGTGGTTTCGTTCTGCATTTTCTTGTCTTTCCCTTGGCTGCGAGCACGCCCCGCGCCGATGCACGATGCGTCGCAAAGGCCGTGCCAATTTTCGCAGTCCCTCGAATTTCCGGGCTTTTCCTGTCTCACCCCGACAGGCAGTCCGCAATTATTCCTGAATCGATTCCCATCCAGTGGGGATGATTGCCATTTGATGGCGCGACCCTTAACCGGTCATGAAGCGCTCACCATCCGATGACGCGCGCTATCTGGGACGGAGATATGAAGATTTAAAGAAGTCGGAGCAAAAAATTGTGCGCTGCAGCACGCCGCAAGCGTTTGTTCCGGTTTGTTTAACGCGTCGGCCGGGAAACGGAGGCGACGTCAGAGGCCCGCGCGAATGCCATCGCGCCGACGACACAGGCGCCGAACAGCAGGCATTCGATGCCCGAGGTCGCGGCCCGACTGACCGGACCGAAACCGTTCTCGCCGAAAAGTGCGCCGATCGCGTCGAGCCGAAAGCGCGATTCGGGAAAGCGCCGAAGAAGAAAATCGAGGCTGCCACCAAGGAAGGTTCCGCCGGAAAGCGAAATGGCGACGCCCGCCGCGCCGGCGACAAGGCCGCCGAGTGCGGCGCTTAGCGCCAATGCCGGCATGTAATGACGCGCTATCCATACAGCGAGGCCGACTGCGGCACCCAATGTCACGCCTTCCGATGCGCCGGTCATGTCACCGGGCGACTGGCCGAGCAGCAACGCGAAGGCGTCGAGACCGACGAGCCTTGCCATGCTGCCGGTCAGCAGGCCGCCTACTGCGCCGCCCAGCACGGTCCAGTACCAGCGTTCGTCGGGCGCGAATTCGGCTGCGGCGATCCCGGCGCCGACGCCCGCGCCGGCAATCAGCCCGACGATCATGTTGATCGCCAGCAGGACGAACAGGACCGACGTCCCGCCCATCATGGTACCGGTCCCGACGCCGAAGCCGTAGAAGAGGCCACCGAGCACGCCGGCGATGCCGCCGCCGACGATACCCGCAGCGCCGATCGTCAGGAAGCGGCGCCACCGGTCGTGGCCCTCGGCCGCCGCCGGGGCGGCGTCCCCGGCAATGGCCACGACCACGCCGATGAAACGATAGCCGTGCTTGGGGACCGTTTCGATGAAACGCGGGTTTCCCGCATCGTCGCCGAGCAGGCGGCGCAGCGTACGGATACATTGTGTCAGCGCTTCGTCGGTGACCGGCACGCCGTGCCATACGTCGGCCATGAAACGGTCCTTGGTAACGAGCCGTCCGCGCTCGCGCAGCAGCAGCGTCAGCGCGTCGAAATAACGGTTGCTGAGTTCGACCGCGGTGCCCGCCCGGCGCAGGCTGCGATCGGCGCGATCGACCGTGAAATCATCGAACTGATAGCGGTCCGGATCCATTTTTCAGCAAAATCTCATGAACTGCTCATGCCGCTCATCGGCCGGTAGCGCAGGATAAAGCCTCAAACAGCGAAGGAGGCAA
Organism: Sphingopyxis sp.; assembly: GCF_016463645.1. Taxonomy (GTDB): domain Bacteria; phylum Pseudomonadota; class Alphaproteobacteria; order Sphingomonadales; family Sphingomonadaceae; genus Sphingopyxis. The sequence goes on along the minus strand of NZ_JAEMQX010000125.1, from coordinate 2,136 downwards.
GTCCATGGTGAGCGAAGCAAAAACGGGATGGAACGGCTGGCGCGTGCTGCGCTGGGGAATCGCGGCGGCGCTACTGTTGACCCCGGCGGCGATGATGCAGATCAGCGACGAATGGAATTGGGGGCCGGCGTCCTTCATCCTCGCGGGGATCATGATCTGCGGCCCGATCCTCGTTTATGAGCGCTCGGCGCGTATCTGGCCGAGCCTCGCCTATCGCGGCGGCGTCGTGACGGCGCTGATCGTGTCCTTCCTGCTGATCTGGATCAATCTGGCGGTGGGGATCGTCGGCGAGGACAATCCGATCAATTTCAGCTTCTTCCTGCTGATCTTCACCTCGGTCGTCGGCGCCTTTGCGGCACGGTTTCAGCCCGACGGAATGGCGCGTGCGATGCTCGGCACCGCGGCGGTGCAGCTGCTGCTGGCGATCGCGATCGCAACGGCGCCTTCGACGCAGCGCGAGCCCGGCGGCGCGGTCGGCGCGCTCGTCCTCTGCGGTTTTTTCGCGGTGCTGTGGCTGGTCTCGGCCGCCCTGTTCCACAAGGCAAGCAAAGCCGAACGTTAAAAAAAAAGGCCCCGCCGGAGCGGGGCCTTTCATTTACTGGTCGAGGAAGCTGCGCATCTTGCGGCTGCGGCTCGGATGCTTCAGCTTGCGGAGCGCTTTGGCCTCGATCTGGCGGATACGTTCGCGCGTCACGCTGAACTGCTGACCCACCTCTTCGAGCGTGTGGTCGGTGTTCATCCCGATGCCGAAGCGCATGCGCAGCACGCGTTCTTCACGCGGGGTGAGCGAAGCGAGGACGCGGGTCACCGTTTCCTTGAGGTTCGACTGTACCGCGGCGTCGACCGGGATGACCGCATTCTTGTCCTCGATGAAATCGCCGAGGTGGCTGTCTTCCTCGTCGCCGATCGGCGTTTCGAGGGAGATCGGCTCCTTGGCGATCTTCATCACCTTGCGGACCTTTTCGAGCGGCATCGACAGGCGCTCGGCCATTTCCTCCGGCGTCGGCTCGCGGCCGCTTTCGTGGAGGAACTGGCGGCTGCAGCGCACGAGCTTGTTGATCGTCTCGATCATATGGACCGGGATGCGGATCGTGCGCGCCTGGTCGGCGATCGAGCGGGTGATCGCCTGCCGGATCCACCAGGTCGCATAGGTGCTGAACTTGTAGCCGCGGCGATACTCGAACTTGTCGACCGCCTTCATCAGGCCGATATTGCCTTCCTGAATGAGGTCGAGGAACTGCAGGCCGCGGTTGGTGTATTTCTTGGCGATCGAGATCACCAGACGCAGGTTCGCCTCGACCATTTCCTTCTTGGCGATGCGCGCTTCGCGCTCGCCCTTCTGGACCATGTTCACGACGCGGCGGAATTCGACGAGGCTCATGCCCGCCGCCTGCGCGATTTCCGAAATCTCGATGCGGATACGGTCGACCGCGCCGGCTTCATTCTCGGCGAAGGCGGTCCATTTCTTGTCGATCCCGCCGACCTCGTCGAGCCAGTTCTCTTCGAGTTCGCGCCCGACATAATTGTCGAGGAACGATTTGCGCGGCACCTTGTGACGCTCGGCAAGGCGCAGCATCTGCCCGCCGAGCGCGGTCAGGCGGCGATTGTAGCTGTAAAGCTGGTCGACGAGATATTCGATCTTGGTGCCGTGGAACTGCACGCTTTCGACCTGCGCGGTGAGCTCCTCGCGCAGCTTGTGATATTTCTTCTCCGATGCCGCGGGGAATTCCTCGCCGCCCGACAGCGACTCGAGGCGTGCTTCCTGCAGCTTCGAAAACGCCTTGAAGCTCTTGGTGATGTTCGCGAATTTTTCGAGCGCATCGGGCTTCAGCAGCTCTTCCATCGCCGCGAGGCTGAGCGTGTTGTCTTCCTCATCCTCCTCGAAGCTTTCGCGTTTGCCCGATGAGCCTTCGCCGTCCTCGTCGTCGCCGTCGGCCGAGGGTTCTTCCTCGACCTCGTCCTCGTCCTTGAACGAGACGCCGGCGGTTTTCTCGCTGATCTCGCCGTCGTCCTCGGCGCCTTCCTCGTCGAGATTCTCGGGCGCCGGATCCTTCGACAGCATCGCTTCGAGATCGACGATCTCGCGCAGCTGCATGTCGCCGTTGTTGAGCGCGTTCGACCATTCGATGATCGCGT
>NZ_JAEMQX010000031.1 GCF_016463645.1 Sphingopyxis sp. | reverse complement strand
GCCCCGCCCCGCGCGCCTGCAACCAATGCTGCACTTTCAATATCGCCTCGTCGCCATGGGTGAGCTTGGGCGCAAAGCTCGCGTAGTTCTTTTGCTCGCGCCCCGACGGGTCGATGAGCAGAAAGCGCGCGGTCTCCATCATCACCGTGGGGCCGAGCAGCCGCTCGACGATGCGCAAGCCGAGGTCGGTCCACGCCATCAACCCGCCGGCGGTCACGATATCGCCGTCGTCGACGACCATCCGGTCGGCCTCCATCCGCACGTCGGGAAAGCGTGCCCTGAACTCCTCGGCAAAATACCAGTGCGTCGTCGCCGGCCGCCCGGCCAGCAATCCCGTCGCCGCCAGCGCAAACGCCCCGCCGCAATTCGACGCCAGCACCGCGCCCTGCGCATGCCGGTCGAGCAACCAGCGCGCATAGGGTTCGACTTCGCCGGGCTCGAGCAGCTTGTGCAGACTGCCCGGCGCGATCAATACCGTCGGCGAATTGCCCGCGGGCTCTCCGGGGTGGCTGTCGTACCAGCGCGCAAAGCTCCCCCCCTCCTCCAGCCGCCAATGGCTGGCGCGGATCGGACTCCGGCCGTGATCGATCGCAAAGCGTCCCGCGACATCGAACAGGTCGGTGATGCCGTGCACCATGCCCATCTGGCAATCGGGATAGGTCATCATCCCGACCTCGATCAGCGGCACATGCTCCGCATCGGGCACCGTCAGTTTGGGCATCTCGGCTCCTTTGTCGGAATCGGCCCGGATAATGTCGCGTCCGCCAATCCCGATCAAGCACGCATCGCCGTATCTGTTGTTTCACCGGGACGGACACCCCGCCCTTCTCGAAACGAAAGGAACCATATCATGACCACGATCACCACCAAGGACGGCACGAATATCTTCTTCAAGAACTGGGGTCCCAAAGACGCGCAGCCGATCGTCTTCTCGCACGGCTGGCCGCTCAGCGCCGACGCCTGGGACGCCCAGATGGTCTTCTTCGCGAACCAGGGCTTCCGCACCATCGCCCACGACCGCCGCAGCCATGGCCGCTCGGATCAGGTCTGGGAAAACAACAATATGGACCAATATGCCGACGATCTCGCCGAACTGGTCGAACAGCTCGATCTCAAGGACGTCATCCTCGTCGGCCACTCGACCGGCGGCGGCGAAGTCACCCGCTATATCGGCCGCCACGGCACTGCCCGCATCGCCAAGGTCGCGCTGATCGGCGCCGTTCCCCCGCTGATGCTCAAGACCGAAGCCAACCCCGGCGGCCTGCCGCTCGACGTCTTCGACGACATCCGCAAGGGTACCTTCGACAACCGCCCCCAGTTCTTCAAGGATCTGACCCTGCCCTTCTACGGCTATAACCGCGACGGCGCGGTGGTCAGCGAAGCGGTACGTGACGAATTCGTGCGGCAGGGCATGAACGGCGGCCTCAAGGGTCTGCTCGACAGCATCCGCGCCTTTTCGGAAAGCGACTTCAACGAGGATTTGAAGAAGTTCGACAAGCCCACGCTCGTCCTCCACGGCGACGACGACCAGATCGTGCCGATCGGTGCCGCAGCGCTCTCGACCGTCAAGATCGTCAAGCAGGCGGTGCTCAAGATCTATGAAGGCGGCAGCCACGGCCTCACCGTCACCGAGCAGGACCGCTTCAACGCCGACCTCCTCGACTTCATCAACAGCTGATCGGACGGAAGGGGCGGCGATACACCCGCCGCCCCTTCCGAACAGGGAGTAAAGACCATGATCCTCGGCCTCACCATTCCGCAGTTCACCGCACTCCATGTCGCGATCAGCCTGATCGGCATCGGTGCGGGCCTCATTGCCCTCCCCGCCTTCGTCCGCGGGCACCTCCTCCGCCGCACCACCAACATCTTTCTGTGGGCGACATTGCTCACCAGCCTCACCGGTTTCCTTTTCCCGATCGTCGCTTTCACCCCGGCGCTGGGCACCGGCATCCTCTCGACGCTGACCCTCGTCTTCGCCTTCGCCGCTTATTACGGTCGCAAGCTCGCCGGCCGCGCCGCCACCGTTTATGCGGTCAGCGCCACCGCCGCGCTCTATCTCAACCTCTTCGTGCTGGTCGTGCAGTCCTTCCTCAAGGTGCCCACACTCAACGCGCTGGCCCCGAACGGCACCGAACCCCCGTTTGCTGCCGCGCAAGGCGCGCTCCTCCTCGCCGCAGTCCTCTTCGGATATTATGCGGTCAGGGCCACCCGTCGCCCAGTCGCAGCCTGACCTGCTCCAAACAGTCAAGGGCGGCCCCGCGGCCGCCCTTGTCGCATCAGGCCCACAGCGCATTCAGCGCGATCACGATTCCGACTTCGGTGAAATTGCCCAGCCCGTGCGCGATGATCGGCGCGAGAAGGCTGCGCGACCGCTCCATAAGCCAGACATAGACGAGCCCCCAGACAAAAGCGTAAATCTGCTGCGCCATCGCTTGGTAGAATGGATCGACGGTGAACGACTTCCAGTGCGCGAGCCCGAACATCAGCGCGACCAGATAGGCGGCAACGGGCAGATCGAGCGCGCCGATCCGCAGCCTCCCCGGCACAAGCACCACGAGCATGCCCACGAGCAACCCGCGGAAAATCGTCTCCTCCGCCAATCCCGTCGTGATCATCCCCAGCAAATATCCGGCGGAATCGAGCGGCACTTTCGAATAGCTCAGGTCGGGCGCGGTTTGCGCAGCGAGCGCGGGCCAGTAATCGGCAACCAGCATCACCAGCCCCATGCCGACGCCGATCAGCGCCGCGATACCGGCATAGCTTGCCCCCGGCGGCCGGCGCAGATGCGGATCGGCGGCGGGAAGCAGGCGCCGCATGACCATGATCGCTGCGAGACCGAGCAGCGCCTGAAAGGCGATCGCAAGGAGCAGAAACACCGACACATAGCCATCCCACAGCGGCGCCCCCGCACGATAGATTTCGCGCGCCGGAATACGGCCAAGTTCGAGAATGACCTGCATCAGCACAGCGGCGAGCAGGATCGGCCACAGCCGAAAGCGGAAACCGGAAAGCGCCACAAAAGGGCGCGGCGAAGCGGGAGAGAGACTTGTCATGCGCCCGGTTTATGCAGGAAACGCCCGGCGCTTCTTGAACGAATGTGATGCGCGAAGACCGCTTTTCGACCGATCCCCGAGCGCCTCCCTATCGATTTGCGATGGGGAGATGGCAGCCCGAAGGGCTGACGGAGGCGATGAAGCAGTGTTGGAGCCCCTCCATCACCGCCATTGCAAGTCAATGGGGAGGATCAAGGACATCCGTTTCCCACCCGTGGGGCCCGTTGGCTCAGCCAGGCACATATTCCCGCCATCGCCGCGGCGACATTCCGGTCAATCGCGTGACCGACCGCGTCATATGCGCCTGATCGGCGTAGCCCGCCTCGACCGCGATCCCGGCAAGGCTGTCGCCGCCCGCGACGATCATCCGCCAGGTCCGCTTCGCCTGGCAATCGGCGCGATAGGCGGCGGGCGAAACCCCATAAAGTTTCTCGAAACTGCGTGAGACATGTTCGCGCGACCGCTCTCGCGCCGCCGCCCATTCTCCGATCCGCGTCGCCGCCGATGTCCGCAGCGCCGTCGACAACTGGTCGGGCACGTCACCGGCCTCATCCGCCGGCGCCGGCGCGAGGCCGTCAAGCAGCACGGCGACCGCCGCGCGTGGATCGCACTCGGCCAGCCGGACGATCCGGTCGGGGTCGGCGATCCGCGCCCTCGCCGGCCAATCGCGCCCGTCGAACGGAAGCGGCAGGTCTAGCACCAGCGTCCGCTTCGCCGAAATCCGGTCGCGATGCGCCGAAAAGGGGCCATGAAGCAGCACCTCACCCTGCTGCGCCGCGATCCGGCCGGCATCACCGGCTTCCTCATAGCCCCCGGCCAGCACGACCGTCGCATAGGGCTCGCGGTGGTGATGACGCGCGATGTCCGCCGCGGCGGGCAAAAGGCTGGGCCTGAACAACTGCATGACCGCACCCTGCCGGGCGCCGTCGCCCATGGCAATCGTTGCCGGACCAACCTCCCTCGGACATCGACGGACGGCGCGCGCGGTGACGGTCCCTCTCGGCAGGCCTTGCGCAACCTTCCGTTTACGTTAAGGTCAGTTTCAAACCGCTACCGGAGTGTATGATTATGGCCCTTCCCCCGATTTTCGATCGCCTGCGCCTGCCCGTCATCGGTTCGCCGCTGTTCATCGTATCGGGACCCGATCTGGTCATTGCGCAGTGCAAGGCCGGCATCGTAGGCAGCTTCCCCGCACTCAACGCCCGCCCGCAGTCGCTGCTCGACGAATGGCTGCACCGGATCACCGAGGAGCTTGCTGCGTGGGACCGCGACAATCCCGACCGCCTTTCGGCGCCTTACGCGGTCAACCAGATCGTCCACAAATCGAATGATCGGCTCGAACAGGACATCGCCACCTGCGCCAAGTGGAAGGTTCCGATCACGATCACCTCATTGGGTGCTCGCGAGGAACTCAACCAGGCCGTCCACAGCTGGGGCGGCATCACACTCCACGACGTGATCGACGACCGCTTCGCACGCAAGGCGGTCGAAAAGGGTGCCGACGGACTGATCCCCGTCGCCGCGGGCGCCGGTGGCCACGCCGGCCGGCAGTCCCCCTTCGCGCTGGTGCAGGAAATTCGCGAATGGTTCGACGGCCCCGTCGCGCTGTCGGGGGCGATCGGCCACGGCCGCTCGATCCTCGCCGCGCAGGCGTGCGGAGCCGATCTCGCCTATATCGGCAGCGCATTCATCGCGACCGCCGAGGCCAATGCCGAGGAGGAGTACAAGAACGGCATCGTCGAAGGGCGCGCCGCCGACATCGTCTATTCGAACCTCTTCACCGGCGTGCACGGCAATTATCTGCGCCAGTCGATCGTCGCCGCGGGCATGGACCCCGACAATCTTCCCGAAGGCGACCTGAAAACGATGAACTTCGGTTCGGGCGGCAACACCAAGGCCAAGGCGTGGAAGGACATATGGGGATCGGGCCAGGGCATCGGCCCCGTCACCGCGGTGCGCCCGGTCGCCGAATATGTCGCCGAACTCGAAGCGCAATATCTGGCCGCGCGCCGCGAGTTCGAAGCCAAGGTGCGGCTTTAACGCCTGCCGCAAACCTTTCGGCAATGATCGCCAGGGGCGGTACGCTGCCGTTCCCCATTTTCGTCAGCCCGCGACAGCGGGGTCCGGAGCGTTCGTCGGCCGGCGCCCCCCAGTCCCCGCTTTCGCGGGAACGGCGGGGCTGGGGCACGCTGCTTCCGGTTGTCAGCCGTTTCTCGGATACCGGCCTGAACGAAAAAGGGCGCCGCGGTTGCCCGCAACGCCCCTTTCACGAACTGGATCCCGAACGGGAGACGGTCTTACTTGATACCGTCGCGCTCCATCCGCTTGCGCTCCATCTTGCGGGCGCGGCGGACAGCGGCGGCGTGCTCGCGCGCACGCTTTTCGCTGGGCTTCTCGTAGTGACGGCGCAGCTTCATTTCGCGATACACGCCCTCACGCTGCAGCTTCTTCTTGAGCGCGCGAAGGGCCTGGTCGACATTATTGTCGCGAACGATGATCTGCATACGCCGTGTCGTCTCCTGTTCGTCAAAACGATCTGGGCACCGAAAGAGCCGGTTTGCCGTAAATCGCCGATATTCGGGCAATAAAAAGAGCGCCGCGAAAGCGCGACGTTCCGATGGGCCGCCAACTAAAGGGATTCGCGCCGAAATGCAAGCCCAAAGGCGGCGAGCCGCGCCGGTCGCGCTACGGGGCCGCATCGTCCCCCGCGGGATTGTGCCCGCCCCTCGCCTTATGGCATAGGTAGCAGGACGAAACCAATCATCATGCAAGGGACAGGAAAATGGCGACCCAGCTCAAGCGCAACAGCAAATATAGCGAAGCCGAGTGGACGGCGCGGCAGGAGCTCGCGGCCTGCTATCGCATCTTCGCGATGATGGGCTGGGACGAGATGATCTTCAACCACATCACGGTAAAGGTGCCCGACGAGGACGGCAGCTACCTCATCAACCCCTATGGCATGCATTTCAGCGAAGTGACCGCCTCGACCCTCATCAAGATCGACATCGACGGCAACAAGGTCGACGAGGACAATCCCTGGCACGTCAACAAGGCGGGCTTCGTCCAGCACAGCCTGTTCCACCGCGTCCTGCCCGACGCGCATGCGATCATCCACACGCACACCACCGCGACGACCGCGGTCTGCGCGCTCGAAGGCGGGCTGCAGCCCGTGAACTTCTACGCCTGCAACTTCGCCGGCCAGCTCGCCTATCATGATTTCGAGGGCGTCACGGTGCGCGAGGAGGAAGGCGAGCGCCTCGTCCGGAACCTCGGCGACAAGCGCATCCTGATGCTGAGGAATCACGGCCCCGTCGTGATGGGCAAGACGCTGACCGAAGCCTTCATCAAATATTGGGCGCTCCAGCGCGCATGCGAGATCCAGCTCGCGACGATGAGCATGGGCAAGCCGATCACCGTCCCGCAAGAGGTGATCGCGGTCCATCAGCGCGACCTGTTCATGGCGTCGATCCCCGGACAGGCGGGCAAGGCCGAATTCGACGCGATGGTACGCAAGGTCGACAAGATCGACACGAGCTGGCGTGACTAATCCGCTGGGCGCGCTAACAGGGGCGGCATGACGCGATTCTCGGTCAACGACCGCCCGGTCGAATATCGCATGGACCCCGAAACGCCCCTGCTCTGGGCGCTGCGCGACGCGTCGAACCTGACGGGGACCAAATATGGCTGCGGCACCGGCGACTGCGGCGCCTGCACCGTCGACATCGATGGCGAGGCGATTCGCAGCTGCCTTGTCACCATCGCCGAATGCGAGGGGCGTTTCGTCACGACGATCGAAGCGCTCGCGCGCGATCGCAGCCACCCCGTCCAGCAGGCATGGGTCGCCGAGCAGGTACCGCAATGCGGCTTTTGCCAGTCCGGGATGATCATGGCCGCCGCGGCGCTACTGCGATCGAACAGCAATCCCAGCGATGCCGAGATCGACGCCGCGATGACCAATATCTGCCGCTGCGGCACCTATCCGCGCATCCGCTCGGCGATCCGCCTCGCGGGGCGCGTGATCCGCGGCGAGGAGCGGATCGCCGCCGCCCCGCCCCCCGGTATCCGTCCGGAAGATGCGGCAGAGGCCGTCCCGGCGCTCCGGCTGCCGCCCGGCAGCTGAACCGGCCCGTTCATCTAGCTGAACCGCAGGCAACAACACGGTCAGCCATCGATCATCTTGCCACTGGTAAGAATCGATTCATCATCCCGGCTGGCGTCTCCAGCAAACGGGACATGAGTTGGAGAATGGCGAGATGAAGAAGATGTTCGGAGGGTTGCTGATCGCGGCGACGATCCTGACTCCGATCGCCCCGGCGGCCGCACAGGCGTCGGGCGAACGGGTGCAGATCGCGCAGCGCGGCGACCGCGGGGATCGCGGGCCACGCGGCCCCGAAGTGCGGCGCGGCGGCGGAAACTCGGGCGGGCAAGCCCGCCCCGAGCGCCAGCAACGCCAGCAGCCGCAGGTCCAGCGCCAACAGCGCAGCGAAATGCGTCAGCAGCAGTGGCAACAACGTGGCAATAATCAGCAGCGGCAGGCACAGCGTCAGCAATGGCAGCAGCAGCGCGGCAACGACCAGCAGCGCCAAGCCCAGCGCCAGCAGTGGCAGCGGCAAGCCGAACAGCGCCAGCGCGGCGGCACCTATGATCGCAACCGCGACGGCCGCACCGACCGCCAGTGGGACCGCAACCGCAACGGCCAGGTCGACCGCCAGTGGGATCGCAATAACAATGGCCGCGTAGACCGGCGTTACGACCGCAACCGCAACGGCGACCTCGATCGTCGCTGGGACCGCAACGACAACAACCGTGTCGATCGCCGCTATGACCGCAATCGCAACGGCTATGTCGACCGGCGTTATCGCGACGGCCGCAACGACCGCTGGGATCGCAACCACAATCGCTGGAGCCGCGACTGGCGCAGCGATCGCCGCTACGACTGGCGCAGCTATCGCGACCGGAACCGCAGCTATTATCGCATGCCGCGCTATTACAACCCGTATCGCGGCTATGGTTACACGCGATTCAGCATCGGCTTCACGCTCGGCTCGCTCTTTTACGGCCAGCGCTACTGGATCAACGATCCGGGCTACTATCGCCTGCCGCCCGCATACGGGGGCTATCGCTGGATCCGCTATTATGACGACGCGCTTCTGGTTGATACCTATTCGGGCGAAGTGGTCGATGTGATCTACGATTTCTTCTGGTAATATTCCTTTCGGTTATCAGATGACAAACTGGGGGCCGGTTCGCCGGCCCCCTTTTTCGTTTCAAATCGTCCGGTTTCGACCGATTGCAGGCATTGGCTTTTGCAACTATCCCCGTCCCATGATGTCGCGTTTCGTTTCTCTGTTCGGCAGCGTCTTGTCGCTCGTCGGATGTAGCAATCCGAATGCGCCGATCATGACTACGGCAGGCGACCTCACACAGCAGCAGGTTGACGCAATCGTCGAGCAGTGCGGCGGTCCTTCGCGCATGGGCGTCATTCAGAATGGGTCGCTGATAATAAAACCCGCTTCCGATGTGGCGGTCACAAGCTGTGTGCTCGAAGCTTTACATGCTACTGGCGAGACTTCTCTGCCGACTGTAACTGTAGACAGCCAACTTTACGAAAGGACAGGAGCGCGCTGAAGCTTAGCCCGCTCTCCACCCCGAAACTGGCATCGTCCGCCCCCTTAAAAAACGCTGTCCTACATTATCGCGCCGTGCCAGCTTCCGCTGGCTCTTTGAAATCGTCGGCTTCCGCAAGCGGCTCTTGGGATACTCCCCCTAAAGCCACAAAGGACACAGTTTCGACGCGCATATGCGGGGTTTTTGTGGCTTTAAGCGCGAGCCGGACCGGAAAACGCTTGGTGCACGGCCATTCCCGCTTGCCCTCCCCGGCCCTCGACGCCACGATGGCGCATCAGACAGGGGGAGGTTTCATGCGTAAATTGGGAATGGTCGCGGCAGCGACGCTGGCGCTGCTCGGAACGACGGCGCACGCAAAGACCACGGTAATCTATGCGGGCCGCGTCATCGCCGACGCCGCCCAGCCGGCGCAAGGTCCCTCGACCGTCACCATCACCGACGACCGCATCACCTCGATCGTCCCCGGCCGCGCCGAAGCGCCCGCCGGCGCCGAAATCGTCGATCTCGGCGACAAGACCTTGCTTCCCGGCCTCGTCGACCTTCATGTCCACCTGACCGGCGATCCCGGCGACGATTATCGCGCGGCGGCGGTCGACCCCGACGAATGGGGCGTCGTCGTCGGCGCGAAGAACGCCGCGATCACCTTGCGCGCCGGCTTCACCACGGTGCGCGAGGCGGGATCGGCCCAATATACCGCCTATGCGCTGCGTCGCGGCACGGCGAGCGGCTTCATCGAGGGGCCGCGCATCGTCGCCGCCGGCCCGGCGCTGTCGATCATCGGCGGCCACGGCGACGTCACCGGCTTCCGCGAGGATGTCCACGACGTGCTCGATCAGGGCTACACCTGCACGGGCGCGCTCGAATGCGCCGAAAAGGTGCGCAAGGCATCGCGAGCCGGCGCCGACGTCATCAAGATCACCGCGACCGGCGGCGTGCTGTCACAGCAGGCGCGCGGGCTCGAGGGGCATTTCACCAGCGCCGAACTGCAGAGCATCGCCGACACCGCCCATTCGCTCGGGCTCAAGGTCATGGCGCACGCGCACGGCGCGGGCGGCATCACCGCCTCGGCCGCCGCGGGCATCGACAGCATCGAGCATGGCACCTTCGCCGACGATGCGACGCTGAAGGTCATGAAAGCCAAAGGCACCTATCTCGTCCCCACCCTCATGGCGTTCGAGGGCATCCGCGAACGGCTCGGCAAGGGCATCTATACCCCGACCGTCGAGGACAAGGTGCGCATGACGCTGAACGACGTCGGCAAGGCGGTGACGCGCGCGAAGGCGCTCGGCGTGCCGATCGCCTTCGGCACCGACGCCGGCGTGTTCGAGCACGGCCGCAACGGCGGCGAGTTCGCACTGCTCGTCAAATATGGCCTGACCCCGCGCGAGGCATTGGCGAGCGCGACGACGGTCGCGGCGAAACTCCTCTCGCTCGAAAACGAGATCGGCCGCATCGCGCCCGGCATGTCGGCCGACATGATCGCGGTCAGCGGCGATCCGCTGAGCGATGTCGCCGCGCTCGAAAAGGTCGACTGGGTGATGGCGCGCGGCCGGATCGCGGACTGAGCGCGGCCCTTCAGGCGGCGCGGCGGACACGCCCCCGCGCCGGGCTGGCAACCTTCGGACCGATCAGCGCGTCGAGATCGATGGCGTTGCGGAACTGGACCCCGACGCGGTTGCCCGCCGACCAGCGTGCTTCGGCGGAGACCGCCTGTTCGGCACCGAATTCGAGCGTCAGCGGCGTGCCGGCCGGGACGTTCCACAGCCCCTCGATCAGCGCGCCGCGCGACGACATGTTGCGGATGATTGCCTCGTACCGATAGCCGCCGCTGTCGACCTGGATCGTCCGGAAGGTCGTCAGCCGCGGCTCGCGCGCGCTCTTGAAGCCCTTGGCTTCGACGCGCCCGTCCCCCTCGCGGAGCAGCGCCAGCACTTCGACCAGATCCATCGGCTTGCCATAGATATAGCCCTGGACATGACTGCACCCGAGCCCGCGAATGAGCGCGAGGTCGTCGTGCGTCTCGACCCCTTCGGCGGTCGTTTCCATGCCGAGCGCCGTCGCGAGCCCGACGATCGAGGAAATGATCGCCGCGTTCATGCTGTCCGGGTCCGCCGCGCCGAGGACGAAGCTCTGGTCGATCTTGATCTTGTCGAACGGCGCCTTCTTCAGATAGCCGAGCGCCGAATAGCCGGTGCCGAAATCATCGAGCGCCAACCGCACGCCGGTGCGCTTCAGCTTCTGGAACATCGCCAGATTCTCCGGGCTCTCATCGAGGAAGACGCCTTCGGTGATTTCGAGCTCGAGCTGTTCGGGCCGGATACCGGCAGTCGACACCGCGCTCATGATCGTCGCGGGCAGCTTTTCATTGGCGAACTGCCGCGGCGAGACATTGACCGCTATCCGGTAGCCGGGACCCAGATGCGCGATCGCGGCGCAGGCCGACCGGATGATCCACTCGCCGATCGGCACGATCAGGTTCGATTCTTCGGCGACCGGGATGAATTTCGATGGGCTGATCAGCCCATCCGAAGCATGATGCCAGCGGATCAGCGCCTCGAATCCCGAAATCCGCTCGCTGCCGACATCGACGATCGGCTGATAGAGAAGCTTCAGCTCGTCCTTTGCCAGCGCGTCGCGCAGCGCATCCTCGATCGCCTTCCGCTCGCTGGCCTGATTGTGCATCGCGTCGGCATAGAAACGATAGACCCCGCGCCCCGCGTCCTTGGCGGCATAAAGCGCGAGGTCGGCATTGCGGACCAACGCCGGGGCGCTCACCCCCTGCCCGTCCGACACCGCAATGCCGATCGACGATCCGATCCGCACCTGCCCGCCCTCGATGGAAAAAGGCTTGGCGAGGCTGAGGATGATCGCATTGGCGATGCCGGCGAGTTTTTCGGGCTGGCTCATCTGCGGCACGACGATCTGAAACTCGTCGCCGCCGAGTCGTCCGACCTGCCCCTTGTCGCCGATGATCTGGGTCAGGCGTCCCGCGACCTGCTGCAGCAGTTGATCGCCGACGGGATGCCCCAGCGTGTCGTTGACCGCCTTGAACCGGTCGAGGTCCATCAGCAGCAAGGCGCAGGGCTGCGGCTGGCCGCTATGGCTCTTGAGCGCGCGTTCGAGCAGGTCGGTGATATGACGCCGGTTGGCAAGCCCCGTCAGCGTGTCGTACCGCGCCAGCTGGTTGATCTCGCGCTCGGATCTCTTCTTGTCGGTCAAATCGGTGCCGCTGCCGCGGAATCCCTGAAAATTGCCAAGCTCGTTACTGATCGGCTGGCCCGAAATCGACCACCAGCGCTCCTCATCCGGCACCGCGGCCTGCACCGTCAACTCCTTGAACGGCGTGCGCGACGACAGGCTGAACCCCAGCGTGCGCTCCTCGCTTTCGTCGCGGCCGATACGTTTGCGGATGATGTCGGTAAAGGGGTGGCCGAGCAGGTCGGACAGGGAACGATCAAGCCGCGCCGCGACCGTCGGCGAGATATAGACGAGCTGGCCGTTGCGATCGGTTTCCCAGAACCAGCCGCGGCCTGCGCGCTCGAAATCGCGCATCAGGTTGAGCGCGCGCTGCTGTTCGCTGATGCCCAGCCGCGCGGCACGGGTCGCGCGGCGCTGGTGCCTGACGTCTTCGCGCATCATCACGATCAACAGGCCAAGAAAGCCCAGGCCGGCGACCGCGAACGGCCATGAAGCCACTCCGATCGCACCGCCGAGTGCGGTCGCTCCGGCAAAGGTGAAGAAGGCCGGCCGCGCGATCGCCGCCGCCGAAGCCGCGACGAGGAGCGAGCCGACCTCGATCGCCGTGAAGGCGTCAAAATAGCGACTGCCGTCCGGAATCGCGATTGCCGCGAACATCGCTGCGGCGTTGAGCAGCGTACCGAGCCCGATCAGCCCCATGCAAAGCATCGCCATCCACCGCACACGCGCGTTGGCGATCGGTCGCGAACTGCGCATCGCCTGCCCGATCACCGTCAGCGCGACATCGCATGGCAGACCCGCAGCCATCACCAGCCAGTGCGACGGATGATCGAGGAAACCCGTGACGCCAGGCAGAAAGGCGAAAGTGAGGAAGGCGAGGACGCGGCCGATCAGCACATAATGCCACAGCTTCGCCACGCGCATCAGCTGCGTAACGAACTCGGGTGAATCGAACAGCGATTCGCCCGGTGACGGATCGCCGGCTTCCGGCCCGATTATGTTACGCCGAACCCTCAATTTCCCGATCTTCCCCGCTCGTCTGGTCGCGCTTTGCAGTGGCCAGAAAGGGGTTGCCAAATCCTTACCACCAAGCCGTGAGTTCCGCCAATTATGTGCCAAAACGGAAGGGGTTACGTTTCGGTTCGCAACTTGTTATAAACACCCATGCCTGCCGTCCGCCTGTTCCCGCCCGACCGCTTTTTCGACCGCACCGAATGGTCGGCGATAACGCGTGCCTCGTCGTGGCGGGGTATCTGGCTGGTCGCCCATGCGTGGATCGTCAGCATCGCACTCGTCGGCATCGCGGCTTGGTCGCAGAACCCGCTGGCGTGGCTGCTCGCGATCGTCTTCGTCGGCGGGCGCCAGCTCGGCTTGGCTATTCTGATGCACGATGCGGCGCACGGCGCACTGCACCCGAACCGCAAAATCAACAATTTCCTCGGTCAATGGCTGACCGGCGCAGCGGTCGGATCGGACCTCATCGCCTACCGCACCTATCATCTCCAGCATCACAAGTTCACGCAGCAACCCGAAGATCCCGATCTGGCGCTGTCGAAGCCCTTCCCGACAACGCGCGCCAGCCTGTGGCGCAAGGTCGTGCGCGACCTGACCGGACAGACCTTCTTCAAGCAGCGAATGGCGCAATTCGGCTTCGCCTTCATCGGGTTGAAAGCAATGCTGCGCGGCGAACAGGGTCAGAAAAGCGGCGCGAGCACCAAGGCCGGGACGCCATTCAACAAACAGTCCGACGATGGCATGACGTCACCGACGATCGACGTCGCGGGCGCAATGGCGGTGGCGCGCGCGGTGGGACGTTTTCTGACGGCGCAGGGAGTTCTGCTCACCCTGTCGCTGGCGCTCTACGGCTGGACGCCTTACCTGCTTTGGCTCGCCGGGCTGGCAACCACTTTCCAGCTTTACCTCCGCGTCCGCAACATCGCCGAACATGCGTGTACGACGACCGGCAGCGAGGATCCCTTCACCCACGCGCGCACCACCCACGCTGGCTGGCTGGCACGCGCCACGGTCGCTCCATATTGGGTGAATTATCACGCCGAGCATCACCTGTTCATGGGCGTGCCCTGTTATCGGCTGCCGCAGGTCCATGCCGCGCTCGGTCGCGCGGGCAAGCATGATTCGATGACGATTGCGCCGAGTTACGCTGCGGTACTGCGGCAAGTAACCGCAAAGGGCTGATCAGCCCTCCTGGACGAACCGTGCGCCGGCGCGGTCCTTCACGGTCTTTTCCGGGTCGAAGATCATCCCGTTCATCGCGACATAAACGCCGGGCGGCAAGGTCTGCACCGCCGCAAGCGCGAAGCCGACGTTGAACTCGGCATCGCTCGCGCGCACCGATGCCGGTTGCATCGCGCCCGTCATCACGATCGTCTTGCCTTTGACCCCCGCGAGCACGCGGCCGGTCACAACCATCGTGTCGGTACCGTGGGTGACGAGGATGCGCGACGCGTCGCTCGCGGCGACCGCGGCGCGGATCGCCTCACGGTCGGCGTCATCGAGTTCCAGGCTGTCCTTGCGCATCAGCTGCGTCACCCGGTGCGGGACATGGACATTATTCTCGCGCAGCATGTCGGGAATCGCTGCAGGGCCGATCTGGAACTCCGACAGCGCGTCGAAATAGACCTTGTCGATCGTCCCGCCGGTGGTGAAGATATCGATCATATCGCTCACGCACATTCGTCCTGTACCGGCGCGGCCGGCCTGCCGTCAGGAGCCGCGAAGGGGCGCTTGAAGGTAAAGGCGTCGGCTGTCGGCCCGTGCGCTTCGATCATCGCGATCCGCGCCATGCCCTCCGCCACCGTTGGGCGATGCCCCGCAGGAACCCACCAGAGCGCCTGATAGATCACCATATGATCGAACCATTCCTTGCGCCGCTTCATGATCGTCAGATGATCGGGCGTACGGTAGACATAGGCCGCGAGCGCATCGATATCGCGCCACACCGACATGTTCGCAATGACGTGCGGATCGTCGGTGACGGACACGTCGGTCGCGTTATTGCCCTCACCCGTCAGCCGCCAGACGAAGCCGTCGGCCGCCTCGGCGACCGCGTTCACATGGTCGAGCGCATCCATGAAATCACGGTTCGCGACATGGTCGGGCGGCAGGCGAAAGCGCCCGATGTTGATCTGCGAGAGTTCATAATCCGCCATGCCGCTCCCTCAGGCCAGTGCCTCGGCGATCAGCCGCCGCGTATTGTCGATCCCGAACAGCGCGATGAAACTGCCCATGCGTGGCCCGGCGCTCGACCCGAGCAGGGTCTCGTAGAGCGCCTTGAACCAATCGCGCAGGTTTTCAAAGCCATGGGTCTCGTTCTTGCCGATCTCGTATACAATGTTCTGGATGTCGTCGGCCGAGGCATCGGCGGGCAGCGCCGCGAGTTTGTCGTCGAGTTCCTTCAATGCCGCGCCCTCGCCGCCCTGCGGTTTGCGACGCGTCAGCGTCGGCGCGACATAGTCGCGGTTATACGCCATCGCATTGTCGATGAGGCGATCGAGTTCGGGATAGGTCGCAGCATCGGCACCCTCGACATATTGGCCGAGATAGCGCCAGATCTGTTCCTTCGACGCGTCGGCGCCCATCACGCCGACGAGATTGAGGAGCAAGCCGAAGGTCACCGGCAATTCCGTCACGGGCACGTCCTGACCGCGCGCGACATGGACGTGATGCACGGGGTTGCCGAGCTTCTTGTCGCCCTCCTGCGCCGGATAATTGCCGCGCATTTGCAGATATTCGTCGACCGCTTTCGGCACGACGCCGATATGCAGTTGCTTCGCCGCCTTGGGCTCGCGGAAGGCGAAGAAGGCGAGGCTTTCCTCGCTGCCATATCGCAGCCACTCCTCGATCGAGAGGCCATTGCCCTTCGACTTCGAAATCTTCTCGCCCTTTTCGTCGAGGAACATTTCGTAGATCAGCCCCTCGGGCTTGCGCCCGCCGAGCGCCTTTGCGATCTTGCCCGACTGCACGCCACTGTCGGTCAGATCCTTGCCGTACATCTCGTAATCGACGCCAAGCGCAACCCAGCGCATCGCCCAGTCGACCTTCCACTGCAGCTTTGCGCCGCCGCCGAGGACCGAGTGGGTGATCGTCTCGCCCTCATCTTCGAACGACACGAGGCCCGCGTCGGCATCGACGACAGTCACTGGCACCTGCAGCACGATCCCCGACGTGGGGCTGACGGGCAGGATCGGCGAATAGGTCGCCGCGCGCTCGGCGCGCAGCGTCGGCAGCATGATGTCGAGGATGTCCTGATTGTGGCGCAGGACATTCTTCAGCGCGTCGTCAAACGCACCCGCCTTGTACCGCTCGGTCGAGCTGACGAATTCATATTCGAAGCCGAACCGGTCGAGAAATTCGCGCAGCATCGCATTGTTATGATGCGCGAAACTTTCATACTTGCCAAATGGATCGGGGATCGCGGTCAGCGGCTTGCCCAGATGTTCGCGCAGCATGTCGCCGTTCGGCACATTGTCGGGAACCTTGCGGAGGCCATCCATATCGTCACTGAACGCAACGAGCCGCGTGGACGCGCCGCCGGTCAGCGCCTCATAGGCGCGGCGGACCATCGTCGTTCGCAACACTTCGTTGAAGGTACCGATATGCGGCAATCCCGACGGACCGTAGCCCGTCTCGAAGATGATCGCCTCACCGCCCGGCTTGCCGTCGGGATAGCGTTTGACCAGCTTGCGCGCTTCCTCGAACGGCCAGGCCTTGGACGTTTGCGCGGGCTCGCGCAGCGAAGGGTGAAGGTGCAGCTCAGTCATAGCTGCGCCCCATAGCGGCAAGAAGCGCCGATGGAAAGAAGCGCGGAAAACTGCGCAACTTCACTCGTGAATCACCGATAACGCCGGGCTTGCCCAACCTTAAGGAGACAAAGGATACGCACGTGCACATCCCATTTTTCTCCTTTTTCGCTTTAGCGAGAGGGGAGACGGTGGGTTGCATCGGAAAGCATCAAGCACGCCGGTGCAATGTAGGAAAGCCGATCCTGATCGCCACTTACACCTGCCGCCCCCTCGATTCAGCCTCGCGGTTGCGTCGCCGGCATGAAGCTGCTCCGACGCAGGAGAGCGGCCGACACGAGCGACACCAACAGCGCAACCGGGAATATCTCGGTCAGCGTCAGCGCCATACGGAACAGCGGGTTCCTGTACCGTTCCGCCATCACGCCCATCTCGGACGAGAATTGCGCGATCTCTGCCGCCGGTTTGCCGGCCGCGCGCATATCCTCGATGCTCTTCGCGACATAGTCGGCCATGAAGGTCCCACCAGTCTGCCACATATAGAGTTCCCAGCCGAGGATGTAGAAAAGCGACGCAACGAGCCCGATGCCAAGCCCGATACCGAGCGCTTTCCAGAAGGTGATCACGCCGCCCAGATTGACGTCGCGGTAACGCTTCACGCCGATGAAAACGAACAGCAACGCGACCAGCATCGACAGATAGCCGGCGACCATGCCCATCGTGCCATGGTCGGCGACGAAGGTGATGCTGATAAACATGCCGATGACAACGATGACGCCCGCGATAGCGCCGTAAACCCCGATGATCCTGCCCATATCCTGTCTCCCCTGACGGTGAATGCCATGCGGGATGGATCGAAACAACGGCAGGAATCTATCGCCCAAACGGGTGATTTGAGGAATTTGGTCCGATTTCACGGCAGGATATCGAGCGTCCGTGCCTTTTGCACCGCCTGCGTCCGGCTGGCGACGGCCAATTTCTCGTATACCCGCGCGACATGCGTCTTCACGGTATTGGGCGAGATATCGAGCTGGCGCGCGATCACCTTGTTGGCGTGTCCGGCCGCCAGCATTTCCAGCACCTCGCATTCGCGCGCGCTGAGCCCCAGAGCGGCGATCGCTGCATCATTGCGTACAAAAGCCTGCCGCGGCCGCGCGGTCAGCCGGTTGCCAGCCCATATACCGAGCATGACGCAAATGACCGCGATGCAGACGACATAAAATTCGGTCGACCAACGGTGGACGACATGTTTGTAGTTCAGCCACTCGAGCAGAAACGCCGCGGCGGCAAGCGCGATGCCATAAACGATGATCGGGCGGGCCATGCTTCGCATAGACCATCGTCAGCGAGTGCATGCAAGATTGTCCCAAGGCGACCCAACATCGTTACCGGAAAATTTACCAAGCTGCAGTAGCGTCCCGGACATGGACAATTTTCGTACCCCCACTGCTCGCGGCCACAAGCGCACCGTCGTTTCGATCGATGTCACCGTCAACGGCGTGCTCAATTTCGTCGACGGCCGGATCACCGACCTTTCCGAAGGCGGCGCGCGGATCGACGGGGCGAGCATGCCGGCACGCTCGCGCTGCGAAATCCATTATGGCGGACAGGTGACCTACGCCGTGGTCATGTGGTCCGAGTTCGACCGTATGGGCGTGCGCTTCCCCTATGAGCTGACGCACGGGGCGCTCTACAATGCGCTCAAGCTCGCGCGGAACGCGTCGATGATCGAGCCCGCGCAGATTTTCCAAGCGGCGCGCCCGATCGGCTTCGGACGCCGCGGGCTCAGCTGATCGGCCCGTCGCGGCGACCTTGCCGCGTTCGCCTTTTGTCCCTAGCTAGGGACGATGGCCCCCGACCCGCTTACCCTGCCCGCGATCCACGCGAGCCATATCGGCATCTGGATCGCCGATATGCACGGCCACGTGCAGCGTGTGGGGCGCGGCGAAGCGGTCGCCGCGGTCGCCGCGACGCCGCACCTTCTCCTCAATGCGACGCTGACCGGTGACCGACTGGGATACCCCGAACTTTCGGGGCTCGATCTGCTCGAACTTTTCGCCTTTCTCTATCCCGCGCGTTTCGCGGTGCCGACACCCGCAGGGATCGCCAGCGCCGTCGGCTTGAATTCACCCAAGGGTGAAGAGGATATCGCCGCCTTCCTGCCCAGGGCGACCGCCGCGATGCTGGCGAGTCTCGACGATCCCGGCTGGCATGAACGCGAAGGTGCATGGCACGGCGTGCAGGCGCTGGCGCGCCAGCGCTGGCCCTGGGCTTCGCTCGTCCAGCCCCGGCTGTCGCAGCCCGACGCGAACGAGCGCTGGCTGTTCGCGCGCCTGCCCGAATGGGAGGAACAGCCGCCGCGCGGGGCGCCGCGGCAGGTGGCGATCGACGAGGCCGACGTCGCCGCGCGGCTCGACCGTCTCACGGGCGACGGCGCCGAACGCCGCCCGGGTCAGCAGGATTATGCGCGCGCCGCCGCCGCGATCTTCGCTCCGCGCGAGCGCAAGGACGCGCCGCAAATGCTTGTTGCCGAAGCCGGTACCGGGATCGGCAAGACGTTGGGCTATCTCGCGCCTGCCAAACAATGGATCGACCGGTCGGCGGGCAGCGTCTGCATCTCGACCTTCACCAAGGCGCTGCAACGTCAGCTGTCGCGCGAGACCGAGAGGCTCTATCCCGACCCCGCGACGCACCGCGAAAAGGTGGTCGTGCGCAAGGGCCGCGAAAATTATCTCTGCCTGCTGAATCTGGAGGATGCGCTGCAAGGAGGCTTTTCGGGCCGCGCCGCGATCCTCGCGCAGCTCGTGGCGCGCTGGGCCGCCTATACGCGCGACGGCGACATGATCGGCGGCGATCTGCCCGGCTGGCTTCCCGCGCTCTTTCGCCGCAACGGCACGACCGCGCTGACCGACCGGCGCGGCGAGTGCATCTATGCCGGCTGCCCGCATTTCCGCAAATGCTTCATCGAGCATTCGGCGCGCGCCGCGACGCAGGCCGACATCGTCATCGCCAACCATGCGCTGACGATGGTGCAGGCGGCGCGCCCGCGCGATGGCGGCGCGCCTGCGACGCGGCTGATCTTCGACGAAGGCCACCATCTGTGGGACGCGGCAGACTCGATGTTCGCCGCCGCGCTGACCGGACAGGAAGCGGTCGAGATCCGCCGCTGGGTGCTGGGGCCGGAGGGCAAGTCGCGCGGGCGGCGGCGCGGGCTCGCGGCGCGGCTCGCCGACGTCGCAAGCTATGACGAAGCGGGCGACCGCGCGATACAGGCGGCGATCGCCGCCGCCGCCGAACTGCCCGGCGATGGCTGGCTCGGCCGCCTTTCCGAGAACGAGCCGTGGGGCGCGATCGAGCGGCTGCTCGTCGCGGTGCGCGCCATGGTCTATGCACGCGGCATCGACACGCGCACTGCCGACACCGGCTATGGCCTCGAAACCGAGCTCGCCGATCCCGACCCCGAACTCGTCACTGCCGCCGCAAGCGCGAGCGACGCGATAGAGGCATTGCTGCGCCCGCTGATGGCGCTCGGCAAAAGGCTCGAGGCGCTTATCGAGGATCCGCCCGACTGGCTCGACGGACAAGCGCGCGCGCGCGTCGACGGGGCACGGCACAGCCTGGGCACGCGGATCGACACGCTCGGCGGCTGGCTGTCGCTGCTCGGACGCGTCGGCGGCCCGGCCGACCCCGACTTCGTCGACTGGCTCGCGGTCGATCGCTACGACGGGCGCGAATTCGACTGCGGCCTCCATCGCCACTGGCTCGACCCCGCGCGCCCGATCGCCGAGATCGTGTACCGGCCGGCACAGGGCGTGCTCGTCACCTCGGCGACCCTGCGGGGTGACGGGCGCAGCGGGGGCGGCTGGACCGACGCCGATATCCGCACCGGTGCGCGCCATATGGACGGCGGCGTCCAGCATTTCGCGGTGCCGAGTCCGTTCGACTACGCCCGTCAGTCCGAAGTGCTGGTCGTCACCGACATCGCGCGCGGCGACCTGCCCACGCTCGCCGGCGCATACAGCAGGCTGATCGAGGCGGCAGGCGGCGGCGCGCTCGGGCTGTTCAGCGCGATCCGGCGGCTGCGCATCGTCCATTCGCGCATCGCCGACCGGCTCGCACGCGCCGGCCTGCCGCTGTTCGCGCAACATGTCGATCCGCTCGACACCGGGACACTCGTCGACATCTTTCGCGCCGACCCGCACGCCTCGCTGCTCGGCACCGATGCGCTCCGCGACGGCGTCGACGTTCCGGGCGATTCGCTGCGACTGGTGGTGATGGAGGGCGTGCCCTGGCCGCGTCCGACGATCCTCCACGCCGCGCGCCGCGCCGCGCAGGGGGGCACCACCTATGACGATATGGTCATCCGTGCGCGTATCGGGCAGGCGTTCGGCCGCCTGATCCGCCGCGCCGACGATTTCGGCCAGTTCGTGATGCTCTCGCCCAGCTTCCCGTCGCGACTGCTCGGCGCCTTTCCCGAAGGAACGCCGATCCGCCGCCTGCCGCTCGACGAAGCGGTCAACCATGTCGCCGCGGCGAATGTCGAACGCAGAAAAACAGCCTTTCCCGCCTTTTCACCGTCATAAGTTTCCGGCACAAGGCCGGCGAACGAGGGAAAAAGCGTCGGGACGCGGGGAGATATTTTGAAGACTTTGACCATCCTGCGCCACGCCAAATCGGGTTGGGACGTTCAGGTCGAACGCGATTTCGACCGCCCGATCAACAAGCGAGGCCAACGCGGCGCCGAACTGATCGGTCAATGGCTGAAGCGCCGGAAACTGCCCGTCGATCGCATCGTCGCCTCGCCCGCCGTGCGCGTGACCGAGACGCTCGACATCTTCCAGCCCGCCGCCGATTTGGACGCGCTCGAACCGCATTGGGACCGGCGCATCTATCTCGCGTCCGCCGCGACGCTGATCGACGTGATCCGCGACACCGGCCGCGATGCGGAGCATCTGCTGATTTCGGGACACAATCCGGGGCTCGAAGATCTGATCCTGATGCTCGTCCCCGAAACGCCGGACGATGAACTGCGTGCGAAGGTTGAAGAAAAATTGCCGACCTCGGCGCTCGCGCGGCTCGAACTCGATATCGGCGACTGGCACGATCTCGATGCGAATATGGCGCGCTTCACGAGCTTCATCCGTCCACGCGATCTCGATCCGGCACTCGCGCCGGCAATGGACAACGACTAGCGCTTAACCGAGCGCCGCTGCGAGCCGCTGGCGAAGCGCGATCAGCGCCTCGACCGGAATGCCGGATGCACGGCCCGATGACCCGGCATCGAGCGGCGTGCGCGTTACAGCCGCGCGCGACGCCGATGCAGCGCCCGGCTCCGACAGCGCCTTGCGCGCGCCGTCGACGGTAAAGCCCTGAACGTGAAGCAAATGGTGTATCCGTTCGGCGAGCGCGACATCCTCGGCACGGTAGTAACGCCGGCGGCCGGATCGCTGGAGCGGTTTCAATTGCGGGAACCGCGTCTCCCAATAGCGCAGAACATGGGTAGGCACCCCGATGCGGTCGGCCAGCTCTCCGATGGCGAGCATGGCGCCGGACGCCTTGCCGCCGTCGGGAGAGCCGTCAAAAGCCGACATGCGCGTCCCTATTTGCCCGCGACGCGCGCGCGCATCGTCTGACTGGCGCGAAAGGTCATCACGCGCCGCGGCAGGATCGGCACCTCGATGCCGGTCTTGGGATTGCGGCCGATACGCTGGGCCTTGTCGCGCAGCACGAAGGTGCCGAAGCCCGAAATCTTCACATTCTGCCCGACCGCGAGCGCGTCGGACATATGATCGAGAATCGATTCGACTATTGCCGCCGATTCATTGCGCGACAGCCCGATCTGCTGATTGATGCGGCTGGCGATATCGGCTCGCGTAAGCGTCCCTGCGGTCATGTTGATCCCTTCCCCCTCCTGAAGCGAAAATACGCAACTGGTTCCCCGACAGCCCCCACCGTCACGAGTCCCGTTACCATATGTAACAAATGCGAATTAATCCGCCAAACTGAAACGGATGGAAGGAGAAGTTGACGCGCCGGAACGAAGGTCAGACGCGAAGGACCGCCGCGCCCCAGGTAAAGCCGCCGCCCATCGCCTCCAGCACGACGAGATCGCCGCGCCTGATGCGTCCGTCGCGCACCGCGAGATCGAGCGCGAGCGGCACCGAAGCCGCCGACGTATTGGCGTGCTGATCGACGGTCAGTACGACGCGTTCGGCCGGCAAATCGAGCTTTTTCGCGGTTGCGTCGATGATGCGCTTGTTCGCCTGATGCGGAACGACCCAGTCGATATCGTCGGCCGCCAGACCAGCATCGGTCATCACTTCGGCGAGCACCGAGGCCAGATTGGTAACCGCGTGGCGGAAGACTTCGCGGCCCTGCATGCGGACGTGCCCGACCGTGCCCGTTGTCGACGGCCCGCCGTCGACATAGAGCATATCTGCGTATTTTCCCTCGGCATGCAGCCGGGTCGCTAGAATACCGCGGTCGTCGGCGACATCTTCGGCCGACAGGACGATTGCACCCGCCCCGTCGCCGAACAGAACGCAGGTCGTGCGATCTTCCCAGTCGAGAATGCGACTGAACGTTTCGCTGCCGATCACCAGCGCATGCTTCGCAGTGCCGGTTCGCAGCATCGAGTCGGCGACCGATACCGCATAGAGGAAGCCCGAGCAGACCGCGGCGACATCGAACGCGATGCAATCGGGCGTGCCGAGCAGCGCCTGCACCTTGGTCGCACTCGCCGGGAAGGTATTGTCCGGGGTCGCGGTAGCGACGATGATCAGGCCGATATCGGACGGATCGAGCCCCGCCGCAGCGAGCGCCTGCTTCGCCGCATCGGCACCGAGCGTCGCGGTCGTCTCGTCAGGCTCGGCGATGTGGCGAAAGCGGATGCCGGTGCGTTCGACGATCCATTCGTCGCTCGTGTCGACGCGCCGCGCCAGTTCCTCGTTCGACACGCGGTTGCGCGGCAACGCCGAGCCGGTACCGGCCAGAACAGCGCGCAGCGTCATGTCGCGTTGCCGCTACGGAAATTCGCGAGATCCTCGGTCACCTGACGCGTGATATCCTTTTCGATCAGTTCGGCGCACAGGTGGACGCAGTTGGCGACCCCCTTGGCGTCGGCGCTGCCATGGCTTTTGAGTACCACGCCGTTGAGGCCCAGGAACACCGCGCCATTGTGATTATTGGGGTCGAGATGGTGGCGCAGCAACTCGGTCGCCGGGCGCGAGATCAGGAAGCCGATCTTCGAGCGTGTCGAACTGGTGAAGGCGCGGCGGAGCAGGTCGGTGACGAAGCGCGCCGTCCCCTCGATGGTCTTCAACGCGATATTGCCCGAAAAACCGTCGTGGACGATCACATCGACATCGCCGCGCGACAGTTTGTCGCCCTCGATAAAGCCCGTGAACTGCATCGGCAGTCCGCGCGCCTCGCGCAGCCGCGCTGCGGCATCGCGGATCTCGTCGGTGCCCTTCAGTTCCTCGGTGCCGATATTGAGCAAGGCGACGCGCGGTTTTTCCAGCCCCATCGCGGTGCGCGCATAAGCCGCGCCCATGACCGCGAACTGGATGAGGTTATTGGCGTCGCAATCGGTGTTGGCGCCGAGGTCGAGCATCACGACGTCATTGTCGCCGAGCGTCGGCAACAGCGCCGCGAGCGCCGGCCGGTCGATCCCCGGCATCGTGCGCAGCGCGAGCTTCGCCATCGCCATCAGCGCGCCGGTGTTGCCCGCCGACACGGCGCCGCCGGCGTCGCCGCGCTTCACCGCGTCGATCGCGAGCCCCATCGAGGTGCTCTTCGCCTTGCGCAGCGCCTGGCTCGGCTTGTCCTCGCCCGACACCACGCCATCGGTGTGGAGGATATCCGACGCCGCGCGCAGATTCGGGTGATTTTCGAGCGCAGCCTTGATCTGCACCTCGTCGCCGACGAGGATGAAGCGGAGGCCATCGTGCTTGTGGCGCGCCATCGCGGCGCCGGCGAGCATCATGCGCACGCCGACGTCACCGCCCATCGCATCGATCGCGATTCGCGGTGTCAGTGCCATTCCGACGCCCTCTCGCTAAGGTTACGCGCCGACCGACACCACTTCGCGGCCGTTATAATGGCCGCAGGCGTTGCAGAGGTTGTGCGGGCGCTTCAACTCGCCGCAGTTCGGGCATTCCTGAAAGGCTTCGACCTTCAGGCTGTCGTGGCTGCGACGCATGCCGCGCTTCGAGGGCGAGGTTTTTCGCTTGGGAACGGCCATGATATTTCCTGCATTCTCAATAGTGTGTCACGAATCGGCTACCCGGAGTTGTCATAACCGTCGCCGGGAATGACTGGCCCGCCCGCCAAGCCGAAGGCTGTTCCTGCCCCAATGGAGCGGGAAAATCTTCCGCCGGAAGGTGCCTCAACGCCAGATGGTGTCGGGTGCCGGATCGGGCGCGGCTATAGCGTTTTCGCCCGCAAAGGCAACCCCTGACGGGCGACATGCCGCGACCTTGCCGATGCCGCGCGGGAATGCCACACCTTTCCCCTTGCCGGCCAGCGAAACACGCCGGCCAATAAGGGGGAAGCGAAATGATAATCTTGCCGATCAGCCTGACGATAGCCGCCGGTGCAGCGCTGCTCAACCTGTGGCTCAGCCTGCGTGTCGGGCGGGTGCGCACGAAGGAAAAGGTTTTCATCGGCGACGGCGGCAACGAGCCTCTAACCCGCAGGATGCGGGCACACAGCAATTTCGTCGAAAACACGGCCTTCGTGCTGATCCTGCTCGCGCTGGTCGAGCTGGGTCTCGGCTCGTCGATATGGCTATGGGGCGTTGGCGCTCTTTATCTTCTGGGGCGTGTCTTTCACGCGCTCGGTATGGACGGGATGATGTGGGGCCGCATGGTCGGCACGATCATCACCATGCTGACCCAGTTCGGCCTCGCGATCGGCGCGCTCGCGATCGTCTATCTGACACCGACAAGCATCACCACAACCGAAATCGAGGAAACGGTCGTGGCCGCGCCGCGCTGATCCGCCCTAGCTGCTCAGTGCCATATCGCTCACGAACGGGTTGGTTCGCCGCTCGTGAGCGAAATTGCTGTGCGCGCCATGTCCCGGCAGAAAGGTCGTGTCGCCGCCGAGCGGCCACAGCTTCTGCGTGATCGAATCCAGTAGTTGCTGATGGTTGCCGCGCGGGAAGTCGGTACGCCCGATCGATCCCTGAAAGATCACGTCGCCGACGATCGCAAGCTTTGAGGGCGCATGGTGAAAGACGACATGACCCGGGGTGTGCCCCGGGCAGTGAATGACGTCGATTTCGAGATGACCGACGGTGACCTTGTCGCCGTCGACCAGCCAGCGGTCGGGTTCGAAAGATTCGCCGACCATGCCGAAGCGCGCGCCATCCTCGGCAAAGGCCTCGATCCAGAAACGATCATCCTCGTGCGGTCCCTCGATCGGCACGCCGAGTTCCTTCGCAAGCATTCCGGCTTGACCGCAATGGTCCATATGACCGTGGGTAACAAGGATCTTCTCGACCTCGACGCCCGCCTGCTTGACCGCCTCCCTGAGCTTGGGCAGGTCGCCTCCGGGGTCGACAAAGGCTGCCTTGTTCGTCGCGGTGCACCACAGCAAGGTGCAATTCTGCTGGAAAGCGGTGACGGGCACGATCGCCGCGCGCATCGGAGGATTGGGAGCGTTCATGGCGGCCGATGTGGGGAAAATCGGCGGGAATGGCAAGCCTTCGGCGCCTTAGCGCAGCGTCATCGTATCGCCTTCGACATTCACTGCATCGAGTTTCGACAGGAAGCTTTGCCCGAGCAGCGACACGCCCATCTCGGCATCGACCACCGCCGCCTGCACCCCGCGCACCTCGATCCCTTCGACCTCGACGCTGTCGAGCATGACGGTGCGCATCGGGACGTCGCCACCCGCAGTGCGCGCCGTACCGCTGACCGGCAGGCGATCGACGTCGATGCCGATCGCCTCGGCGTCGCGGCGCGTCAGTGCCACGATCGAGGCGCCGCTGTCGACCAACATCCGGATATTGGTGCCGTCGACTTCGGTGTCGGCATAGAAATGCGAATCCCCCGACCGGTCGAGACGCACCGTTCCGCCCGGGGATCTGGGGCCCGACGTCGAGGACCAGGTGCCGCCCTTGCTCTGCCTGGTCGTCCAGTTTTCATTGTCATCGCCGCCGACATCGGCCGAACGCTGCGCATCGGCAACGGCCGGCGAGCGGCTGGCGACGCTCGCCATGCCGATCGACACCACCGCAATTCCCGCGGCCAATGTGGCAAATCGCCCGAACATGGGCGCTCTTGTCGCAAAAGAGAGTTGGAGATTGGTTAAGCGGGCTCGCGAACCGCGCGTTCCTCGGGATACAGCAAATATTGGGTGATCCGCTCGCCCCCGACATCGAGAGCGCCGATGAAGATACGCGCGCAGACATAAGGTCGGTCGCGCGCGAAACCGACGTCGGCATCGTCTATCGGCCAGAGCCGCTCGTCGGCGGTCCGCTTCGGCGCCGCGCAGACGATACCGCTCGTCGTATTCGCCATCGCCGCCGCATTGCCCGTCCGCGTCTTTTCGTCGGCCCATTCGGGCTCGCGCCAGCCGAAAACCTCGACCACCGCCGGGCCGTCGGCGGGAAGCGCAGCGGTGAACGAATCCGCTGCAGTCAGTGCCGCGACGCGCTTTGCCAGTCGGTCCTCGGCCATGGTTGCCCCGCCCTCGATCCGCAGCAATTGCCGCAGCGCCACCTTGTCGCGTTTGACGAGCGCATCGAGCAACGGGGCGAAGGTGGCGCGCAGCGTCTCGCGCGCCTCGCCGTTCGCCATCGGCGACAGATTGCCGAGCCCGGCTGCGGCGGCGCGGGCCGGAATGCGTACGATGTCGGGCTTGCCCAATTCGGTTACGGTCGAGGCGCTGACGACGAGGCCATGATAATAATGGCAAAAGCCGCCGACGAAGGGAAACTCGCCTGACGCAATGATCCGGTCGTGGACCGCCTTGCAGCTGTCGATCCGGCCCGTGGCGCGGACAATCGCAGGTGCAGCCCCGCGATCACGACCATAGAGGCCAAGCACGGCGCCAGTGCTGGTATAATCATTATAGACATGCTGCTGGCGATAACGGGCCGCATTGTCCGCCTGCAGGAAGAAGCCGAGCGCCCAGCCCTCAACCGTCACGCAGCGCCCGATCGCCGCGTCGCCGAGCGCAGCGATTTCGCCGATCGTCATCACCGTGCTGTTCGCGGCGGAGCACGCAGCCGCTGGCCTTGTCTCCTCGGCGGTCGCGGGTGCCGCGCCGCACATCGCCGACGCAGCCGCAGCCGCAGCCGCAACAGACGATATCGTCAGCCAAGGTCTCATGCCGCGATCTCCATCCACGCCGGCCGCAACGCTGCCGGAATATCATCGACCCGGCGATGCTCCACCGACCAGCCGAGATCGGGATAGCGGATCACTTGCCGCTTCTCGTGGGCTTCGGCGAGCGGTACGACCACGAGCCGGCGGTTGACCTTCTGCCGCCAGTTCATCCGCGCTGTATTTTCCTGCCCGACGTAGCAACCCTTGGTGAAGCTGACCCCGTTCAGCTCGGCGGCATTGCATTCGAGCCAGAGCGTCGTGCCGTCGCCGAGTTCGGCGCGACCTTCGGTCACGCCATGCGAAAGCCGGCGCGCGCGCCACGCCCTGTCGGCACCCTCGCCTTCATCCGCCGGCGCGAGCCAGCGCTGGCCGAGTTCGGGAAACCGCGGATCGACGACGCCGAGGTCGCCTTCCGGCGCCCAATGCACGGCGAGTTCAGGCTCGATGGCGATCGTGATCGCACGTCGCAGGCGATAGAGCGCCAGGCGCTTCACGAGCGCCTCGGCCGCCTCGCGCTCGCAATCGATCAGCACATCCTCTTCGTCGGCCCAGATCAGGAAATCGAACAGCGCCTTGCCTTGCGCAGTGAGCAGCGCCGCCCACACGGGCAGATTGCCCGAGGTGTCGTTGGTCACCAGCCCCTGCAGAAAGCCGCGGACGTCGTTGCCCGACAGGCGGATGAGCGCACGGTCGTGAAGGGTGGTATTGGCCATGGTGATAATCTAGGGACGCCCAAGCCAAAGCCAAGCCCACTATCGACGAGTCTTTCCGATGACCGACCGCCTGACGATCCGCCGCCCCGACGACTGGCACGTCCATCTGCGCGACGGCGCCATGCTCGAGCATGTCGCGCCCTACACCGCGCGCCAGTTCGCGCGAGCGATCGTCATGCCGAACCTGTCGCCGCCGGTGACGACCGCCGAAGAAGGCCGCGCCTACCGCGATCGCATCGACGCGGCGGTGCCTGCCGGACTCGACTTCACGCCGCTCATCGTCGCCTATCTCACCGACCACAGCAGCCCTGACGAAATGGCGCGCGGCCATAGCGAAGGTGTGTTCACCGCAGCAAAGCTCTATCCCGCGCACGCCACCACCGGCAGCGCGCACGGCGTCACCGACATCGCGAACATCATGCGCGTGCTCGAACGGATGCAGGATATCGGCATGCCACTCCTGATCCACGGCGAGGTCACCGACGCGCACGTCGACATCTTCGACCGCGAGGCGGTGTTCATCGAACGCACGCTCGAACCGCTCGTCCGCGCCCTCCCCGCCCTCAAGATCGTCTTCGAACATATCACCACGGCGGAGGCGGCGCAGTTCGTCGCCGACGCGCCGGCAAACCTCGCCGCGACGGTCACGCCCCAGCACCTTCACATCAACCGCAACGCGATGCTCGTCGGCGGCATCCGTCCGCATGCGTATTGCCTGCCCGTCGCGAAGCGCGAGCATCACCGGCTCGCGGTGCGCAAGGCGGCGACCTCGGGCTCGCCCAAATTCTTCCTCGGCACCGACAGCGCACCGCACGCGGTGCATACGAAAGAAGCCTCCTGCGGCTGCGCCGGCATTTTCAACGCGCCCTATGCGCTCGAAAGCTATGCGATGGCATTCGAAGCGGATGGTGCACTTGACCGGCTCGAAGGCTTCGCAAGCGAGCATGGCCCGCGCTTCTACGGCCTGCCCCTCAATGAGGGCATGGTGACGCTCGAACGCGCCGAGGTTGTCGTTCCCGACCGCATCGGCGAGGTCGTCCCCTTTCACGCGGGCGAAACTCTCGGCTGGCGGCTTGTCTCCTAAGCGGCAATCATCCGCTCGGCGCGCATCTTGCGCAGCATGTCGAAACTGAACACGGCGATGCTGAACCAGATCAGCAGGAAACAGGCGAGCTGCGCGGGTTTCAGCGGTTCGTGGAAAACGAACAGGCCAAGCAGGAACTGGAGCGTCGGCGCGAGATACTGGACGAAGCCGAGCGCGGCATAGCTCATCCGGCGAGCAGCTGTCGCAAAGAGCAGCAGCGGCACCGCGGTCACGACGCCCCCCGCCATCAACAACAGGCTGATGCCGCCGTCCGATCCGAAGCCGCGCCCATCGCCCGCCCACAGATACCAGGCCGACACGGCGAGCGACGGCAACAGCAGCACGGTCGTCTCGACCGAAAGCCCGGGAAGCGACCCGACCGGCACGACCTTGCGGATGAGGCCATAGACGCCGAACGTGAATGCGAGCGTCAGGCTGATCCACAGCGTGTCGAGCGCGCCCGCGAGCAGGATCGCAACGCCGACGCCCGCGATCGCCACCGCCAGAAGCTGCAACCGCGACAGCCGCTCGCCGAGGAAGACCATACCCAGCATCACATTGACGAGCGGGTTGAGATAATAGCCGAGGCTCGCCGCGAGCACATGGTCGGTGAAGATCGCATAGATATAGACGAGCCAGTTGACCGCGATCAGCAGCGCACTCGCGAGCAGCAGCCGCAGCGTCCGCCAGTCCTTCAGCGCCGCCAGATATTCGCCGATCTGCCGCCGGAAGACCATGATCAGGAAACAGAGCGGCAGCGACCAGATGATCCGCTGTGCCAGCACCTCGACCGGCGGCACGCTCGCGATCAGCTTGAAGAAGAGCGGAACGAAGCCCCAGATGCCATAGGCGGCGATCGCATAGGGCAGCCCGCCCTGATGGCTCCCCGCGGGGGCCGCTGTCTGTGCCATGGCTTTCCGGACCGTCTAAAAGGATCAGATGATGCCGCCGCCGAGCATCAGGCGAATGACGCCGATGACGATAACGACGATATTGAGGTTCCGCCCGCTCGTCTTGTCCGACATCGCGCCGAGCGCGAGCCCGATGACGGCGAAGGGGATGATCACCCAGTTCGCCCAGCCGAGCAGCGGAATGAACGCAAAAACGGCCAGAACCAAGGCGATGGCGCCGATGATGAGCGATCCGATATTGAGCATGGTCGGAGTTCTCGCACGCCCTCGCCGATGCGACAAGACCCTTTCGGTTCGTCGACGGATACACTCGCTTCGTCTTGTTGCCTTGGGTTAATGCAACGCGATCGGGAGCAGGCTCGTTTTCTCCTCGACGCGCCCGGTCCTGTCCAAGGGACGGAGTCGCGGAACCAGGAAAGGACTTGTTATGCGTATCCTCACCAAAGGCCTGATGGGCGCTTTCGTCGCCGCCAGCGTCCTTGGCACCACGCCGCTCCACGCCGGCGTGACCACGCCGGCAAAGGCGCCGGGCTATCACGAGTTCGAGCAGTCGTCGGACTTCTACCGCAAGCGCAAGGATCGCCGCTATTATGCGCGCGACGAACGTATCGGTCGCGACACGCGTATCTGGCGCGACAATGACGGCCGCTATCGCTGCAAGAAGGACAATGGCACGACCGGCCTGCTGATCGGCGGCGCGGTGGGTGGCCTCGCCGGTCACGAGATCGCCGGCGGCGGCGACAAGTTGCTCGGCACCGTTCTCGGCGCTGCGGGCGGCGCGCTGCTGGGCCGCGAAATCGACCGCGACAAATATCGCTGCCGCTAAGGCTTTACCGCAACCGTCTCGAGTAAGGGTTAGAGACCCCTCCAGCCCATACACGTTGATGGAGAGGGCACCGGTTAACGCCGGTGCCCTCAAGCGTATCGCTTGCCCAAAGCCTCCTCTTGCCCCAGAAGCGTCGCCCATCGCCGCGGCAGAGGAGAGAATATATGCTGAATGGCCCCCTGCTCGTCACCGAGCGGCTGATCCTCCGCCCGCCCGGCCTGGAAGATTTCGAAGCCTTCGCCGACATGTGCGCCGAAGAAGAAACGATGCGCTTCATCGGCGGCGTCAGCACGCGCGCGCAGGCATGGCGAATGCTCTGCACTCTTGCCGGAGCCTGGCATATCGCGGGCTTTTCCATGTTTTCGGTGATCGAACGCGCGACCGGTGAATGGGTTGGCCGCCTCGGCCCGTGGGAGCCCGAGGGCTGGCCCGCACCGGAAATCGGCTATGGCGTCCGCGCGAAATTCGCGGGCAAGGGCTATGCCTTCGAAGGCTGCATCGCCGCCTGTGATTTCGCCGTCGAATTTCTGAAATGGCCCGAACTGATGCACAGCATCGACCCCGAAAATGCCCGCTCGCAGGATCTCGCCAGGCGCCTCGGCGCGACCAACAGCGGCCCGACACGTCTGCCCGCCCCGTTCGAGGACGCCCGCGTCGACGCATGGACGCAAAGTGCCGACGCATGGCGCATCAAGCGCAAGGATCTGCTGCCCTGAGCGGGAACGGGCATGCAAAAGCGTCTCGCTCCGAGACAGTTTTCCGATGATAAAGCGTCGCCCGTTAACGCATTTTTTTTGGGCCTTTTTGACCGGGATCAGGCATTCCCCCTAAAGGATAAGGGAGTGTTAGCGATGATGTTGCGCGGAAAATGGCTGGTTACCGGCTTGCTGATGGCGGCGGCTCCGCTCGCCGGCTGCCGGGACAACCCCGAGGCCAAGGCGGATCTTGCGCCGCTCGACGACGGGCTGACCAACACCGATCCGGCGATCAAGGGCTCGCTCGAAGACAAGATCATGGTCGATCCCAAGCTGGCCGGCCAGTCCAACCGGAATGCAGCAGGTCCGGGTAACAAGCCCGTCGACGGCGGCGTCCCCGGCATCGCGGGCGGCAAGGCCGCGACCGTGGCGGAGGCGACCGCCGCGCTCGATGCAGGCAAGCTGCTCCCTGCGCCAAAGGCCCTTCCGTTCGAAGCCGGCTGCGACGGCTGTGAGGCGAAGCAGCGTCCGGTGACGATCGGCGCTCTCGCGCGCGATCAGCAAAAGGGCAGCTGCGACGCCAAGCTGACCTATAACAACACCTGGGCCGACCGCCTGCCCGCCGCGTTCAAGGTCTATCCGCGCGCGACGCTTCGCGAGGCCGCGGGCATCGCCGGCGGCAAATGCAACATCCGCGTCGTCAATTTCCAGACCGCGGCGTCGATGCAGGTGGTGCTCGACTATTACCATACGATGGCGATCCGCGCCGGCTACACCAGCGACCACCGCGTCAATGGCAACGAGCATATGCTCGGCGGCACCAAGGGCGACCTCGCCTATGTGCTGATGATGCGTCGCGACGGCGGCATGACCGACGTCGACCTGGTGGCCTCCGGCGGCAAATAAGCCCTCGCTCTGACAGGCGTTAAAAAGGCCCCGGGGAGAGGGAAACCCCGGGGCCTTTTCCGTGGCTTGCGTGACGAGCAAGCAGTCAGATCTTGTCGCCGAGCGCGCCTTGGACCTTGCCCTTCAGATTCTGGGCTTCGCCCTTGCGCTCCTGCGCCTCGCCTTCGGCGCGAAGGCGCTCGTTGTCGGTCGCCTTGCCGATTGCCTGCTTGGTGTTGCCGGCAGCTTCGTTGGCGAGGCCTTTCGCCTTTTCGGTGATTTCACCCATGGGGAGTCTCCTTGGCTATCGAGGCGGGAGGGGCTCGCCTCGTGCAGGAGAAACGGGCAGCCGGGCTCCATGTTCCGGCTACACGGGACAAAGCGTTTTGAACCAAGGACAATCGACGAACCCGACCGGCGCGCCGTTGAAATCCTTGTCCTCCTCGATCCGCCAATTCCATCTGATGATTGCCCGGAATGCGGGCGCCTTCGGCCATCAATCTTGCGGGCTGTGCGCCATATGCGCCGCCCGGCCGTATGATTGCGACAAGCGCATTCCATAGCTCGTGATGGCGGGTCACGACGATTATCGGGCTTCGAACCAAGCGCACCGGCGACGTGCCCGCCGGTCAGGGTTTGAGGCCGAACAAGGCCTTCGCATTGTCGTGACGTATCTGCGTTTTCTCGGTCTCACTGAGATCGAGTTTGTCGAACGCGGCCAGCGTCTGACCTAGCGAGAATTGCGGATAGTCCGACCCGATAAGAATATGCTCGATCCCGACGTTGCGCATCGTCCAGACGAATTCTTCCTCGATCGGTGAGCCGGCGGCGAGCGTGACCATCGCGGAGATATCGAAATAGATATTGTCGCCGAACAATCCTTCGGCCGTACGCGCCATTTTCAGAATGTTCCAGAAACGGAAATTGAGCCCGCCCATATGCGCGAAGACGAACTTCGTCTTCGGCGCCTGCAGCGCAAGGTTGAACAATTTCTCGCTGTCGCCGCCCGGAACGATGTTCGCATTGTCCATCACCACGGCGACGCCCAGCTCGCCCGCGCGCTTCACAAGGGCGAGCACGCGCGAATCGGCGGGATCGAATTTCTGCGTATGCGGGTGAATCTTGAGCAGCTTGACGCCAAGCCCAGCGACGCGCTGCAACTCGTCGAGCGCGGCGGTGCCGTCATAGGGATGCACCGTCGCGATCGGCACCATATTCGGATGTTTTTTCGCCAGCGCGATCAGCCCATCGTTGCGCGCGCGAATGTCGCCGGGATTGCCCGCGAGCGCCTGGTTCGGACCGCCAAACCACATCCCGCCGAAACCCGCTATCGTCAGTCCGGTGCCTTTCACCTGCGCCTCATATTCGCCGATCGACTTTTCGCCGTCCCACAAGTGGACATGACTGTCGAAGACCGGCTGGGCGCTGGCGCTTGCGGGAAAGAGGAAGATCGCCCCAACAAGGCAATATGCAAGTTTCATAAACCAGCCTGGATCATATCGTCCGGGACGGACGGGAAGCCGCCTCACTCCATGACAGTATTTCAAGATCGGGCCAATAGCGCTGCCATCTTGCCACCTTCTTGGCGAAATAGGCTTCGGTGATCTGCGTTGCATTGGCCCGAACACGAGGGTGAAGCAAATCGGCCAGACCGAAGGGTGCGATGATCTCCAGCTTCGCCCGCTGGCGCAAACCTACGGCGGCAGCAGTCGTGGGATAGGTACCGATCGCATCGGCGAGAGAGCGATAGGCGTCAATCGCATGGCCGAATTTCGCGGCGTACCAGAGGTGAACCCGCGCCTGATTTTTGACGTCGACACGAACGGGCAAATCGCCGAACAGGGCCTCGATCCGCAATTCGGCCCGTTTCTCCGCTTCATCCGACAAATCGCCGGGATCGAAATAGACTATATCGGCGTCGGCGATCCCATGATGCGGATCAAAGCCGAAGACCTCGTTCCACCGCGCCTGCGCGATGATGCTGCCCGTCAGACAGGCGTCCGGAAGCGCAATCTCGTCCCATCGGCGCAATATGTTCGCGATCACCGGATGCCCGGCAACGAGGCCGGACAATTGCCGCGCCAAGGCAACAGGTATCTCGCCCGTCAGATCAGCCCCGCCAGCGGGCTCGACGGATCGGCATATTTACGCTGGCCCATCCGCCCCGCCAGATAGGAATCGCGCCCTGCCTCAACCGCCAGCTTCATCGCGCGCGCCATCCGGATCGGGTCCCTGGCTTCGGCGATCGCGGTGTTCATCAGAACGCCGTCGCAGCCGAGTTCCATCGCGACCGCGGCATCGCTCGCCGTCCCGACGCCTGCATCGACAAGCACCGGCACCGACGCACCCTCGACGATCAGCCGGATCGTCACGCGGTTCTGGATGCCGAGCCCCGAGCCGATCGGCGCACCCAGCGGCATGATCGCGACCGCACCTGCGTCTTCCAATTGCTTCGCCGCGATCGGATCGTCGACGCAGTAAACCATCGGCAGGAAGCCTTCTTTGGCAAGCACCTCGGTCGCCTCCAGCGTCTCGCGCATGTTCGGATAGAGCGTCTTCGCCTCGCCGAGCACCTCGAGCTTCACTAGATCCCAGCCGCCCGCTTCGCGCGCGAGGCGCAAGGTACGGATCGCGTCGTCGGCGTTGAAACAGCCGGCGGTGTTGGGCAGATAGGTGATCTTCCCGGGATCGATAAAGTCGGTCAGCATCGGCGCTGCGGGATCCGACACATTGACGCGGCGGACGGCGACGGTGACGATCTCGGCACCTGACGCCTCGACCGCGGCCGCGTTCTGCCCGAAATCCTTATATTTGCCGGTGCCGACGATCAGCCGCGACGTGAACGTCCGCCCGGCGACACTCCACTGATCTGCTGACAACTCAACCGCCTCCTACGAAATGAACGATTTCCAGCGCATCGCCATCGGCGAGCGCCACGTCGGCGAGCATCGAGCGCGGCACGATGTCGCGGTTGCGCTCGACTGCGACCTTCTTCACGTCGAGCCCCAGCGACGCGACGAGGTCGGCGATGCTGCCTTCGCGCACCTGCCGGGGTTCGCCGTTGAGAATGACCGAGATCACTTGAAATCCGCCTTGCTTTGCCTTTTGCCGAGCAGCCCATATAGGGGGAGCGAGCAACCTAGCAACCGAAAGCCCGCGCCTTGCCCGATCTGCAAACCGTTTATGTGCTGAGCGGCCCCAACCTCAACCTGCTCGGCACGCGCGAGCCCGAGATTTACGGCCATGACACGCTGAACGACATCCACGCGCGGCTCGAGGCGCAGGCCGAAACGCTCGGCCTGCGTCTCGAATGCCGTCAGACGAACCACGAGGGGGTGCTGATCGACTGGCTGCACGAGGCCTATGTGGCGGGCGCCAAGGCCGTACTCCTCAACGCCGGCGGCTATACCCACACCTCGATAGCGATCCACGATGCGATCAAGTCGATCAAGGTGCCGGTGATCGAGGTCCATCTGTCCGATCCGATGAAACGCGAAGAATTCCGGCATTTGAGCTATGTCGGCATGGCGGCGGTGGCGCATTTTGCCGGGCATGGCGCGAACAGCTATACGCTGGCGCTGGACGCCGCCGCCCGTCTCTGACAATAGGGCGCATC
>NZ_JAEMQX010000238.1 GCF_016463645.1 Sphingopyxis sp. | reverse complement strand
CGCTCGAGGCGATCCTCGCGAAGATCGACAAGGCGGGCGACGATGGCCCCGGCCACCGCAGCGCAGCGCTCAAGAAGGCGGTGCGCTGAGGATGGCGACCGGCGCGCTCGTTCTGCCGCACGGATCGGCGGCGGCGGGTGCGGCGCTTCACGTCACGCATTGGCTGCCCGAAGGACCGCCGAGAGCGATCGTGTTGCTTGCGCACGGCTATGCCGAACATGCCGGGCGCTACGAACATGTGGCCACGCGGCTCAACGACGCGGGCTATGCCATCTATGCCGTCGATCATTGGGGCCATGGGCGTTCGGACGGCGATGGCGGCTATGTGCCGCGCTTTTCGGCCTTCCTCGACGGCATGGCCGAGTTGCTGACGCTGGTCGAGATCAACCATGGCGACACGCCGCGCCTGCTCCTCGGGCACAGCATGGGCGGCCTCATTGCAACGCTCTTCCTCGTCGAGCGCCAGCAAGCGTTCGTCGCGGCGGCGCTCTCGGGCCCCGCGATCCTGCCGGCGGAGCCGCCGTCGCGCTTCACGGTCTGGATCAGCCGCTTCCTGTCGCGCTTCTTCCCGCGCCTCGGGGTGCTGTCCCTGGATGCGAACGGGGTGAGCCGCGACCCGGCGGTCGTTGCCGCCTATCAGGCCGACCCGCTCGTCTATGGCGGCAAGATCGGCGCGCGGCTCGGCAAGGAATTCATGGACGCGATGGCGGTCGCGCAGGCCGACGCGCCGAAGATCCGTCTGCCCATCCTGATCCAGCATGGCGAAGCCGACCGCCTCACCGCGCCCGAGGGATCACGTTATCTGTTCGCGAACGTCGCTTCGAAGGACAAAAGGCTCGAAATCTACCCCGGGCTGTTCCACGAAATCTACAACGAGCCCGAGCGCGATACGGTGCTCGATGATCTGATCGGCTGGTTCGACGCGCATGTACGGGGGAAGGCCGCGGCATGAAAATTCTTCTCGTCCTGATCTTCGCGCCGCTCATTGCGCTCGCGCTCCTCTATTTCCTCTTTCCCGAGCAACTGGTGCAGATCATGCGCGGGCTGATGCGCCGCCGCGCGCGGGTGGTGCGCAAGACGGTGACCGTCGACGGCCGCATCTGGCCCTATCTCGAAGGCGGCGATCCGTCGAAGCCGGCGCTCGTGATGGTTCACGGCTTCGGCGCCGACAAGGATCACTGGACCTTCTATGCGCCGTGGATGACGCGCGACTATCGTCTGATCGCGCCCGATCTGCCGGGGTTCGGCGAGAATGACCGCGACGGCGAATTGCCGTTCGACGTGGCGAGCCAAGCCGCGCGGCTCAAGAATTTTCTGGATGCGCTTGGAATCGAGCGACCGCATCTGGGCGGCAACAGCATGGGCGGCTGGATCGCGCTGCGCTTTGCGATCGACTATCCGCACGCGCTGCGCTCGCTGACGCTGATGAATAACGCGGGCATCCTCGGTGCAAACGAAAGCGAGCTCCAGAAGCTCGCGGCCGACCGCGACTATAATCCGCTCGTTCTCGCCAACCTCGAGGACGCCGACCGGCTCATCGCCTTTGTCGTGCACAAACCGACCTATGTTCCGGCGCGACTGAAGCCCGTCATCTACGCCGACGCGCTCCGCCATCGCGACCTGCTCGACAAGATTTTCTGGGTCATCGCCGACGAGATGGAGGAAAAGCCGCTCAACGACGAGCTCGGCAAGGTGAAGGTGCCGACGCTGATCATCTGGGGGCGCCACGACAAGCTGATCGACGTCAGCTGCGTCGCGGTGCTCGAAGCGGGGATCGCGGGCAGCCGCAGCCACATCTTCGAGCATGTCGCGCATGTGCCGATGATCGAGGACCCGAAGGCCACGGCGGACGTCCAGCGCGAGTTTCTTGCCAAGCATTGAAACTGCCGTCAGTCTCTTGCCGAAACAGGGAGAGATCCATGCGGTTGAAGGTGGGGCTGCTCGGCGGGGGGAGCTGGGGAACGACGGTCGCGTCGGTCGTGTCGCGCAACGCACCGATCGCGCTCTGGGCGCGCGACGCCGAAACGGTCGACAGCATCAATTCCGCGAGCGAGAACCGCAAATATCTGCCGGGCATCAAGCTGCCGTCGGCGCTCCGCGCGACGAACGACATGGCCGAGGTCGTCGCGGGTGCCGACGTGCTCGTCATGGGCGTGCCCTCGCACAGCTTTCGCGCGGTTCTGGAGGAAGCGCGCAATCATCTCCGTCCGTGGGTGCCGGTAATCAGCCTGACCAAGGGGCTAGAACTCGCCTCGGGCAAGCGCATGACCGAACTGATCGAGGAAGTCCTCCCCGGCCACCCGGTCGGCGTGCTCACCGGCCCCAATCTCGCGCGCGAGATCATGACGGGACAGG
Organism: Sphingopyxis sp.; assembly: GCF_016463645.1. Taxonomy (GTDB): domain Bacteria; phylum Pseudomonadota; class Alphaproteobacteria; order Sphingomonadales; family Sphingomonadaceae; genus Sphingopyxis. Next base: position 96 of record NZ_JAEMQX010000238.1, on the reverse strand, counting down.
CCGCGGCGAGCGTGCTGTCGATGGAAGACGAAATCGTCGTCCGCGCGCTCCAGCCGGTGTTCCACTCGGGGCTGTTCCGCGTCTACACCAACACCG
>NZ_JAEMQX010000237.1 GCF_016463645.1 Sphingopyxis sp. | reverse complement strand
TATGACGATGCGCCGCACGGCCATATGGAAATCGAGCTGAAGGACGTCCGCGTCAACGCCGAGGAAGCGATGCTGCTCGGCGAGGGCCGCGGCTTCGAGATCGCGCAGGGGCGCCTTGGGCCGGGCCGCATCCATCACTGCATGCGCACCATTGGTGTGGCGGAAGAAGCGATCGCCAAGATGGCGAAGCGCCTCCAGTCGCGTGTCGCGTTCGGCAAGAAGGTCGCCGAATACAGCATCTGGGAACATCGGCTCGCGCGTGCGCGCATCGACATCGAGATGACGCGCCTGCTCTGCCTGAAAGCCGCCGACATGATGGACAAGGTCGGCAACAAGACTGCGGCGGCCGAAATCGCGATGATCAAGGTGCAGGCACCGAACATGGCGCTCAAGATCATCGACGATGCGATCCAGGCGCATGGCGGCGCGGGCGTGTCGGAGGATTTCGGGCTCGCCAAGGCCTATGCGCACCAGCGCACGCTGCGCCTCGCCGACGGGCCCGACGAGGTCCATGAGCGCGCGATCGCGCGCATCGAGTTCGCCAAGCACAGCGAAGCGAGCGATCCCGGCTTTTCGTCGGGGGACATCGGCGTTTCGCGTTAAAACCTGAATTCGGAGAGACATTGTGACCAAAGCCGCGATTCTGATCGAGCCCGGAAAACCGCTGTCGATCGAGGATGTCGTCGTCGCCGACTGCGGCCCGCACGAGGTGCGCATCCGCACCGCCGCGTGCGGGCTGTGCCATTCGGACCTGCATTTCATCGACGGCGCCTATCCGCATCCTCTCCCCGCGATTCCCGGCCATGAGGCCGCCGGCATCGTCGAGGCGGTCGGCAGCGAAGTGCGCACGGTGAAGGTCGGCGACGCGGTCGTCACCTGCCTGTCGGCCTTTTGCGGCCACTGCGAATTCTGCGTCAGCGGCCGGATGTCGCTGTGCATGGGCGGCGACACGCGGCGGCCGGCGGGATCGGCGCCGCGCATCACGCGCCCCGACGGATCGCCGGTCAACCAGATGCTCAACCTGTCGGCTTTCTCCGAAACGATGCTCGTCCACGAACATGCGTGCGTCGCGATCGACCCCGACATGCCGCTCGACCGCGCTGCGGTGATCGGCTGCGCGGTGACGACAGGCGCGGGCACGATCTTCAACGCGTGCAAGGTGACCCCGGGCGAGACCGTCGCGGTCGTCGGTTGCGGCGGCGTCGGGCTCGCCACCATCAACGCCGCGAAGATCGCGGGCGCGGGGCGCATCATCGCCGCCGACCCGGTTCCCGAGAAGCGCGAACTGGCGAAGAAGCTCGGCGCGACCGACGTCGTCGATGCGCTGTCCGACGATGCGGCGAAGCAGATCCTCGAAATCTCGAAGGGCGGCGTCGATCATGCGATCGAGGCGGTCGGGCGACCCGCCTCGGCGAGCCTCGCGGTCGCATCGCTGCGCCGCGGCGGCACCGCGACGATCCTCGGCATGATGCCGCTCGCCGAGAAGGTCGGCCTCAGCGCGATGGACCTGCTGTCGGGCAAGAAACTGCAGGGCGCGATCATGGGCGGCAACCGTTTCCCGGTCGACATCCCGCGCCTCGTCGATTTCTACCTGCGCGGCCTGCTCGACCTCGACAGCATCGTCGCCGAGACGATCCCGCTCGCCAAGGTCAATGAAGGGTTCGACAAAATGCGAAAGGGCGACGCCGCACGGTCGGTGATCGTGTTCGACCAATGACGCTCGACGCGCAAAAGGCCTTCAGCGGCACTGTCGCGCCCGAGGGCGCCGACGTGCTCGACGAGGCGAAGCTGACGGCATGGATGGAAGCCAATGTCGAGGGCTTCGAGGGGCCGCTGACGCAGGGCAAATTCGCCGGCGGCCAGTCGAATCCGACGTACAAGATCAGCGCGCCGTCGGGCAATTATGTGCTGCGCCGCAAACCGTTTGGCCCGCTGCTCCCGTCGGCGCATGCGGTCGACCGCGAATACAAGGTGCAGGCGGGGCTCCACAAGACGGGCTTCCCCGTCGCACGCCAGTACGGCCTCTGCACCGACGAGGATGTCGTGGGGAGCTGGTTTTACGTCATGGGCATGGTCGACGGGCAGACGATCTGGGACGGGTCGATGCCCGGGTCGACACCCGCGAACCGCCGCGCGACCTACGACGCGATGATCGACACGCTCGCGGCCTTGCACAGCGTCGACGTCGAGGCGGCGGGGCTTTCGGACTTCGGCAAGCCCGGCAATTATTTCGGTCGCCAGGTCGACCGCTGGACGAAGCAGTACAAGCTTTCCGAAACCGAGACGATGGACGAGATGGAGCGGCTGATCGAATGGCTGCCGGCAACGCTGCCCGAGCAGACGCGCACGAGCGTCGTCCATGGCGACTATCGCATCGACAATATGATCTTCGCGAAGGACCGCCCCGAAGTGCTCGCGGTGCTCGACTGGGAGCTGTCGACATTGGGCGATCCGCTCG
>NZ_JAEMQX010000236.1 GCF_016463645.1 Sphingopyxis sp. | reverse complement strand
AGGCGATCCCGCCGCTGATGAAGGGCCGCGACCTGTGCGGCATCGCGCAGACCGGTACGGGCAAGACCGCCGGTTTCTCGCTTCCCTCGATCCACCACCTGATCACCTACCCGCACCGCACCAACCCGCGCAGCTGCCGCATGCTCGTCCTTGCGCCGACGCGCGAACTCGCTGCGCAGATCGCGCAGAGCTGCCGCGACTATGGCCGCTTCACCAAGCTGCGCGTGACCACCGTCTTCGGCGGCGTGCCGATCAACAAGCAGATCCGCGACCTTGCGCAGGGCGTCGAAATCCTCGTCGCCACGCCCGGCCGCCTGCTCGACCTCATCGACCAGCGCGCGCTGCGTCTCGACGACGTCGAAATCTTCGTCCTCGACGAAGCCGACCAGATGATGGACATGGGCTTCATCCATTCGCTGCGCCGCATCGCGAAGCTGCTGCCGTCGCGCCGCCAGAACCTGTTTTTCTCGGCGACGATGCCGAAGGAAATTGCGCATCTCGCCGAACAGTTTCTCGAGGATCCGGTCACCGTGTCGGTCACGCCGCAGGCGACCACCGCCGAAAAGATCCGCCAGTTCTCGACCTTCGTCGAACAGAAGGAAAAGCAGGCGCTGCTCCATCACGTCATCAGGACGTCGGACATCGATCGCGCGCTGATCTTCACGCGCACCAAGCATGGCGCCGACCGCGTCGTCCGCCATCTGAAGGGCGCGGGGATCGAGGCCTTTGCGATCCATGGCAACAAGAGCCAGGCACAGCGCACCACCGCGCTCCAGGCCTTCCGTTCGGGCCAGGTGCGCCTGCTCGTCGCGACCGACATCGCGGCGCGGGGCATCGACGTCTCGGGCGTCAGCCACGTGATCAACTTCGAGATCCCGAACGTCCCCGAGCAATATGTCCACCGCATCGGCCGCACCGCGCGTGCCGGCGCCGAGGGTATGGCGATCAGCTTCGTCGCCCCCGACGAGCGCACCTATCTGCGCGATATCGAGCGCGTCACCCGCACGAAGTCCGAACCGATGCCGCTGCCCGAGGGCTTCAACGAATTGGTGCGCAACCTGCCGAAGCCGGTACAACCTCCGCGCGACACCGGCAGCAAGGGCCGCAATCCGCAGCGCCAGCGCGAGGAAGCACTCGGCGGCCGCGGCGAAGGCAATCGCGGCGGCGGCCAGCCGCGGGGCGATCGCGGTCCGCGCCGCGACGGCCCGGCTACCGACGGCCAGCCGCAGCGCAAGCGTCGTTTCCGCCCGCGCAACAAGAGTGTCGGCGCGCACAAGGGCGCGGTCAAGCGCGTCGGTTGACGCCTCCTGCCCATTCGTTAGACCCTTCGCCCAACGATAAAACGGGCGAAGGGGTAACGGATGACGATCGGCGAGAATGCGGTGGCAATTGAAGCCCGGCAGAGCGAGCGCAAGGTCATTCTGGCCTCGTCGCTCGGCACGGTGTTCGAATGGTATGATTTCTACCTCTACGGCCTGCTCGCGACGATCATCTCGGCGCAATTCTTTTCGGGCGTCAATGAAACCACCGGTTTCATCTTCGCGCTCGCGGCCTTCGCGGCGGGCTTTGCGGTAAGGCCATTCGGTGCGCTCGTCTTCGGGCGCATCGGCGACCTCGTCGGGCGCAAGAACACCTTTCTCGTCACCATGGGGCTGATGGGCGCGTCGACCTTCCTCGTCGGCGTGCTTCCAAGCTACGCCTCGATCGGCGTCGCCGCGCCGATCCTCCTCGTGCTGCTCCGGCTCGTCCAGGGGCTCGCGCTCGGCGGCGAATATGGCGGCGCCGCCACTTATGTGGCCGAACATGCCCCCGACGGCAAACGCGGCCTCTTCACCAGCTTCATCCAGACCACCGCGACGCTCGGCCTGTTCGCGGCGCTCGGCGTCGTCATCCTCATCCGCTCGGTGATGGGCGAGGCGGCGTTCGCCGACTGGGGCTGGCGCATTCCCTTCCTGATCTCGGTGATCCTGCTCGGCGTTTCGCTGTGGATTCGCCTCCAGCTCGAGGAAAGCCCGGTCTTCAAGCAGATGAAGGAGGAGGGCACGACGTCGAAGGCGCCGCTGACCGAAGCCTTCGGGCGCTGGGCGAATCTCAAATGGGTGCTGGTCGCCTTGTTCGGCGCGGTCGCGGGGCAGGCGGTCGTCTGGTATTCGGGGCAATTCTACGCGCTCTTCTTCCTCGAAAAGACGCTGAAGGTCGATGGCGCGACCGCGAACATCCTCATCGCCATCGCGCTCGCGCTCGGCACGCCCTTCTTCATCCTCTTCGGCTGGCTCAGCGACAAGATCGGGCGCAAGCCAATCATCCTCGCGGGCTGCGCGCTCGCCGCCATCACCTATTTCCCCGCCTTCCAGATGCTCACCGAGGCCGCCAACCCGGCGATGGCGAAGGCGCAGCAGACAGCGGCGGTGCGCGTCACCGCCGATCCCGGCGCCTGCGCCTTCCAGTTCGATCCGGTGGGCAAGGAAAAGTTCGAAAGCACCGGCTGCG
>NZ_JAEMQX010000124.1 GCF_016463645.1 Sphingopyxis sp. | reverse complement strand
ATTTCAATGCCGCACGCTCGTTGGTCCGGCGGGGAACCGTCAACCGCAGTTCGCCGCGCGCACCGTCGAAAACGAGGCGGTAACGGCGCGATTGCGCGTGGCGAACGACGCGCACGGGCCATATCCCGTCGCCGACCCGGATGTGCGGCCCGTCGGCCGCGGGATCAAACGACGCGTTCGACAAGATGATTCTCGAGCGGACCCGCGACATCCTCGCCGACCGTCCAGCCGACGATCGATTCGCCCGCGCGGTGCACCGCGTCGCGGTCACCGCAGACAAGATAATGCCAGTCGGGCAGCGGCGCACCCTCGGCGCGGAGGCGGTAGGCGCAGGTCCGGGGCAGCCATTCGAGGTCGTCGACCTTCGCCCTGGTCAGCGTCAGACAGTCGGGCACATGGCGCCGGCGATGCTTGTAATCGCCGCAGCGCGCGGTCGCGAGATCGAGCAGGCGGCACGCGACGTTGGTCGGATAGATACGGCCCGTGTCCTCATCCTCGAGCTTGTGCAGGCAGCATTTGCCGCAGCCGTCGCACAGCGCCTCCCACTGCCCGGCGTCGAGGCTGGCGAGCGGCGCTTCCCAGAAGGGGCGCTCCGACGTCGCCCCCGCCGCCATCACTTCACCCACTTCGCCAGCTCGGCGGCGACCTTGTCGGGCGCCCCCTCGTCGACGTCGGACGAGGGATCGTCGAGCGGCAGCAATGCGACGGGCTTGCCGTCGGGGTCCATCAGGAAGGCGAGCTGGCTGTGCGCCATCAGATAGCGGTCGGGTGCCGAGCCCGGCACCTTGTTATAGGTGACGACATAGGCCTTCGCGACCGCCGCGATCTGTTCGGGCGTCCCGGTGAGACCGAGCAGGCGCGGATGATAGCGCGCGACGAAGGGCTTCAGCGCCTCGGGCGTGTCGCGTTCGGGATCGACCGTGACGAAGAGCGGCTGGACCTTCGCGCCGCGCGCCGCATCGGCCTTTTCGAACGACGACAGGCCGCGCATCAGCTTTTGCAGGTCGACCGGACAGATGTCGGGGCAGAAGCTGTAGCCGAAATAGACGAGGCGATATTTGCCCGCGAAATCGCTGTCGCGGACGGTCCGGCCGTTCTGGTCGGTGAGTGTGAAGGTGCCGCCGATCCGCGCGCCTTCGAGCGGCGGCCGCGCGGGCGCGCTTTCGCCCGGGCCATTGCATGCCGAGAGCGCGGCGGCGAAAGCGAGGATCAGGCTTGCGCGGACGAGCCTTTGTCCCATATCTGCGATATTCATCATGCGGCCAGCCTTGATCGGCTAGCCGGTGAAAATCAACCATTGTCGTCGCGTTCGCGGCGGACAAATTGCCCCGGGGGTCGCCCAGACATGTTTCGCCGCGCGGAATTCCGCCTTGCCACCTTCCTCGTCGCGCCGGTCGTGGCCGCCGGCCTGTTGTTCAGCCCCGCGCAGGCGCAGTTCCGCGGCGGCTATGCCTTTCTGCAGGCGGTCGAGAGCCGCGACGGGACGAAGGCGACCGAAGCGCTGAAGGACGACCCCTCGTTCGTGAACACGCGCAACCCCGACACCGGCGAGACCGCGCTGATCATCGTCACCAAGCGGCGCGATATCAGCTGGCTGCGTTTCCTGCTGGGCAAGGGCGCCGATCCGTCGGTCGGCGACCGGCAGGGCGTGACCCCGCTGATGCACACCGCGCTGCTCAATTTCACCGACGGCGCCGACGAGCTGCTCAGGATGAAGGCGTCGATCGACCAGACCAACCGTCGCGGCGAAACCGCGCTGATCCTGGCGGTGCAGGCGAAGAACAGCGGCATGGTGAGCCTGCTCGTGCGCCGCGGCGCCCCCTCGTCGACGTCGGACGAGGGATCGTCGAGCGGCAGCAATGCGACGGGCTTGCCGTCGGGGTCCATCAGGAAGGCGAGCTGGCTGTGCGCCATCAGATAGCGGTCGGGTGCCGAGCCCGGCACCTTGTTATAGGTGACGACATAGGCCTTCGCGACCGCCGCGATCTGTTCGGGCGTCCCGGTGAGACCGAGCAGGCGCGGATGATAGCGCGCGACGAAGGGCTTCAGCGCCTCGGGCGTGTCGCGTTCGGGATCGACCGTGACGAAGAGCGGCTGGACCTTCGCGCCGCGCGCCGCATCGGCCTTTTCGAACGACGACAGGCCGCGCATCAGCTTTTGCAGGTCGACCGGACAGATGTCGGGGCAGAAGCTGTAGCCGAAATAGACGAGGCGATATTTGCCCGCGAAATCGCTGTCGCGGACGGTCCGGCCGTTCTGGTCGGTGAGTGTGAAGGTGCCGCCGATCCGCGCGCCTTCGAGCGGCGGCCGCGCGGGCGCGCTTTCGCCCGGGCCATTGCATGCCGAGAGCGCGGCGGCGAAAGCGAGGATCAGGCTTGCGCGGACGAGCCTTTGTCCCATATCTGCGATATTCATCATGCGGCCAGCCTTGATCGGCTAGCCGGTGAAAATCAACCATTGTCGTCGCGTTCGCGGCGGACAAATTGCCCCGGGGGTCGCCCAGACATGTTTCGCCGCGCGGAATTCCGCCTTGCCACCTTCCTCGTCGCGCCGGTCGTGGCCGCCGGCCTGTTGTTCAGCCCCGCGCAGGCGCAGTTCCGCGGCGGCTATGCCTTTCTGCAGGCGGTCGAGAGCCGCGACGGGACGAAGGCGACCGAAGCGCTGAAGGACGACCCCTCGTTCGTGAACACGCGCAACCCCGACACCGGCGAGACCGCGCTGATCATCGTCACCAAGCGGCGCGATATCAGCTGGCTGCGTTTCCTGCTGGGCAAGGGCGCCGATCCGTCGGTCGGCGACCGGCAGGGCGTGACCCCGCTGATGCACACCGCGCTGCTCAATTTCACCGACGGCGCCGACGAGCTGCTCAGGATGAAGGCGTCGATCGACCAGACCAACCGTCGCGGCGAAACCGCGCTGATCCTGGCGGTGCAGGCGAAGAACAGCGGCATGGTGAGCCTGCTCGTGCGCCGCGGCGCCAGCCCAGACAAGGCCGACCATGTCGCGGGCATGTCGGCGCGCGACTATGCGAAACGCGACGACCGGTCGGGGCAGCTGCTCGCGCTGCTCAACGCCAAGGCGGCCGATGCGTCGAAGCGCGAATTCGGGCCGACCTTCGGCCCGAACTGATCGATCCAATGTGATATCCTGATTGACAATCACATTTCAGTGTGAGACATCGCCGTCATGTCTACACAGCTCATCGATCGCATCCGCGCCATCGTCGACGACGGTTCCATGTCGCGCTCGGGGCTCGCGCGCGCCGCCGGCCTCCACGCCAACAGTCTGCGCGACCTCGATTCGCCCGGCTGGAACCCGACCGCCGAGACGCTGCGCAAGCTCGAAAACTGGCTCGCCAACGGCAGCGACCTGTCGCCGATGGCGACCCCCGAAGAGATCATCGCCGAAGCGCGCAACGGGCGCATGTTCATCCTCGTCGACGACGAGGATCGCGAGAATGAGGGCGACCTCGTCATTCCCGCGCAGATGGCGACCCCCGACGCGATCAATTTCATGGCGACGCACGGCCGCGGGCTCATCTGCCTGACGCTCACGAAATCGCGCGTCGACACGCTGGGGCTCGAACTGATGAGCCGCCAGAACGGCACGCGGCACGAAACCGCCTTCACCACCTCGATCGAGGCGCGCGAGGGCGTGACGACCGGCATTTCGGCGGGCGACCGCGCGCGCACGGTCGCGGTGGCGATCGACGCGGGCAAGAGCCGCGACGACATCGTCACCCCCGGTCATGTCTTTCCGCTGATCGCGCGCGACGGCGGCGTACTTGTGCGCGCGGGCCATACCGAGGCGTCGGTCGATATCGCACGGCTCGCGGGGCTCAACCCTTCGGGCGTAATCTGCGAGATCATGAACGACGACGGCACGATGGCGCGGCTCGACGATCTCGTCCCCTTCGCGCGGCGCCACGGGCTGAAGATCGGCACGATCGCCGACCTGATCGCCTATCGCAACCGCAGCGACCGGCTGGTCGAATGCGTCGCCGACGAGCCGTTCGAATCGGACTATGGCGGCGACTGGCGGCTCAAATCCTATCGCAACAAGATCGACGGCACGGTCAATCTGGTGCTGCAGAAGGGTCCCGTCGATCCCGAGGGCGTGACGCTGGTGCGCATGCACGCGGTGTCGATCTTCGACGACATCATGGGCCGCCCGGGTCCGAAGAAGCGCCGCCTGCAGCGGTCGATGGACGCGATCGGCGAGGCCGGCGCCGGCGTGATCGTGATGCTGATGCGCCCGCTGCCCGGATCGGCCGAGGCCGAAGCGCTGCCGCCGCCGACCGGCGGCATGGACCTGCGCACCTATGGCATCGGCGCCCAGATCCTCGCCGACCTCGGCGTCCATGCGATGGAACTGCTCACCCCCACCCACAGCAATATCGTCGGGCTCGAAGGCTATGGCCTGTCGGTCGTCGGCGAACGCCCCATTCCCGGAGAAGCCTGATGGCGCATGTCCTGATCGTCGAAGCCCGATTCTACAGCCATTTGAACGACATGCTGCTCGACGGCGTGCGGAGCGCGCTCGATGCCGAAGGGCATAGCCACGAGACGGTGACCGTCCCCGGCGCATTGGAAGTGCCCGCGGCGATCTCGCTTGCCGCCGACAGCGGGCGGTACGACGCCTATGTCGCGCTCGGCGTCGTGATCCGCGGCGAGACCTATCATTTCGAGGTGGTGTCGAACGAGAGCGCGCGCGGCATCATGGCGCTGACGCTCGACGGGCTCGCGATCGGCAACGGCATCCTGACCGTCGAGAATGAGGAACAGGCGCTTGCGCGCGCCGACAGGACGCGCAAGGATAAGGGCGGCGAGGCGGCGAAGGCCGCGCTCGCGATGCTGGCGCTCAAGGAACAATTCGGCATTGGTTGATCGACCTCCTCCCAGCCGCTTCTCCGTCGTCGAACGCGGCGGGCGGCTGGTGGTGATCGACCGCGAAACGGGCCGGACGCCGCCGACGGCGGCCGAGCGGATGGACGCGCACGACCGCCGCATGGGGATCGAAGCGAACCGGCCCGCGGCGCGGGCTGCGCCGGTCGGGGCCGAAACGATACCCGATCCCGCCGGACCGGCGCCGCAACGCGAAACGCCGCGCGCGCCGAACGACCGGATGGCGGCCGCCGTCGCCGAAATGAATCGCAAGCAGCCGTGGAGCCGGAAGGCGGAAAGCCCGGCGCGGCCCGCGCGCATTGCCGAGCGCCCGCAGCCCCGGCCCGGCACGCAGACGGGCGGGCGCAAGACGATCGTGACGAGCAAATGGTGGGACGCGAAGGGGCCGCGCACGATCGAGCTGGGCGCCAAGGGTCAGGCCGAGTTCAGCGGCGGTTTCATGGCACTGTTTTTCGGGATCGTGATCGCGGCGATCGTCATGCTCTTCATCGAGCCGCTGCTGCTGTTCGCCGGCGCCTTCGTGCTGTTTCGTTTCGGCGGCAACGTCCTCGGCCCGGTCGGGGCGCGGATCGTCGACAAGGCGCTCGCCGAAAGAGGGTGATCCGGACGGCGGACGGCCGCCCGGATCACGGACGCCTCAAGCCGGCTGCAGCGCCGGATAGTCGGTGTAGCCGACCGGACCCGGCGCATACCAGGTCTGCGGATTGTCCGCCGCCCAGCCGGCGCCGGTGCGAATGCGCTCGACGAGGTCGGGGTTGCCGATGAACGGCCGGCCGAAGGCGATCGCATCGGCGGCACCATTGGCAAGCGCCTCCTCGGCGAGCGCGACATCATAGTCGCTGTTGAGGATCAGCGGGCCCTTGAAGGCCTGCCGGATCGCGGGCGACTGTTTGGGGACGTCGGTGCGGCCGAACGTGCCCTCGGGCCCGGGCTCGCGCAGTTCGAGGAAGGCGATGCCGAGCGCATCGAGCGCCGCGGCGGCGGCCGGGAACAGCGTTTCGGGCGCGCTGTCGTCGACGCCCTGCGTGTCGCCATTGGGCGAGAGGCGCACGCCGACGCGATCCTTGCCCCAGACCGAGATCAGCGCTTCGGTGACTTCGCGCAGCAGGCGGATGCGGTTCTCGACCGGGCCGCCATAATCGTCGTCGCGCAGGTTCGACCCGTCGCGCAGGAACTGGTCGATCAGATAGCCGTTCGCGCCGTGCAGCTGGACGCCGTCGAAGCCGGCGCGCTTCGCATTTTCGGCGGCCTTGACGTAATCGGCGATCACGCGGGGGATTTCGCCGAGTTCGAGCGGGCGCGCGACTTCATATTCGAGGCGGCCGGCGGGGGTGTGCGCCTTGCCCGGCGCCTGCGTCGCCGATGCCGAGACGGGCGGCTTGCCGTCGTTGAACACCGAATGGACGACGCGGCCCATGTGCCAGAGCTGCGCGACGATGCGCCCGCCCGCAGCGTGGACGGCGTCGGTCACGGGCTTCCAGCCCTCGACCTGCGCGTCGGTCCAGAGGCCGGGCGCCGACGGCCAGCCGAGGCCCTCCTGCGAGATGCCGGTGGCTTCGGAGATGATCAGCCCCGCCGAGGCGCGCTGGCGGTAATATTCGAGCGCGAGTTCGTTCGGCACGAAGCCGGGTCCGGCGCGGCCGCGGGTCAGCGGCGCCATGATGATGCGGTTGGCGGCGTCGATCGCGCCCAGTTTGATCGGATCGAACAGTGATACGGCCATGGTTCCTCCACGTTTCACTTTATCGGCGGCGGCCCCTGCGGTCGTCGCCATGGCCCGCGAAGCTATGGACGCCGCGGGGCCGGCACAATGGTACGTAGCAAAAGAAAATCTAAATGGCAGCGAAGAAGGCGCGCGTCGACAGGCGCCGGTGCCGACGCGGTTGCCGAACCGCGCGGTGCGGCCTATCTGACGGTCATGGCCTCGATCCTTCCCGCCGACCCGACCCTCGACGAGATTCGCGCCGCGCTCGCGCCGCTGATCGCCGCATCGGCGGCGTTCGACGGTTTCGGCGACGCCGCGCTGGCCGATGCGGCCGCCCGGACGGGCGTCGATCCCGACGTGGCGCGGCTCGCCTTCCCGGGGGGCGCGCGCGACATGGTCGATGCCTGGTTCGCCGATATCGATGCGCGGATGGAGGCGCGCTGGCCCGCCGACAAGCTCGCGGCGCTGAAGATTCGCGCGCGGATCACGACGCTGGTCGAAACGCGCATCGACCTGCTGGCGCCGGACCGCGAATCGCTGCGCCGCGCGCTGGCGCTGCTCGCGCTGCCGACCAATGCCCCGCACGCCGCGAAGCTCGGCTGGCGCGCCGCCGACCATATGTGGCGCCTCGCGGGCGACACGGCGACCGACTATAATCATTACAGCAAGCGCGCGATCCTCGGCGCCGTCTATGGCTCGACGATGGCGGTGTTCCTGAACGACGAGAGCGAGGGTTTCGCCGATACGCGCGCCTTCCTCGCGCGCCGCATCGACCAGGTGATGCGCTTCGAAAGCTGGAAGCATCGCCGCGCCGCGCGCAGCGTCGAGCGACCCAGCCTCGCGCGTTTCGTCGGGCGGCTGCGTTACCCGGGGCGCTGACCGGTTTCGATAAAGGACTGGCGCCCGGCGATTGTTATTGATAATCGCTCGCAAATGACTGCTTTGCTCGACAAGTCGCCGCTCGGCGCCCGGGTCCGGATCGCCCGGATCGACTGGAACACCATGTCCGACGACGAGGGCCGCCGCCTCCGCGAATTCGGCCTGATGGAAGGGTGCGAGGTCACCCCGCTGCACCGCGGCAGCATCTTTTCGCGCGACCCGCTCGCACTGACCGTCGGGCGGATGAAGGTCATCATCCGTTCCAGACAGGCCGCGGCGATCGAAGTGGAGCCCGCGACATGACCGGCGCGATTCCCTCGATCGCCCTCGTCGGCAATCCCAATGCCGGCAAGTCGAGCCTGTTCAACGCGCTGACCGGGGCACGGCAGAAGATCGCCAATTATCCCGGCGTCACCGTCGAGCGGAAGGCGGGGCACGCGAGCTTCGCCGACGGCCGCCCGATCTCGCTGATCGACCTGCCCGGCACCTACAGCCTCACTCCGGCGAGCCTCGACGAGGCGGTGACGCGCGACGTCGTGCTCGGCAAGCAGGCGGGCGAGGCGCGCCCCGACGCGCTGATCGTCGTGCTCGACGCGGCGAACCTCGACAATCATCTCTGCTTCGCGCTCGAACTGCTCGCGCTGAACCTGCCGACGGTGATCGCGCTCAACATGGTCGACCTTGCGACACGCGACGGGCTGACGCTCGACGCCGAACGGCTGTCGAAGGAGCTGGGCGTACCGGTGATTCCCACGGTCGCCGTGCGCAAGCGCGGGCTCGGCGACCTGCTCGCGGCGGTCGACGGCGCGATCCGGTCACATCGGCCGCGCGAGGCGGCCGCCGCGCCGGCGAACGACGCCTCGCTCCATCAGCGCGCCCGCGCGCTCGCAAGGGCCGCGATCCTGACCGAAACGCCGGTGCGCCGCTGGACGCAGCGCGTCGACAATATCGTGCTGCACCCCGTCGCCGGGATGATCATCCTGCTCGCGCTGATGTTCGTGATGTTCCAGGCGGTCTATGCTGCCGCCGAGGCGCCCGCCGACCTCCTCGAAGGCGGGATCGGCGTGCTGCAACAATGGGTCGTCGCTACCTTCCCCGACAATTTCCTGCGCGGGCTGATCGTCGAAGGGCTCCTCGCGGGGGTCGGCGCCGTCGTCGTCTTCCTGCCGCAGATCCTGATCCTCTTCCTTTTCATCCTGCTCCTCGAGGCGTCGGGCTATATGACGCGCGCGGCCTTCCTGATGGACGGGCTGATGGGCAAGGTCGGACTGTCGGGGCGCGGCTTCATCCCGCTGCTTTCGAGCTTCGCCTGTGCGGTGCCCGGCATCATGGCGACGCGCGCGATCCCCGACGAGAAGGACCGGCTGACGACGATCCTGATCGCACCGTTGATGACCTGTTCGGCGCGGCTGCCCGTCTATGCGCTGATCATCGCCGCCTTCATTCCCAATCGCGCAGTCGGCGGAACCCCCGTCGGACTGCAGGGTCTGGTGCTGTTCGGTCTTTATCTCGCCGGCATCGTCGGCGCGCTGGTCGTTGCCTATGTCCTGCGCCGTACCGTGGCCAAAGGCAGTGCAGCGGGTTTCATGATGGAAATGCCGCGTTATCAGATGCCGCGGTGGCGCGACATCGCGCTCGGCCTGTGGCAGCGCGCGTGGATATTCCTGCGCCGGGCCGGCACGATCATCGCGATGACCACCGTCGTCCTCTGGCTGCTCCTCACCTTTCCGCAAGCGCCCGAAGGCGAGAGCCAGGTCGAATACAGCGTCGCCGGCCGGATCGCGAGCGGGCTGGAGGTCGTCGTCAAGCCGATCGGTTTCAACCATGATATCACGCTCGCGCTGATCCCCGCGATGGCGGCGCGCGAGGTCGCCGTGTCGGCGATGGCGACCGCGAACGCGATCGACGCCGGCGACGACGAGGATGCGATGGCACAATCGCTCGGCGAGCGGCTGCAGGGCAAGTGGAGCCTCGCCACCGCGCTCGCCTTCCTCGCCTGGTTCGTCTTTGCGCCACAGTGCATTTCGACGATCGCGATCACCCGGCGCGAGACCAATGGATGGAAATGGCCGATGTTCATGGTTGGCTATTTGTTCCTGCTCGCCTATGCCGCTGCTGGTATCACTTACTGGACGGCCGTCGCCTTCGGACTCGGCTGATCCTCCCAACTTTTGAAGCGGAGCGGAGCGGCGGATGGCTGGCAGCGTCAACAAGGTAATTTTGATCGGCAATCTCGGTGCCGATCCCGAAATCAAGTCGTTCCAGAACGGCGGCAAGGTCGCGAATCTCCGCATCGCGACCTCCGAGCAGTGGAAGGACCGGATGACCGGCGAGCGCAAGGA
>NZ_JAEMQX010000123.1 GCF_016463645.1 Sphingopyxis sp. | reverse complement strand
TCGAGGCTGCGGACATAGGGTGCGGTGACGACGATCGGTCCGCCGGCGTGCACATCGTCGTCGCTGCCGGTCGCGGCGCTGTCTTGCGCGAAAGCAGGGGCGGCAAGGAAGAGGGCAAAGGTGAAACCGGCAGAGCAAAGCAAACGCATGAGGGGAGAGTCCTGTTTTTGAGGCGACCTGTCGGCGCGGCAGTAATGATATACTGTTACAATCGCAACCCCTGATGGCCACTGCGGCTGTCGTTCGTCGGGCCTCGTTGCCCGTTGGTCGACAAACGCCGATCATCGGCGGGGCAAGCGAAGCTGTCTTGCGGGGCCGCGGGTGCGGCCCTAGATCATGGGCATGACTATTGCTGCAAACAGCCTCGACCTCATCGGCAATACCCCGCTGGTGCTGCTCAGGGGGCCGAGCGAAGCCACCGGCTGCGAAATCTGGGGCAAGTGCGAATATGCCAACCCCGGCGGTTCGGTGAAGGACCGCGCCGCGCTCTATATCGTCCGCGACGCCGAGGAGAACGGCAGCCTGCGCCCCGGCGGCACGATCGTCGAGGGGACGGCGGGCAACACCGGTATCGGCCTCGCGCTCGTCGGCAATGCCTTGGGCTACCGGACGATCATCGTCATGCCCGACAACCAGAGCGCCGAGAAGATGGCGACGATCCGTGCATTGGGTGCCGAACTCGTGCTCGTCCCGCCGGCGCCCTTCGCCAACCCCGGTCATTTCGTCCACACCTCGCGCCGCATCGCCGAGGAAACCGACAATGCGATCTGGGCGAACCAGTTCGACAATATCGCCAACCGCAAATCGCACATCTTCGGCACCGCCGAGGAAATCTGGGAACAGATGGACGGCCGCATCGACGGCTTCACCTGTGCCGCGGGCACCGGCGGCACGATCGCGGGCACGGGGCTCGGCCTGAAGGCGAAGAACGCCGGCATCACCGTCGCGCTCACCGATCCGCACGGCGCCGGACTCTATAATTATTACCAGTGCGGCGAATTGAAGCCCGAAGGGTCGAGCGTCGCCGAAGGCATCGGCCAGAACCGCATCACCGCCAATCTCGACGGCGCGCCGATCGACACCCAGTTCCGCATCTCGGACGCCGAGGGGCTGGCGGTCGTGCGCCGCCTGCTCGACGAGGAGGGGCTGTGCCTCGGTCTGTCGTCGGGGATCAACGTCGCCGGTGCGATGGCGCTCGCGCGGCAGCTCGGTCCCGGCAAGCGGATCGCAACCATCCTGTGCGACAGCGGGTTTCGCTATCTGTCCACGCTCTACAACCCCGAATGGCTGGCGAGCAAGGGACTGGAGGCGGCAGCATGAGTGTGCGGATCGACATTCCTTCGGCGCCCAAGCCGCAACCCGCACCGCCGCCGACGGTGCAGGTCGACGACACGATGCGCCGCCTGCAGATCGGCATCGCCGGGGTTCTCACCGTATTGCTGCTCGTCGGCATGGCGGGGCTGATCGGCGAGCGCGCCCGCGAACGCGCGGCGAGTGACGTCGCGGCGACCGCCGAGGTCAAGATGCCGGGCGATCAGCCCGCCGGCGGCGCGCCGCTCGAGGAACTCGGCGTCCAGCCGGTGTCGCCCTCGTCGAAGGACGAAAACGCCGCGACCGACGTGAAGGTACCGCAGGCGCTGCCGCAGGCCTCGTCGGTCCCCGACCTCGAACCCGACCCGGCCCTCCAGCGCGCGCGCCAGTCGAAACAGTGATCGCGGCCTCGCGCGGCCCCTTGCTGCGCGCGCTCGTCACAGCCCTGGCGGTCGTCGCGCTCGCATGGATCGCGGGCGGGCAGGCGCTGCTCGGCCGCATCGACCCCGCGCTCGCGCTCCCGCTGCTCGCACCGCCGGTGCTGCTGCTCGCCTGGTGGCAGCGCCGCGAGCCCGCACCCGCGCGTCGCCGCACCATCCTCTTCGCGCTCGGCCTTCTCGCCATGGCGCAGGCTCTCCTCGGCCTCCTTCTTGCCGGATCGGCGGGATGGCCGCAGCTTCTCCTGACGATCGTCGCGGGCGGCCTCGCCGCATGGCTTGCCGACCGGCTCGTCCGGTGGCGCCCGCGCGCCGGCTTGCTGCCATGGCTGGCAGGGGCGGTTCTCGTCGCCGGCTGGTTTGCGGCAGGGCATGCGCTGCTCGCCGCGCTCTACCGTCCCGCCGCGGCGTCGGCCGGGGCGCCCGCCGCGACGATGCTCACCGGCCTGCCGCTGCGCTGGTCGGGCGGCGGCGACATCGCGGCGATGATCGCCGAGGGTACGAACGACGACCCCGCGCTCGCGCGGCTCACGGCCGCCGGTCCCGTGTCGCTGGTCGACAGCCTCGCCGACCATGTGCCGCCCCCCGGAGGCGCGCTGCTGGTCGCGCATCCGCGCGCGCTCGCGCCGCGGGAACTCGTCGCGATCGACGCCTTCGTGCGCGGCGGCGGCCGCGCCGTCGTCCTCGCCGACGCGCTGTCGGGCTGGCCCGCGCGCCACCCGCTCGGCGATCCGCGGAACCCCCCGGTGACGAGCCTGCTGACTCCGTTGCTCGACCATTGGGGCATCACGCTCGCGGCCGCGCCCGCCGCCGAAGGGGCGCCGCTCGCCGCCGACGTCGACGGCACCCGCCTCCGCCTGTTCAGCGCGGGCCGCTTCGATCGCCTGCCGCCGCCATGCCGGGCCTTCGCCGGCCGCCGCGTCGCGCGCTGCCCGATCGGGAAGGGCGAAGCCTGGCTCGTCGGCGACGCCGACCTTCTTTTCGCGCCGCTCTGGCGCCCGCCCGTCCCCGGCGCCGGGCATCTGCGGCAGGCCGATACGATGGAATGGATTGCCGCGCGGCTCTGGCCCGGCGCCGGGCCGGGTCTGCTCCGCCCGCTCTGGATTCGCGCCCGCACCGCCTGAGTCGGCGTTTCCGCCCCAATTCGCCCCGATCGAGTCGCCCTGCGGCGGCGCCCGTGCGCCGTGCGACCGGCATTTGCCCGATTTGGAGCGCTTTTTGCGGCAAATGGGGGCCAGATTCCCTATTTCACCCTAAATTACCCCTTTTCACCCCGATCTATAGTTGATACTCACGAAATCGGAGAGGGGCATTCTCCACCCGTGCCGAACCAGCCGGAATCCTGCGATTCCGGCGCCGGGAAAGTTATGCCCGGTGGCGCGGATACAGGGGGCAGAGCGATGGCAATTGTGACGCCCGGCCAGTATGCGGGCACCAATTTCGCCGCGATCGATGGCAAGGGACGCATCGCCGTCCCCTCACAGTTCCGCAACAATGTGCCCCTCACTGCGGACGGCCAGCGCGTGCTCTGGGTCGGCTTCCACGAAAAGCTGCCGTGCCTCGTCGCCTATGGCCAGGATCAGTACGACCGGCTGAACGGCGAGATCGAGCGCGACCGCGAAACCGCGCGGCTGCGCAACCTCGATTTCGACGAGGACAGCGAGTTCAAGAAACGCTTCAGCTACACCGAGCCCTACACGCTCGACGACAGCGGTCGCTTCCTTCCCAGCTTCATCCACCGCGACCGCGTCGGCGATGCCGGCGCGACGGCTTTTGTGGGCTCGGGCCGGCGCCTCGAAATCTGGTGGCTGCCGACGCTCGCCGAATGCGCGGAGGCCGATCCGGTCCTCCAGCGTCTCGCCGCCTCCTGGGACGCGACGAAAGGGAAGGCGCGAAAGTGACGGACCTTCCCCGCGATCCCCGCCACGATCCGGTCCTCCGTGAAGAAGTCATCGCCGCGCTCGCCATCGCCCCGGGCGAGCGCCACGTCGACGCGACCTTCGGCGCCGGCGGCTATACCCGCGCGATGCTCGCGGCGGGTGCCGAGGTCGTCGCGTGCGACCGCGATCCCGACGCGATCGCCGAAGGGCAGGCGCTCGTCGCCGAAGCCGACGGCAGGCTCACGCTGATCCACGGCCGCTTCGGCGAGATCGACCGGCTGCTCGCCGAACGCGGCATCGAAAGCGTCGACGGCATCACCTTCGACATCGGCGTCTCGTCGATGCAGCTCGATCGGGACGAACGCGGCTTCTCGTTCCAGAAGGACGGCCCGCTCGACATGCGCATGGCGCAGGAAGGCGAAAGCGCCGCCGACTGGCTCAATCGCGCCGATGAAGGCGAGATCGCCGACGTCCTCTTCCATTATGGCGACGAACGCCAGTCGCGCCGCGTCGCGCGCGCGATCGTCGCCGCGCGCCCGCTGACGCGCACCGCCGAGCTTGCGGCCGTGATCCGCAAGGCGCTCCGCCATCCGCCGGGCGCGCCGAAGGATCCGTCGACGAAAAGCTTTCAGGCGATCCGCATCCACATCAATTCCGAACTCGACGAACTGATGGCGGGGCTCAACGCCGCCGAGCGCCTGCTGCGCCCCGGCGGGCGGCTCGCGGTCGTCAGCTTCCACAGCACCGAGGACCGCATTGTGAAGAATTTTCTGCGCGAACGCAGCGGTGGCGATGCCGCGGGTTCGCGCCACCGGCCCGCGCCGACCCCTCTGGCGCGGGCCGCAACCTTCGAGCCTCCGGCGCGCAAGGTGCGCCCCGGCAAGGAAGAAGAGGCGCGCAACCCGCGTGCGCGTTCGGCGACGCTGCGCAGCGCGGTCCGCACCGCGGCGCCGGCGCATTCGATCCGGGGAAATTCAGGGAAGGAGGCAATGTCATGCTGATGGCGGCCCGCAAGCTCCAGGGAATCGGCCTGGTCCTGCTCGTGCTCATCTTTGCGATGATGCTCTATCCCGTGTCGCTCAAGGTTGCGGCGACACGCAGCGAACTGACGCGTATCGAGCGGCAGATCGACAGGACGCGCGACAATATCCGCTATCTCGAATCCGAACTCGCGGTCCGCGCCTCGATGCGCCAGCTCGAACAGTGGAACGCCGACACCTTCGGCTATTCGGCGCCCGATGCGGGCCAGTATCTCGAAAGCGAGCGCCAGCTTGCCTCGCTCGACCGCCTGCCGCGGGCGCGCGGCGCGAACGAGGTCGCGCCGGTGCTGATGGCGATGGTCTCGCCCGTCGCGGTGCCGGCGGCGCCGAAGGAAAGCCCGGTCGAAAGCAAGCCCGCGGCGGCCAAACCCGTCGCGGCGAAGCCGGTCGTGCTCGCGCAGGCCGATACCGGCGTGCGCAGCGACGTGACGCCGCGGATGGCGCCGACGCGCCGCCGCGAGCAATTGAAGATGATCGAGGATCAGCTTCTGGCCGAATCGACGCTCGCCGATCTGAAGCGGGCCGCGGCGCTCGAAGCGGCAGGAGGCAAGGCCGGCCGATGAATACGCTCGTCGTCCGACCGACACGGGTTCGTACCGCCGGGGTGCGGCAGCAGATACTGCTGACCGCGCAGCAGCGGTTGATGATCCTGATGCTGCTGTTCGCGGCGGCATTTTTCGTCGTGTCGGTGCGCCTGCTCTATTTCTCGCTGTTTGACACCTCGTCGGGCCATGGCGCGGCGACCGCCTTCATTCCCGCGCGCGCCGACATCGTCGACCGCAACGGCGTACCGCTCGCGCGCACGATCGACGGCTATTCGATCCGCGTCGTCCCGTCGAAGCTGCTCAACAACCGGCAATATCTCGCCGACGAACTGCACAAGATCTTTCCCGATACGCCGCGCGAGGAATTGCTGGCAAAGATCAGCGGCCCACGCCCGACCTATATCCGCCGCCGCGCGCTGCCCGATCAGGTCGCGGCGGTGAACGCGATCGGCGACGTCGGCTTCGACTTTCCGCGCGAGAAGGAGCGCCTTTATCCGCAGCTCACGCTCGCCGCCCACGTCCTCGGTTTCACCAATGCGGAGGGTCATGGCGTCACCGGCGTCGAGGGCGCGCTCGACCAGCGGCTGACCGACAAGGCGACGCGCGGCCAGCCGCTCGCGCTGTCGATCGATGCGCGCGTGCAGGGCGTGCTCGAAAGCGAGTTGAGCTCGGCGGTCGCCAATCTCGAGGCGATCGGCGGCGCCGGCGTGATCCTCGACGTCCACACCGGCGAAGTCGCGGCGATGACCTCGCTGCCGACCTTCAATCCGAACAAGCTGACGGGCAGCGACCCCACGACGCGCCGCAACTCGGTCACCTATAATCTCTACGAGCTCGGTTCGACCTTCAAGCCGCTGTCGATCGGCGCGGCGATCGACGACGGCGTGGTGACGAGCATGGCGCGCCGCTACGATGCGACCGCGCCGCTGCCGATCGCGGGTTTCCGCATCCGCGACAGCCATCCCGGCCGCTGGTACAATGTGCCCGAGACGCTGATCGAAAGCTCGAACATCGCGACCGCGCGCATCGCCGACGAACTCGGCCGCGAAAATCTCGAACGGCTCTTCCGCAACCTCGATTTCGACAAGCGCCCGCAGATCGATCTCAAGGAACGCGCCTTCCCGCTGTGGCCCAGGGACTGGGGCCGCGTGACCACGATGACGACCAGCTATGGTCACGGCATCGCGGTGACGCCGATGCACCTCGCCAGCGCCTATGCCGCGCTCGTCAACGGCGGTATCTATCGTCCCGCGACCCTGATGAAACTCGGCGACAAGGCGCCGCCGCAGGGTCGCCGCGTGTTCAAGGCGGCGACCAGCGCGCGGATGCGCCAGCTTCTCCGCCTCATCGTGTCCGACGGCACCGGCAAACAGGCGAACGCGCCGGGTTTCCGCGTCGGGGGCAAGACCGGGTCGGCCGAAAAGCCGGGCGCGGGCGGCTATCGCCGCCATTCGCTCGTCTCGACCTTCGCCGCGGCCTTCCCGATGGACAATCCGCGCTATGTGGTGCTCGTGATGATCGACGAGCCCAAGGGCAATGCGTTCAGCTCGGGCCAGCGCACCGCCGGCTGGACCGCCGCACCCGTCGTGCGCAAGGTCGTGACGCGCGCCGGCCCGATGCTCGGTGTCTTCCCCGACGAAAGCCGCGACGTCGACGTTTCCGAACTGCTCCCGCTGTTGCGGAGAGGCGAGGAAACACACTGATGCGTCTCGCCGCGCTGCTCGATGATCAGGCACCGGAGGGCAGCGATCCCGTCATTACGGGGCTCGCGATCGACCATCGCAAGGTCGCACCCGGCACCATCTTCGGCGCCTTCGTCGGCGAAAAATTCAACGGCGAGGATTTCATCGCGGCGGCCGTCGCGGCGGGCGCCGTCGCGATCATTGCGCGCCCGGAGGCGAAGGTCGAAGGCGCCGTGCATATCGCCGACCCCAATCCGCGCCGTGCCTTCGCGCATATCGCCGCGCGCTTCTTCCATCGCTTTCCCGCGACCTGCGTCGCGGTCACCGGCACCAACGGCAAGACCTCGACGGTCGAAATGACGCGCCAGCTATGGCGCATGGCGGGGTTCAACGCCGCGTCGATCGGCACGCTCGGCATCACGACCTCGCTCGAAAGCGCCTCTACGGGGCTGACCACGCCCGACATCGTCACCTTCCTCTCGAACATGTCGGGGCTCGCGGCCGAAGGCGTCACGCACGCGGCGTTCGAGGCATCGAGCCACGGCCTCGACCAGTACCGGACCGAGGGGCTTCCGGTGAAAGCGGCGGCTTTCACCAATCTCAGCCACGACCATCTCGATTACCATGGCACGATGGACGCCTATCTCGCGGCGAAGCTGCGGCTCTTTTCGGAGGTCGTCGAATCCGGCGGCGCGGCGGTGGTGTGGGCCGACGACGAATATTCGGCGGCGGTCGTCGATGCGGCGGCGGCGCGCGGCGTCCGCCTGATGACGGTCGGCACCGCGGGCGAGGCGCTCCGCCTCGTCTCGCGCGAGCCGACCCAGCTCGGGCAGGCGCTCGTCATCGCGGCCGGCGAAACCACTTTCAGGGTGAGTCTCCCGCTGATCGGTGCCTATCAGGTCGCCAATGCGCTCGTGTCCGCCGGCCTCGTCATCGCGACCGGTGGCGATATCGGCCAGACGATCGCCAATCTCGCACGCCTCCAGCCGGTGCGCGGACGGCTCGAACGCGCCGCGATCACCAAAAGCGGCGCGCCGGTCTATGTCGACTATGCCCACACTCCCGACGCGATCGAGGCCGCGCTCGACGCGCTGCGCCCGCATGCGGGCGGTCGCCTGATCCTCGTCTTCGGTGCGGGCGGCGACCGCGACCAGGCGAAGCGGCCCGAGATGGGCAAGATCGCCGCCGCAAAGGCCGATGTGCTGATCGTCACCGACGACAATCCGCGCGGCGAGGACCCCGCCGTCATCCGCGATGCCATCGCCGCCGCCGCGCCCGGTGCGCGGGTGATCGGCGATCGTCGCGCCGCCATCGCCGCCGCGATTGCCGAGGCGAAGGCCGACGATATCGTCTGCATTGCGGGCAAGGGGCATGAACAGGGGCAGATCGTCGGGCGCGGCGACGCGACGCGCGTCATCCCCTTCGACGACGTCGGCGTCGTGCGCGAGGAGGCGGCATGACGACGCCGCTCTGGACCGCGCGCGCCATCGCCTCGGCCACCGGCGGCACCGCCAGCGCCGATTTCACCGTGCAGGGCGTCGCCTTCGACTCGCGCGAGGTGACGAAGGGCGACCTCTTCGTCGCGATGAAGGGCGAGACCGCCGACGGTCACGCCTTCATCGACAAGGCGATCGCGGCGGGCGCCGCGGGCATCGTCTGCGAAACCGGCATCGCGCATCCGCACGTCCGCGTCGCCGACAGCGCCGCGGCGCTGAACGCACTCGGTATCGCGTCGCGCGCGCGCAGCCACGGCCGCATCATCGGCGTCACCGGCTCGGCGGGCAAGACGGGGACGAAGGAGGCGCTGTTCGCCGCGCTCGATCGCTTCCGTCCCGGCAAGGCGCATCGCTCGGTCAAGAGCTACAACAATCATGTCGGCGTGCCATTGAGCCTCGCGCGCATGCCTTCGACCGCCGATTTCGGCATCTTCGAAATGGGGATGAACCACGCGGGCGAACTCGCCGCGCTGACGCGCATGGTCCGCCCGCACGTCGCCATCGTCACCACCATCGCCCCCGCGCACATGGAATATTTCGGCAGCGAGGAAGCGATCGCCGACGCGAAGGGCGAGATTTTCGAAGGTCTCGAACCCGGCGGCACCGCGATCATCCCCTTCGACAGCCCGCATCATGCGCGCCTCCGCGCCAGGGCCGAACGCCATGCCGCGCACATCGTCAGCTTCGGGCTGAACGAGGGCGCCGACGTCCGCGCGGTCGACTGGCTTTCGGACGGAAGGGGCGGGTCGCTCGTCACCGCGCAGGTCCAGGACTCGCTCCTCTGCTTCACCATCGCACAGGCCGGGGCGCACTGGGTCGCCAATTCGCTGGCGGTGCTCGCGGCGGTCAAGGCGGTCGGCGGCGATCTTCCCGCCGCGGGGCTCGCCTTCGCCGAAATGGCCGGGCTCGCGGGGCGCGGCGCGCGCCACCGCGTCGCGGTGCCCGGCGGCCATATTCTCGTCATCGACGAAAGCTACAACGCCAACCCCGCCTCGATGGCGGCGACGATCGGCCAGCTCGGCACCGAATCCGCCGACCGCAAGGTGGCGATTCTCGGCGCGATGAAGGAACTCGGGCCCGGTGGCGAGGCGTATCACGCGGCGCTCGCGGCTCCGCTCGTCGCGGCGGGGGTGCAATTCGCCCTGCTTGTCGGCGAAGAGATGGCGCCGCTCGCCAAAGCTCTTGAGGGACGCATCGATTTCGAGCATGTGCCCGCCCACTCGGCCGCGGTAGGGCGGCTGAAGGATATGATCCGTCCGGGCGATACCGTGCTGGTCAAGGGGTCGAACAGCGTCGGGCTGTCGCATGTCGTGACGGCGCTGATGAGCGGGGACTATTGATGCTTTACTGGCTGGCGGAATGGCTCGGCTTT
The DNA here is from genome assembly GCF_016463645.1 of Sphingopyxis sp. GTDB lineage: Bacteria > Pseudomonadota > Alphaproteobacteria > Sphingomonadales > Sphingomonadaceae > Sphingopyxis. The sequence continues at coordinate 122 of NZ_JAEMQX010000123.1, read as the reverse complement.
CCGGGGGCTCTGAACCTCATTCGCTACCTGAGCTTCCGCTCGGGCGCCGCGGTCGCGACCGCGCTGATCATCGGGCTGTGGATCGGCCCGCGCTTCATCCTGATGCTGCGCATGCGGCAGGG
>NZ_JAEMQX010000122.1 GCF_016463645.1 Sphingopyxis sp. | reverse complement strand
AATATCGCGAGGCGATGGGTTATGGCTCGTCGGTGCAGCGGCGGCGGCAAAAGGCGCTCGCGGGTTAGATTTCAATTCGCGCCGAGAGCGCAGGGTTCGCACATGATGAAGAAGGTGGCCGAACCGCCAATCTCTCCTTCTCCGCGGCTCCGCGTGAACCAAATTCTCCGGGGACTCCGCGCTCTCTGCGCGAATATCTTCTGCTCCGCGTCTCGGCGTGAGCCTTTTACCGGCGAGCGCGCCGGGAGCGGTTGACTTTTCACCCGCTTCCCCATAGGTGCGCCGCTTCGCGTACAACGCCAAAGCTTTTACGGAACAGAACGATGAAGATTCGCAACAGCCTGAAGTCGCTGAAGGACCGCCACCGGGATAACCGCGTTATCCGTCGCCGTGGCCGTACCTATGTGATCAACAAGACCAACCGCCGCTTCAAGGCGCGCCAGGGCTGATGGCCCTGCCGGGGCGTTTCCCGCCCCGCGCGCATAGCCAAGTCAGCGTGACGCCGTCGGATGCTTCCGGCGGCGCTTTCGCGTGTCCGGAGTTCCCATGATTCGCCAGAGTGTGATCTTCGACGTCGGCCGCGTCCTCTTCGACTGGGACCTGCGTTACCTGTTCGGCAAGCTGATCGCGGACAAGGACGAACTCGAATGGTTCGTGACCAATGTCGTCACCCCCGAATGGCATTTCCAGCACGATGCCGGCCGCCCGCTCGCCGAGATGGTGCCCGAACTCAAAGCCGGGTTCCCCGACCATGCACCGCTGATCGACGCTTATGCCTCGCGCTTCAACGAGACGATCCCCGGCCCGATGCCCGGCAGCCTCGAACTCGTCGAGCGGCTCGACGACGCGGGCGTGCCGCTCTTCGCGATCACCAACTTCGGGCATGAATTCTGGGAGGCTTTCCGGCCGACCCAGCCGGTCTTCGACCGCTTCCGCGATATCATCGTCTCGGGCACCGAGAAATTGATGAAGCCCGACCCCGCGATCTACCGGCTCGCGATCGAGCGATTCGGGATCGACCCCGCGGGCGCGCTGTTCATCGACGATGTCGCGAAAAATATCGCGGGCGCCGAATCGGTCGGCATCGCCGGACACCGGTTTGTCGACGCCGCCATGCTCGAACGCGAGCTGACCGCACGGGACTATTTGGCCCGCTAGCGGCGGGCTGCGGAAGTTTCCGGCTAGGAGAGGCAATCGCCCAGCCGGTCCCAGGCTTCGCGCGCATGGGTCAGTTCCCGGTCGCTTCCGGGCGTATAATATCGGCGATCGAACCAGTAAGCCCGCTCATGTTCGGGCTTGCCCGATCGTGTTCCCGGATCCCGTGCCATCCGGTCGCGAATTTCGGCCATGCTGATCACATAACAGACGGGCTCCGCCGATCCGGCGAAGCCGACGAAAACCCACCAGGGCGTGACGAGCTTGTCCGGAAAAAGGCCGAGGTTGACGTCCTGCGGCTTTCCCGAATGCGCCTTGACCTGAATGGGACAGACCAGCCGTTCCGAGGTCGAGGCGGCATACAGGTCGGCACCGCGCGCGTTGCGCACCGTGAGCATGACGTTCCAGCCGTGCCGCGACAGCTCGCGGGCAACATGATAGACACCGATGTTACCGGTGCGCTGCCTGTCGTTGGCCACCTGCCGACCCTATTTCTCCACCCCAAGCTGCGTCAGCACGAAGGCGAACTCCTCGGCATCCTCGCGCAGCGCGCCCCAGCGGCCCGACTTGCCGGCGTGGCCCGCGCCCATGTTGGTGCGCAGCAGCAGGGTCGCATCGTTGGTGCGCGTCGCGCGCAGCTTCGCCACCCATTTCGCGGGCTCCCAATAGGTCACGCGCGGGTCGTTGAGCCCCGCCGACACCAGCATCGGCGGATAGGCCTTCGCGGTCACATTGTCGTAGGGGCTGTAGCTCAGCATATAATCGAACGCCGCCTTGTCGGTGATCGGATTGCCCCATTCGGGCCATTCGCCGGGGGTCAGCGGCAGCGTCTCGTCGACCATCGTGTTGATCACGTCGACGAAGGGCACGCCCGCAAGCACCGCGCCCCACAGCTCGGGCGCCTGATTGTAGACCGCGCCCATCACCTGTCCGCCCGCCGAGCGGCCTTCGATCGAGATCCTGCCCGCGCTCGTATATTTCGCCGCGATCAGCCCCTTGGCGACGTCGATGAAGTCGTTGAACGTGTTCTTGCGCTCGGTCGTCTTGCCCGCGAGATACCAGGCGCGGCCGAGGTCGTCGCCGCCGCGGACATGCGCGATGGCATAGATCATGCCGCGATCGACAAGGCTGAGGCGCGTCGTCGAGAAACCCGGCGGGACACGGTAGCCGTAGGAGCCATAGACATAGAGGTGCATCGGCGCGCTGCCGTCGCGCGGCGTGCCCTTTTTATAGACGAGCGACACCGGAACCGGCGTGCCGTCGCGCGACGGCATGTGAACCAGTTCGGTTACATAGTCGTCATGATTGTAACCAGACGGAATTTCCTGCACCTTCAGCGTTTCGAGCTTGCGGTCCGCGAGGTCGTAATCGAACACGGTGTCGGGGGTGACCATCGATTCATAGTCGAGCCGCAGCTTGTCCTGATGATATTCGGGATTGTCGCCGAGCCCCGCCACATAGGTCGCCTCGGGGAATTTGACCCGACCCGGGGTCAGCGGCGCGTCATATTTGCGGACATCGACCTGATCGACGCCCTTCTCGCGCGATTCGAGGACGAAATAGTCGCGGAAGACCGAAAGGCCGGTGATGTAATTCTCGTCCGATCCGGGGATCAGCGTCTTCCATTCGCCGGGCGTTTTCACGCTCGCGGTCGCGACGCGGAAATTGGGATGCTCGTCGTTGGTGTGGATATAGAGCGTGCCCTCGCGTTCGTCGACGCTGTACTCGCGGCCCTTCTTGCGCGCCGAGACGAGCTGCATCTCCGCCTCGGGGTTGCCGGCGGGGAGCAGATAGACCTCGCTCGTCTCGTTATCGCCCGTCGCGATCACGATATAATTGTCCGCCGCGGTCTTGCCGATCCCGACGCCGAAGCCGATGTCGGGCTCCTTGTAGAGCAATTTGTCCTCGCTCACCGGGGTACCGAGCTTGTGCAGCCGGACATTGTCGGTGCGCCAGTTCTCGTTCGCGAGCCCGTAGAGGATCGCATCGTTACCCGAGGTCCAGACGAGCGACGACAGCGTGCCGGGGATCGTGTCCGGCAGCAGTTCGCCCGTTTCCAGATTGCGGATGCGCGCCTCGAACCGTTCGGAGCCATTGTCGTCGAACGAATAGGCCATCAGCTTGCCGTCCGGGCTCACCGACACCTCGGCGAGGCGGAAATAATCCTTGCCCGCCGCCATCGCGACCTCGTCGAGGATCAGGGCCGGCTCACCGGTGCCCGACGCCGGCTTCCGGTACCATTTCTTGTATTCGGCGCCCTCCTCGAACTCGACCCAATAGACCCAGTCGCCATCCTTCTGCGGCACGCTCGAATCGGCTTCCTTGATCCGCCCCTTCATCTCCTGGAACAGCGTCTCGACGAGCGCGGCATGCGGCTTCATCGCGGCGTCGAAATACGCATTCTCCGCCTTCACATAGTCGAGCACATCCTTGTCATCGATCACCGGATAGCTCTCGTCCTTCAGCCAGTGGTACGGATCGGACAGCGTCCTGCCGTGCAGCGTCATTTCGTGCGGGCGCTTTTCCGCGACGGGGGCGGCGGGCAGGGCGGGGGTCGGGCTGGTCAATGCGGCGTCTTTCTCTTTGGCGAACAGGGCGGGCGATGCGACAAGCGGGGTGGCAATTGCCGTCAGAAACATCCAAATAGCGCGCATCACAAAATCCCCCGCGGTACCGCCGGACGGACGGTATCGTTTCCGATGTAGGAACAAGGAAGCAACCATGTCCAGCCCCCTCCATGCAGAGCGTCTCGCGCGTGTCCGCGCCGAACTCGCCGCCCGCGGCCTCGACGGCTTCGTCGTGCCGATCAGCGACGAGCATATGAGCGAATATGTCGGCGACTATGCGCAGCGCATGGCATGGCTGACCGGCTTCGGCGGCTCGGCCGGAACCGCGGCGGTGCTGCCCGAAAAGGCCGCGGTTTTCGTCGACGGCCGTTATACGGTGCAGGTGCGCGATCAGGTCGACGGGTCGCTGTTCGACTATGTCGGCGTCCCGCAGTCGAGCGTCGCCGAATGGCTCGGCGCCAACGTCAGCGCGGGACAGAAGGTCGGCTACGACCCCTGGCTCCACGGCATCGACTGGGGGCGCGGCCTGGAAAAGGCGCTCGCCGCGAAGGGCGCGACCCTCGTCGCGGTCGAAGCCAACCCGCTCGACGCCGCATGGGACGACCGGCCCGCGCCGAGCGACGCGGTCGTGACCGTCCATGATGCCGCGCTTGCGGGGCAGAGCGCGGTCGAAAAGCGCGAGATCATCGCCGACTGGCTGAAGGCGAAGGGGCTCGACACGACGGTGATGACCGCGCTCGATTCGATCGCCTGGACCTTCAACATCCGCGGCACCGACGTCAGCCACACGCCCGTCGGCCTCGCCTTCGCGCTGCTCCACGCCGATGCGACCGCCGACCTGTTCATCGCGCCCGAAAAGATCACCGACGCGGTGCGCGCGCATCTCGGCAACAGCGTGCGGATCCACGACCGGACCGCGTTCGAGGCGGCACTCGCCGGCCTCGCGGGCAAGAAGGTCGCGGTCGATCCCGATCGCGCGGTCGCGGCGATCTTCACCGTGCTCGAAAGCGCCGGGGCCGCGGTCGCGCGTTATCGCGATCCCGCGGTGCTGCCCAAGGCGATCAAGAACGAAACCGAGCTTTCGGGCACCCGCGCCGCGCATGTGCGCGACGGGGTCGCGGTCGCGCGCTTCCTCAAATGGATGGAAGAGGTCGCGCCGCAGGGCGGTCTCGACGAGCTCGGCGCCGCGGCGAAGCTCCGTGCCTTCCGCGACGAAAATGGCGCGCTCAGGGATCTCTCCTTCGACACCATCTCGGCCGCTGGCCCCAATGGCGCCTTGCCGCACTACAAGGTCGACGAGACGACCAACCGTGCGATCGAGACCGGCACCCTCTATCTCGTCGATTCGGGCGGGCAATATGACGACGGCACGACCGACATCACGCGCACGATCGCGATCGGGACGCCGACCGCCGAGATGCGCCGCCGCTTCACGCAGGTGCTCAAAGGCCATATCGCGCTCGCGGTCGCGCGCTTCCCGAAGGGCACGCGCGGCAGCCAGCTCGACATTCTCGCGCGCCAGTATCTGTGGGCCGACGGGGTCGATTATGCGCATGGCACCGGCCACGGCGTGGGCACCTATCTCGCGGTCCACGAAGGGCCGCAGCGCATCGCCAAGCCGTCGGGCGGGCAGGCGGGAACCGAGGAACCGCTGCATGCGGGCATGATCCTCTCGAACGAGCCCGGCTATTACAAGGCGGGCCATTTCGGCATCCGCATCGAGAATCTCGTCGTCGTCACGCCGCAGCGCATCGCGGGCGCCGAGGAGGACATGCTGGGGTTCGAGACGATCACCTTTGCGCCGATCGCGCGGAATCTCGTCGATGCGTCGCTGTTGTCGGGCGCCGAGGCCGACTGGCTCGACGCCTATCATGCCGAGGTATTGGCGAAGCTCGGGGCCGCAATGGAGGGAGAGGAGCGCGCATGGCTCGAAGCCGCGTGCGCGCCGCTCGACCGCACCCCCGCCGCGCTCGCGGCCTGAGGCGCAGATGACCGACGCTCGCAGCGCCGTGCCGCTCGCCGATTTCCGCGTGCAGGAGCGCGTCCGCGTCCGCTTCAACGAGATCGACGGGCAGAATATCGTCTTCAACGCCAATTATCTGGTCTACGCCGACATTGGCGTGACCGAATATTTCCGCGCACTGGGCGAGGGGCAGCCCGGACCCTATTTTCACCAATATGGTACAGACATTCGCGAAACGCATTGCGAAATCGACTATCATGCCCCGGCGCGGCTCGACGAACTGATCACGATCGCATCGCGAATCAGCCGCTTCGGCCGGACCAGCTTCACGCTTCATTGCGGCATTTTCCGCGAAAATGAGCGGCTTACGGATATCGAGATCAGCTATGCGCATCTCGATACCGACAGCGGCAAGCCGACGCCGCTGCCGGGAAGCTTCATAGCGGAAGTGCGGCGATTCGAGGCGCGAACGCCGGCCCAGGACTGATTCGGATGTTCCGAATCGACCCTCTCAACCAAAAAAGTCGAAAAAAAAGGGCCACCCGAGGGTGGCCCGTGAAAGTTTTGGGAGAGGATGCCTAAAAGGCAAGTGTGATATTGCACTGCACAATGAATGTTGCAACTGCGAAAAGAGCATCTTTAATTGCATTTTTTGCAATCGAGAACGCTCACATCCGTCATCCGGTGCAATCGCGGGCAGTTGCGCGCCCTCTCGCAAATCGCGGCGACATCGCCTAAATTGGCGCGATGAGGATGTTTCAAAAACCCGACATCGGCGGCGGCGTGTCCGATTTCTGGGCCTATATCCGCGAACCGCGCCCGCATCGCTGGGCGGTGTGGGGCGTCGCGATCGCGCTGACCTGGCTCGTTTTCCACGGGGTCGAGCAATATCTGATCCCGTACGAGAAGCCGAAGGCGCAGATCATCTATTTCGAAAACTGGTCGGCGAACCGCAGCGCCGACGAGATTCGCGCCGACTGGGTCGCGCGCGCCAGGGAGACGACGCTGCAGAATGCGAGGAAGCGCGCCGAATATCAGCGGTTCGCCGACAGCCTCGGCATCGAATATGATTCGAGCGAAGCCGACAAGGTGACGCGCGAGACGCTCGGCGAGGAAGCGGCGGCGGCGGCGAAGAAGAAGCCCGAGCCGGTACGGCAGCGCTCGACGCTCGCCGAACGTGCGGCGCGCGGGCCGCAATCCAAGAGCGCCGACTGAGCGCATGCGTCGCCCGCCGACCGATGCCGACCGGATAGCGGCCGCCATCGCGCTGTCGCGGCGCGGCCGGCCGGCATCGGCGCCCAATCCCAATGTCGGCTGCCTGATCGTCAGGGATGGCAAAGTCGTCGGGCGCGGCTGGACGCAGGCCGGCGGCCGCCCGCACGCCGAGGCGATGGCGCTGATCGCGGCGGGCGCCGCCGCGCGGGGGGCGACAGCCTATGCCAGCCTCGAACCCTGCGCGCATGCGAGCGCGCGCGGGCCGGCGTGCAGCGATCTGCTGATTGCCGCGGGCATCGCGCGCGTCGTGATCGCGGCGCAGGACCCCGACCCGCGCACCGACGGCCGGGGCATCGCCCGCCTGCAGGCTGCGGGGATCGAGGTCGTGTTCAACGTCCTGCCGGCCGAAGCCCGCGCCGCGATGGCGCCCTGGTGGACGCGGCGGGCCGAGGGACGGCCGTTCGTCACGCTCAAGCTCGCGACCTCGCTCGACGGCTGCATCGCGCGCGCCGACGGGGCGAGCCGCTGGATCACCGGGGAGCGCGCGCGCGCGCACGGTCATCTCGAACGTGCGCAGCATCAGGCGATCCTCGTCGGGCGCGGCACGCTCGACGCCGACGCGCCGAAACTCGACGTGCGGCTGCCGGGGCTCGAAAGTCGCAGCCCGAAGAAGCTGTTGCTCACCCGCGGGACCGCACCCGGGGGCTGGACCGCGGTCGCCTCGCCCGAAGCCGTCGACGACGTCGATTCGCTGCTCGTCGAGGGCGGCGCGCGCGCGGCGTCGGCCTTTCTCGCCGCCGACCGCGTCGACCGGCTCCTGCTCTATCGCGCGCCGATCCTGATCGGCGGCGGCAAGCCCGCGCTCGGCGACATCGGCCTCGCCGGTCTCGCCGACGCGCACGGCCGCTGGCACCTCGCCGACAGCCGCCTGCTTGGCAGCGACCGGCTCGACGTCTACGAGCGCATCAGGACAATTTGAGGACCCCGCATGTTCACCGGCATCATCACCGACATCGGCATCATCCGCAGCCGCGAGGAGCGCGGCGACACGCGGCTCGTCATCGGCACCGCCTATGACGTCGGCAGCATCGACCTCGGCGCCTCGATCGCCTGTTCGGGCGCGTGTCTGACCGTCGTCGACAAGGGGGTGGACGCGGCCAGCAACGGCCCGGGCGGCTGGTTCGCGATCGACGCGAGCGCCGAGACGCTCGCGCGCACCGCGCCCGGCATGTGGGATGCGGGACGCCGCCTCAACCTCGAACGCGCGCTCAGGATCGGCGACGAGCTCGGCGGACATATCGTCACCGGCCATGTCGACGATATAGGCCGCATCGTGTCGGTTGAACCGGTCGGCGACAGCGTGACGGTGACCGTCGCCGCGCCGGCGTCGCTCGCGCCGCATATCGCGCCGAAGGGCTCGATCACCGTCGACGGCGTCTCGCTGACGGTGAACGAGGTCGCCGACCAGCCGGACGGCGAGGCGCATTTCACGCTCAACATCATCCCGCATACGCAGGAAATGACGACGCTGGACGAGGCGGCCGCGGGGCGCCCGGTCAATCTCGAGATCGATATACTCGCGCGTTACCTCGCGCGGATGCAGGCGCGGGGATAAGCGCGCCTCGCGGACGGGAGAATCCTGATGCCGAAGGCGATTCGCGGTTCGTGCCTGTGCGGCGAAATCCGTTTCGAAATCGACGGGGACATCGGACCCGCGGGCCAGTGCCATTGTTCCAGATGCCGCAAGGTGTCGGGTACGGACGGCAACGCGGTCTTCCATGCGCCGGCGGCGGGCTTTCGCTGGCTGGCCGGAGAGGAGATGATCCAGCGTTTCACCGTCCCTGACGCCGGCGGCTGGTCGTCGCACTTCTGCCGGCAATGCGGCAGCCCGATGCCGCTGGGCGACAATCGCGGAAAATTTCTTTTTGTGCCGGCGGGCCTGCTCGACGACGACCCGGGGTTCCGCGGCTATGCGGCCCATATCTTCGTCGGTTCCAAGGCGCCGTGGGTGTGCATCGCCGATTCGGCACCGCAATATGAAGCGGGGTTCGATTCGCCGCGGCTCGACCCCGCCTAGCTTTCGCTCCAGCCCGCCGCGAGTTCGGGGTCGGCGGCGATCATCGAACGCCGCATCGCGATCCGCCCGATCCGCAGCAATTCGGCCTTGCGCCGCGCGGGCGCGAGGTTGCAGCTCGCGGCTTCGCGCACCACCGCCGCGCCATAGCGGTCGGCGACGATCAGCCCCGACGTCTCGCGGCGATAGCCTTCGGTTTCGAGAATCGCGGGGTCGAGCCCCGATGCGAGCGCCCAGTAGAATCGGTCGCACCAGTCGCAATAGTCGGGCCATTTGCCGTCGCCGTGCAGGTCGGCACGGCTCACCTTGATCTCGACGATCGTGATCTGGCCCCTGGCGTCGATCGCGGTGAGGTCGGTGCGCCGCCCGTTGGGGAGCGTGACCTCGGGGATCGCGACCAGTCCCTGCTGCGCGAACAGCCGGCACACGCCGCGCGCGACGTCCGCGGCGGTCAGCAGGTCACTCGCCATCGGTCAGAACCTCAGAAGGGGACGTCGTCGTCCAGATCGTCGTCGAACGGCGGGCGTCCGCCACCCGAGCTGCCGCCGCCGCCGCCCTGGTTCCAGCCGCCGCCCGAGCTTCCGCCCGAACCGCCGCCCTGATCCCAGCCGCCGCCCGACGATCCGCCGCCCTGCGACCAGCCGTCGCCGCCGCGCGAACCGCCGCCGCCGCCCGGCGCGCCGTCGAGCATGGTCAGCGTCCCGCCCATGCCGGCGATCACGATCTCGGTCGTATAGCGGTCGTTACCGTCGCGGTCCTGCCATTTGCGGGTCCGCAGCGAGCCTTCGATATAAACCTTCGAGCCCTTCTTGAGGTAACGCTCGACGACGCCGATCAGCCCTTCGCCGTTGATCACGACCTGATGCCACTCGGTGCGCTCCTTGCGCTCGCCGGTCATCCGGTCCTTCCACTGCTCGGAGGTCGCGATGCGGA
>NZ_JAEMQX010000030.1 GCF_016463645.1 Sphingopyxis sp. | reverse complement strand
AGGGGGTCCCTCTTCGACGCCGATCGGGGGTCCCTTTTGAACGCCGTTTGACAGGCAGGTCTCGAAATGCGGCTTTGGCAGGACGGGATAGGTGCCGCGCAGGCGCTTCTGATCGAGCAAGCGGTCAGAGCGAATATCTTGGTGACGTCGGTCGAACTGACAATGGAGCGAGGGTGAAGATGCTATTCCGGGGATTATCATTTCTACTTCTTGGTGCGAGCCTGTCGGTCCAGAATGGTGAGGCCAAGACCGAACCCACGCAGCAACCGTTTCCGCCGGCGCGCGAGATAGCGCGCGATATTCCCTATCCGGGCCGGATCGAACTGAAGATCGATGCCCGAAATTTCGAGCAGCGCATAATTCGGGCTCGGCAAACCATAACGACGCACGGCGGCGAAACGATTACACTTCTGTACCCGATGTGGATGCCCGGCAATCATGCGCCGCGCGGGCCGCTCCAGAATCTGGCGGGACTGCGCGTGACGGGGGGCGGCAAGAATCTGGCCTGGCGGCGTGATCCGGTCGAGATGGCGGCCTTTCATATCGACGTGCCGTCGGGAGTGCAGAAGATCGTCCTGGAATATGCTTTGCTCGCGCCGCTGAATTCGAAGCAGGGTCGGATCATCTTCACCCGAGATTTCCTCAACCTTCCCTGGAACGGTCTCCTCTTTTATCCGGCCGGCTATTATGTGCGCCGTATCCCGGTCGACGCGAGCATCGATCTGCCCGAAGGCTGGCCCTGGTCGACCGCTCTCGCCGCGAAACCGGGGGGGGCGGCTATCGGTTTCGCGCCGACCACCGTCGCCGACCTCGTCGATTCACCGCTCTATGCAAGCCGGCATCACCGGCGATACCAACTCGATGGAGGCAAGCAACCGGTCTTTCTCGATGTGTTCGGGGACAAGGCGGACGCGGTCCATGCGAGTGACCAGCAAATCGCGGTCCACAAGGAAATCATCCGGCAATGCGATCGTTTGTTCGGTACGCGGCCGTTCGACCGCTATGTCTTTCTCCTGTCGCTGAGCGACAAGATACCTGCCGGCGGAACCGAGCACGAGCAGTCGAGCGAAAACCGGTCGAGTTCCGGCTATTTCTCGCGCTGGGACGCGCTTCCATGGACCCGCATGCTACTGCCGCATGAATATATTCATGCCTGGAACGGAAAATTCCGGCGACCGGCACTCACCTTCACCGCGGACTTCAACACGCCGACCCGCAACGAATTGCTCTGGGTCTATGAGGGGCTTACGACCTACTATGCTTTGGTGGTGGCGACCCGAGCAGGTATGTTGTCCGAGGCCGACGCACATGATTTCCTGGCGCTGACGCAAGCCAGTTACGCGCAGTTGCCTGGCCGGAGCTGGCGATCGCTGGCTGATACGACGAACAGCGCCATCTTCTCGACGCAGCGTCCCCTGCCGTGGCCGGACTACCAGCGTTCCGTGCGCGACTATTATGATGAAGGGCTTCTTCTGTGGCTCGAGGCCGACCTGCTCATCCGCGAACAATCGCAAGGCAGACGCTCGCTCGACGATTTCATGCGCGCCTTCTTCGCCGGCGAGGCGGGGCGGCGGACGACCAGCACGTTCACTTTCGACGATCTCGTCGCCGCGCTGCATGCAGTCTGGCCGTATGACTGGGAAAGCTGGCTTCGCCTTCGTCTCGATCGCACCGGAACGGATTTGCAGGGATCGCTCGATGGATCGGGTTATCGGACGGTGTTTCGCACGCGAGCCAATAAATTTCAGCAGTTGTCAGAGAGCGAGGCGAAGCAGTCCGACCACAGCTATTCGATCGGGATGGTGGTCGATCACTCGGGCATCGTCGGGACGGTGCGATGGAATGGCCCGGCGTTTCTCGGCGGTTTCAGTAGCGGCGCCGAAATTCTTGCAGTGGACGGTGAAACCTACAGCCCCGCGATTCTGGCCAAGGCGATCGAAGGGGCGGCCGCCCGTAAAGGCGAGATTATGCTCACAGTGCGCGATGACAATCGAGTTCGTGTTAAGAAAATACCCGTGTCCGACGGGGCGGATTATCCGGCGCTTGAGACGGTTCCGGGCTCGGTCGATCGCCTCGGCGCGATTTTCAAGCCGCTTTAGAGATGATCGACATTCAGAGACGCGACCCGAAGATGCTTGATCTCCGAGCCTCTGAGCGCAGCGTGCCGATGGCCGATAAGCATTGGAGAGCTCGGAAACTCACCATTGGCAGGCGGTCAGAGCCGGTGCATCTCAGCGCTGGAGTGCCGCCTGTTCATCGGCCGGCGCGGTGGCGGTCGCGGTTGTAGGGCCGGCCTCGGTGCCGAAGACGAGAACCCGCGAATCCGGGCCAAGCCCGAGCCGTTCTGCCGCTTCCGACGAGTGACCGATCAGCGTATGAAGCCCGGTAAGACCGGCAACGCCGGACAGGCCGATATCATGGGACGTCAAGCCGAATTCGCCCATGAGGAGGCGTTGGCGGATGCGGATCGCCTCGTCGTCCCGCACGGTTATGAAGGCGTCGGCGCGGATCGAGAGGATCGGCCAGGCGGCAGGCGAGGCGTTCCCGACGGCGAGCATTTGCATGACCGTCGACACATCGCCTTTCAACTGCGCGGGGCGGCCTTCCCGGGCGCTGGCGAGAACGCAGGCCGCCGTTTCCGGTTCAACGACGACGAATTGAGGGCGGGCGGCTCCGAGCTTCTCGCTCAGTACTCCGATGACCCCCGCTGCAAGGCCGCCGACGCCCGCCTGGAGAAAAACATGCGTCGGAAAGCGGGCCGGTTCAAACTGGTCAAGCAGTTCGAGGGCCATGATGCCGTAGCCGTGCATCACGTGGTGAACGGTTCGGTCGCTGGCATCGTTCGTATCGGAGATCAGCAGCCAACCGTTTTTTTCCGCGGCGGCGGCGGCGATAACGACCGAATCGTCGTAATTTCCGGGTGATCGGATCACGGTGGCACCGAGCGCCTCGATCGCGGCGACCTTATAATCGAGGGCATGTTCCTGCATGAAAATGACCGCCTTGCAGCCGAGGCGCTGCGCCGCATAGGCCACCGAACGTCCGTGATTGCCCTCCGTGGCGGTGCAGAGCACGATATTCTGCTTGTCCGCCATGTCGCTGACCTTCAGCGTCGCTGCATAGGCGCCGCCGAGACTTTTGAAACTGTTCTGACCAAGCCGCTGCGACTCATCTTTCATCCACACCTTCGCCAAGCCGAGTTCGCTCGCCATTCCCGGCAACTCGCGCAGCGGCGTGGGGGCATATCGCGGCCATCGCCCGACCTCGGCAAGCGCGTCGCGCGCATCTTCGAGACTGGTCACTGCCCGTTCGGCATCCGAATATGGGGCGCGCGATGCCAGTTCATTGATGTGGATTTGCATGCGGTTCGTCCCCTTTGCTGCAACAGCTCTGTGGGAACAAAATAGCGACACCGGTGCGCGATATGCGGCGCGATCGCTTGACTCGACGCGAAGTTGCGGCAATTTTTATTGAAATGGTGCATCAAAACGGCGCGAGGAAACATGAGCGAAATCGAACTCGACAAGCTGGATCGTCAGATCCTGAACGCGCTTCAGGAAAATAATCTGACGTCCGCGGACCGCCTCTCCGAAACCATTGGCCTCTCGGCCTCGGCGATCCAGCGCCGCGCCAAGCGGCTGCGCAAGGAAAAGATAATCCTGCAGGATATCTCGGTGGTGGACCCGAAGCGCGTCGGGCAGATGGCGACCTTCATCGTCGAGGCCAGCCTGGAACGGGAGAATGCCCAGGTGGTCAGCAACTTCAAGCGTCGCATGATGGCCGCGCCCGAGGTCCAGCAATGCTATTATGTGACGGGCGACAGCGATTTCATCCTCATCGTCACGGCGCGCGACATCGAGGAATATGAAGAGGTCGTGCAGCGCCTGATGTTCCAGGACGGCGCAGTCCGCAAATTCCGGACTTCGGTCGTGCTCAGCCGCGTCAAGACCGGCCTGGCGGTGGCGATCGACGAGGGCGACTAGGGTGGGGCGAGACCCTTATGCGACGGCGGCGCGGCGCTGCCAGAGCTTGAGGGCGAGCCGCACGACATAAATGGCGATGACGCCGAGAACGACCGCTTTGGTGACCGGGTTCACCCAATGCTCTACTTCAGCATATTGGTCCTTGAGGACGTAGCCGGCGATAATCAGGATCGTGTTCCACATCGCCGAACCCACTATCGTCAGAATGAGAAAGCGGCCAAGCGCCATCGGTGCGAGACCGGCCGGCACCGAAATCAGAGTTCGCACCGCCGGGACAAGGCGCCCGAAGAGGACAGCGATCCAGCCAAAGCGGTCGAACAGTCGCTTGGCGCGACGGAATTCGCCAAGGCTGAGCGTGAGCCAAAGGCCCGCGACCTTGATGAGCCAGATCGTCCGCCGCCGTCCGAAGGCCCGACCGAGATAATACCAGGGAAGGGCTCCTGCCACGCTGCCTGCGGTCGACGCCAACAAAACGAGCGCCGGGTCCATCTCGCCGCGCGCGCAGGCAAAACCCGCGAGCGGAACGATCAGTTCGGAAGGGATCGGCGGAAAGATATTCTCGAGCAACATCAAGAGAAACAAGCCAAAGTAGCCATAATCGCGGATAACGTCCAAGAGCCAGTCGAACATCATGATCCTCAAGCAGAAACAAGGCCGTCGCGGCTTGTCGCGCGGCGCGGGAGCGGCCATTTTCGCTGTCCGTGCAAGGGCTGCCGCGCAAATAGGGCGGAGGCCGCGCTGGAATTCGGCGGGTTGCCGGTAAAAAGCGCCTGAAAACGGCGTGACCCTGATCTAGCCCTATGACGGGAGGCTCCTGAAGTGGTTGTATTTGCTTTTTTCGCTGTTGCATCGGCGTGCCCGCGGACCGGCCGGTCGATTGACCGAGCAGGAGGGCGGCGATGACAAAATATGATTGGCAGTTTAGCGTGGAATCCTGGCCGTTCCGCACGCCCTACCGGTTTGCGGGACATGTTTGGACCAGTCTCGATCTGTTCGTTGCGCGCGTGAACGACGGCACGCACGAAGGAATTGGCGAGGGGGCGGGCGTCTATTATCACGACGAACCCGTCGCCGACATGCCCGCCCGTGCCGAGCTGTTGCGCGATCGGCTCGAAAACGGCCTGACGCGCGACGAATTGCAGCAATGCCTCCCCGCCTCGGGTGTGCGCAACGCGATCGATTGCGCATTGTGGGATCTGGAATCGAAGCGCTCGGGCGTCGCGGCGTGGCGATCCGCTGGATTATCGAGCCTTCGCCCGCTGACATGCGTTCAGACGCTTTCGATCGCCGATCCCGACGATATGGCCGCAGCGGCGCTCGCGGTGCCGTCGGCGCGGGCGCTCAAACTGAAGCTGGCGGGCGACGGCCTGGACGGCGCGCGCGTGCGCGCCGTTCGATCAGTGCGCCCCGCGGCGTGGATCGGCGTCGATGCCAATCAGAGCCTGACGCTGCGGACGCTCGAAGAGCTCCTCCCCGCACTTGGCGAGGCAAAGGTCGATCTGCTCGAGCAACCTCTGGCGGTCGGGCAGGACGCCGGTCTTGAAGGGCGGGATTGGCCTATCCCGCTCGCGGCCGACGAGAGCGTTCAGACGGCAACCGATATCGCGGCACTTGCCGGCCGTTATCAGGTCATCAACATCAAGCTCGACAAGGCGGGCGGCCTGACCGAAGCGTTGCGAATGGCCGATGAGGCGCGCCGCCTGGGAATGAAGATCATGGTCGGCAACATGCTTGGCACATCGCGTGCGATGGCACCCGGCATGATCGTCGGTCAACATTGCGACGTTGTCGATCTCGATGGCCCGCTGCTTATTGGCAGGGATATTGCGGGCGGGTTGGATTATTCGGGGGGAATGGTGCGAGCTGGCGCATGCCGATGGGGTCAGGCGTGAGCGCTTCGACGCCCGCGATTGCGGCACCGGCCGCGGACGGCCGGCCGCTTTTCGGCCATCCGCGCGGCCTATCTGTTCTGGTGGCGACGGAGGTCTGGGAGCAATTTTCCTATTACGGCATGCGGGCGCTCTTGATCTATTACATGATCAGCACGCTCGGCTTCTCCCAGCCGTCGGCATCGATGATATACGCGACCTACGTCGCGGCCGCCTATTTCACGCCGATCATCGGCGGCGTGCTGGCCGATCGATGGCTCGGGCGTCGCCGCGCCGTCGCTCTGGGATCGCTCACCATGGCGGCTGGCCATCTCATTCTCGCATGGGAGCCCGCCTTCTTCGTCGCGCTCGCGCTCATCGCTGTGGGCAATGGTCTCTATGTCCCGAGCATCGCCAGCCAAATCGGCGGGCTCTACAGGTCGGGAGACCCTCGACAGAAAAGCGCCTTCAGCATCTATTATATGGGCGGAAACGTCGGCGGCTTCCTGGCGCCTTTGGCGTGTGGCTATCTCGGCGAAACCTACGGTTGGCACTGGGGATTCGGGCTGGCGGGGATCGGCATGCTTGTCGGCCTGGCAATATATTTGGCGGGCGAGAAAAGCCTGCCGGGAAGTACAGGTGATGCGCCGATGGATACGCCCGAGGTCGGAGAGGGGCAGGGGACGATGCCCTTGCTCCTTGCCGTGCTGGCGGTCGTGATCCTCTTTCGCGGCGCTTATGAGCAACTCGGGAATACCGTTGCGCTTTGGATCGAAGCCGCCGACCGGGATATCGGACAGCTCGTCATTCCCATGACCTGGTTCCAGTCGCTGAACGGCCTGCTGGTCATTCTCCTCACGCCGCTGTTGCTGGCATGGTGGAACCAGCGCTCGGCGGCCGTCTCTTCGGGGCGCCGCATGGCGGCGGGGGCAGGGCTGGTAGCTTTGGCCTATGTGCTCGCAGCGGCGATATCCTTTGCAGCCGAGGCCAATCATACGGCTGTCGCCTGGCCGTGGATCGTCCTTTTCTTTTTCCTGATCACCGCCGGAGAACTCCATATCCTCCCGGTCGGGCTCGGACTTTTCGGCCGCCTGGCGCCCCGTCGCATCGCGGCGTCGGTGATGGCGATCTGGTTCGCCGCGATCAGCGCCGGCAGCTTTTTATCGGGCATCATCGGCGCCTTCTGGTCGAGTCTTTCGCCGGACCATTTCTTTATGCTCGTCGCGTCGGTTTCGGGCGCTGCCGCCCTGCTGTGCTTGGCCCTGTCGGGATGGATCGCGCGCGTGGAAGAGAAACGGGGGAGCTGACATGCCGCAACTTTTGAGGATTCTCTTCCTGCTTTTGATCGCCGGGCTTCCAGCCACCGCGTCCGCGCGCGTACCGGAGCCGCTGGACGCGGTCATCGACCGCGCGGCGACGAGCTTCGGGGTTCCGGGAGCCGTCATAGTCGTCGTCGAGGGCGATCATATCGTTTATGAACGGGCGGTGGGTGTAGTGCGCCTGGGCGAGCCCGACGCGGTTTCGATGCACACGCGCTTTGCGATCGGCTCGATCACCAAATCCTTTGCGGCCGCCGCGATCGCGCAGCTGGTCGATGAAAAGCGGCTCTCGTGGGACGACAAGGCGATCGAGTATCTGCCCGAGCTTCACATGAATGACGACTATGTCACGCGCGAACTCACGATCCGCGACATGTTGTCCCATCGCAGCGGCCTCGCGTCGGGCGCGGGCGATCTGCTGTCATGGCCGCAGACCAATATTCCGATGAACGATAAATTGGCCGCGCTTCGCTACCTTCCGCTGACACGGGGATTTCGGGCGCGCTACGGGTACAGCAACCTGCTTTACGGCGCTGTCGGAGAGGTTATCGCGCGGCGCAGCGGCATGCCCTGGTCCGACTATGTGCGCACGCGCTTTCTCGCGCCCCTCGGCATGCGTGATGCGCTCGGACGCGGCAGCACCGCCTGGCCACATGCCCGGATCACCGAGGAGATGCGGGGGACTGGACCCGTCGTTCCGCTTCCGCGCAGCTACAGGCTCGATGGCGACGGTGCCGCCGGTGCGCTCTATGCCAGCGGTGCCGACATGGCCCGGTGGATGTCGGTTCAACTCGCGGACGGACGGCTTCCCAATGGCGAACAGCTCTTCAGCGCAGATGCGGCGCGGGAAATGCACGCGCTGCAGACGCCGCTGCGTATCCGACCGAGCGAGGGCGAGTTCCGTGCGGCCGATCCGCATTTCAGCGGCTACGGCCTCGGCTGGTTTGTGCGCGACTATCATGGCACCAAGCTCTTGTATCACGGAGGCGGAACTCTTGGCGCCGTCGCGCTCCTCACCCTCGTCCCGCAAAAGAACATCGGTTTCATCATTCTGACGAATTCGGAAGAGTCGGGGTTTCTGCGGGCCGCCGAACTGCTCCTGCTCGATCATTATCTCGACCGGATGTCGCCCGACTGGGTCGGACTGCAGCAGAGTGAGGATGCGGGCATGTGGCATGACGCCCTTGCCGAAATGAAACAGGCTCAGGCGCGATTGCCGCGGGGCGGGCCCAGCTTGCCGCTATCAGCCTATATCGGACGGTATCGCGACAAGGCCTTCGGCATCGTCGAGGTCAGCGGCGACGATCACGAACTGCGGATCCGGTTCGACCGGTCGCCTTTTTTGTCGGGCCGCCTCGAACATGCCGGGGGCGATATTTTCCGTACCCGCTTCACCGAGCCGGGCATGGAGGATGCCTATCTGACCTTCCGGATCGCGGGGGCCAAGGTTGCGGGTGCCAGCGCCGCGCCGGTATCGCCAGCCGCGGATTTCAGCTTCGACTTCAAACATCTCGATCTGACCCGGGAGTAATCATATGCGCTTGTCTCTCCTCGCGGTGTTGCTTCTCGTGCCTTGCATTTCGGTCGCGGCGCGCGAAGCCGCCACCGCACCGGTCCGGCAGGAAGGCGAACTGACCTTCGACGGGATTCCGACCACCGAGCCGTTGGCGGGGGAAGCCGAGATTCATCGCTTCGACGCGATGCGTACGGCCTTTTTTCAGGGCTGGCTCGCCGATGGCTCGATGCTGATCCAGACGCGTTTCGGTCGCGTTGACCAGATCCATCAGGTTGCAGCGCCGGGCATGGCGCGCACCCAGCTCACTTTTGCAGCGGAGCCGGTGGGAAGCGCGCTGCCCCGACCCGGCACCGAAAGCTTTCTGTTCGTGCGCGACAGGGGCGGGGACGAATCATACCAAGGCTATCTCGGACGCGGCGACGCCGACGCTGTCCAGGTCAGCGAGCCCGGCACGCGAAACGAGCATTTCGTCTTCTCGCCTGACGGGCGCTGGCTGGCATGGTCGCGCCTTACGCCGGGTGAGGCCAATGCGCATATCATATTGATGGACGCCGACGCTGTCGCGTCGCGCCAAGTCATCTACGGCGGCACGGGCACGGTGGCACCTATCGATGTCAGTAAGGACGGCCGTACGATATTGATCGAACAGCGCGAATCGATTGCGCGCAACCAATATCTTATTCTCGATAGTCGGTCGGGCTGCGCTGTCCGTATCCTGCCCGAACTTGCCGATGCCGCCTTTCGCAACGGCCGGTTTCTCGGCGACGGATCGCGGATCGCGCTTACGCTCGTCGGAAAGAAGGGAATTCGCTCGCTGGCAATTTTCGATGTCGCCACCGGCAAATACGCCTATCCCTTTGGCGAGGGAGCCTGGGATGTCGAGCTTTTCGACGTCGCGCCGGACGAGAACCGCATCGCGGTTTCCATGAATATCGACGGTTTTTCGCGGGTCGCGATCCTGGACCTCGAACGCCCCGAAGCACCCCGCCCAATTCCGGTTCCCGACGGCATGGTGTTCAAATTGTCCTTCACCGACGACGGATCGCGGCTCGGCATCGGCCTGTCCACCGCCACCGGCGGCGACGTGTGGAGCTGGGACGCGAAGCGCGGCCTCGTGCGGTGGACCCGGTCCGAACTCGGCGGTCTTGCGGAGGATGACTTCGCGGTCCCCGAGTTGATCCGGTTTTCAACATTCGACGAGCGGATGATTCCGGCGCTGGTGTACCGACCGAAAGGTCGAAGGGTCGCTCGCCGACCGGTGATCATTTCGATTCACGGCGGGCCGGAAGCGCAGGAGCGCAGCTGGTTCAACGCGCAATATCAGCTGTGGACCCGGTTGCTGGGCGCGGTTGTCGTCGCGCCGAACGTTCGCGGCTCCACAGGCTATGGGCGCGATTATCTCGCCCTCGACGACGGTCTGAAGCGTCTCGATGCGGTAAAGGATATCGGCGCACTTCTCGACTGGATCGATCGCCAGCCCGATCTCGATCCCGCACGCGTCGTCGTTTACGGCGAATCCTATGGCGGCTTCATGTCGCTGGCATCGCTAGCGCATTATTCCGATCGCCTTGCCGGTGCGATCGATGTCGTCGGCATCTCGAACTTCGTGACCTTCCTGGAAAACACGGAAGGCTACCGGCGCGACAGGCGGCGCGCGGAATATGGCGACGAGCGCGATCCCGAAATTCGTGGCTTCTTCGACCGGATCAGCCCGATTCATCACGCCGACAAGATGCAAAAACCGCTGCTCGTGGTTGCGGGCGCCAACGATATTCGGGTGCCGGTCAGCGAATCGCGGGCGATCGTCGACAAGGTGAGAGCGGGAGGGGGAGAGGCCTGGCTCCTTGTCGCGGGCGACGAGGGGCATGGCTTCCAGAAGCGCGACAACCAGGCGGGGCAGGCACGCGTGCAGCTCCAGTTTCTGTCGCGGCTTTTCGGCGAGACGCCGACCACGGGAGCGGCGGAATGACCATCACGCGCCGCCTCGCTATCGCCACTCTCTCGGCCTTCGCGTTGACAGGGGCGGGCGGCGAACCGGGCTTGATCCGGGAATATAATGTCTCGGTGCCGATGCGTGACGGAACCCTGTTGTCGGCGAATGTCGTTCGTCCCAACACGGCGGACCGCGTGCCGGTAGTTTTGATACGCACGCCTTATGGTCGAAACACCGAGCGCTATGCCGCGATGGGCAAATGGTGGGCCGAACGGGGCTATGCCTTCGTTGTTCAGGATGTGCGCGGTCGCGGCGATTCGGACGGGAACTTCCAGCCCTTCGTTCACGAGGCTGACGACGGTTTCGATACCCAAAGCTGGGCCGGCGGCCGATCCTGGTCGACGGGAAAGGTCGGAACTGCGGGCGGTTCCTATCTGGGATGGACACAGCTCTATCCCGCGTCGCTGAACAATCCGCATCTGGCGGCCATGATCCCCGCCGTGACGGCGCCTGACCCGCATCGCAATTTTCCGCTGCAATTCGGCGTCCCGATGGTCGCGGCGGCGCATTGGGCGGCGCTGGTCGATGGTCGCCAGCGGCAGACCTTCGAAAATGTCGATCTTGCGGCCGCCTATCATCACCTGCCGCTTGCCGATTTTGATCGCGCCATCGGGCGAAACCTTCCGCTGTGGCGCGAATGGCTGGAACACCCGTCCTACGACGGTTACTGGCGTGCCCGCGGATATCAGTCGGCGCTGGTAAATGCGCGGGCGCCGGCAATGCACGTCAGCGGCTGGTACGACGACGTGTTAGTCGGAACACTGGAGAATTTTACCGCTCTTTCCCGCCGGAATTCATCCTCCGGTTTTCAGAAGCTGGTGATCGGCCCCTGGGGGCACAAGGTCAACGCCGGGCGCAAGCTGGGCGAAATCGACTTTGGGCCCGATGCGGTGATCGATTATGAAAATTTGCAGAAGCGATGGTTCGACCGGTGGCTGAAGGGGATCGACAACGGTATCGAGCGCGAGCCGCCGGTCCGGCTGTTCGTAATGGGTTCCAACGTCTGGCGTGACGAGTGGGAATGGCCGATCGCGCGGACGGTCTACACGAAATATTTTCTGCGCAGCGGTGGCAGGGCAAATGGCAGCGCCGGCGACGGCCTTCTCAGTCTCAAACCGCCGGCCGGCGATCCGCCGGATCGCTTCCGATACGATCCGGCGAATCCCGTTCCGCTGATCACCGCGCCCGATGCGACGCAGGTCGGCGGACCCGACGATTATGCGGAGGTTCAGAAGCGCGGCGATCTGCTGGTTTATACGACCCCGGTGCTGACCGCACCCGTCGAGGTCTGCGGGCCCGTCAAGGTCCGCCTGTTCGCCTCGACCAGTGCCCGCGACACGGATTGGACCGCGCAGCTTCAGCTCGTTCGAACCGACGGTTATGTGCAGCGCCTGAACGACGGCATCGTCCGGGCGCGATATCATCACTCGCTCGAACGGCCCGAGTTCGTGAAGCCCGGGGCAGTCGTGCCTTATGACATCGACCTCTGGGCAACGTGCATTGCCGTGAAGCGGGGCGAGAGGTTACGGGTCCAGATCGCGTCGAGCGCCTATCCGAAATTCGACCGCAATCTGAACACGGGAGGGGCAATCGCCCGCGAGGCGCGCGGCATCGTCGCGGATCAAACCGTTTTCCACGATGCGCGGCGTGCCTCCTATATTCTCCTCCCGATCGTTCCAGCACGGGCAGCGCGGTGACGGAGAGCTCGCCCTCCGGACGCTGGACGGTACGTGCTTTGTGGATGACGGGCGTATTCACGTTCGCGGGCTTCATTTCCTACATGGACCGCCTGATCCTCGGCAGTCTGATCGACCCGATCAAACACGACCTGGCCTTGTCGGATTCGCAGTTGGCTCTGCTTCAGGGTGCCGCCTTCGCTCTCGTTTATATCGTTGCCGGATTGCTCTTTGGTCGTATCGCCGATCGCCTCCGCCGCCGCATCCCGTTGCTTGTCGCCGGGTCGCTAATCTGGTGCCTCGGTACCATCAGTTGCGGCCTGGCGGGGAATTTCAACGAGATGTTCGCAGCCCGGATGGTGGTTGGCGTCGGCGAGGCGACCCTCGCGCCCGCCGCCGTGTCGCTGCTGGCCGCGTCGGTGCCGCCACAGCGCCTCGCGACCGCTATCGGTGCCTTCGTCATGGGAACGATCGTTGGCGGTCCCGGCGCGGTGGCGATCAGCGGCGCGCTTCTGGCGATCTTTGAAGGACACGCCGCCGGCCTGCCCTTCGTGCCTTGGCGTATGGTACTGCTCGCTTGCGGCGGCTTTGGCCTGATCCTTCCCTTCCTGTTTCTCACCTTGCGCGAGCCCCTGCGGGCAGAGACGGAAGTGGGCGTGCCTCTGTCACAGGTGCTGGCGACCTTTCGCCGGCATATCGGCGTCGTCCTCCCCATCTATCTCGGTCTCGCCTTGCTTTCGATCGGCGACTTCGGCTTGTTGACCTGGTCGCCGAGCCTGCTCACCCGCAACTTCAGGTTCGAGGCTGCCGATATCGCGCTGATCTTCGGTCTCGGCGTCACGCTCGCCGGGATCATCGGATCGCTCGGCGGCGGACTGTTCCTCGACTGGCTCGGCCGGAAGAACGGTATGCAGCGC
The DNA here is from genome assembly GCF_016463645.1 of Sphingopyxis sp. Classification (GTDB taxonomy): domain Bacteria; phylum Pseudomonadota; class Alphaproteobacteria; order Sphingomonadales; family Sphingomonadaceae; genus Sphingopyxis. Next base: position 24,772 of record NZ_JAEMQX010000030.1, on the reverse strand, counting down.
CATATCGCGATCATCGCGATCCTGGCAGGCCTTGCCGCCGTCGCTGCGGCCGCCATGGCCACGCCTTCGCAACTGCTGGTCGTCGCCGGTATTCTTGGCTGGACGATGGCGTCGGCCGTCGCCGCCATCGGTGGAATTGCCGTCCTGCAACGGGTGCTGCCGGCGCATTGCCGCGGCACGGCCATGTCGTTGGTGTCGTTTTTCGCGATCCTCATCGGCCTCGGCCTCGGGCCAACGCTCATCGCGGAGGTCACCGAAACGATTTTCGCGGATTCCGCAGCCGTCGGCTGGTCGATCGCAATCGTGACCGTTCCGGCTGCGCTCGTCGGGGCGATCCTGTTCATGGTGTCGAGGTACCAAATGCCCGAGGAGAGAGAACCCTGATGATGTCTTCGCAGGAACTGCTTCAGTCCGCGCTCGTGTGGGACAATCATGCCTGTCCGCCGCTACGCCCGAACGACGTCGAGTTCCTGCCGACGCTCGATCGCTACCGCGCCGTCGGGGTCGACGTGGTGAGTCTCAATGTAGGGTTCGGAGAGCAGGGGGTTGAAGATCATATACGGATGCTGGGGATGTTGCGCGGCTGGATCTCGGCGCATCCGTCGCGATACCGGCTGGTCGGATCGGCGTGCGATATCCGGGAGGCGCAGGCGGCTGGTCAACTCGCGATCTGCTTCGATGTTGAAGGCATGTGCGCGCTCGGCGGACAGGTCGATCTCGTCCAGCTCTATTATGATCTTGGCGTCCGCTGGATGCTGATCGCTTATAATCATCGCAACGAAGCGGGGAGCGGATGTCAGGATGGCGCCGACGAGGGGCTGACCGATTTCGGGCGCCGGGCAATCGATGAGATGAACAGGGTGGGCATGCTGCCCTGTTGTTCGCACACCGGCTATCGGACCGCTGCCGAGGTGATCGACTATTCGCCCGAACCGGTCATCTTCTCCCATTCCAACGCGCGCGCGCTTTGGGATCACCCGCGCAATATCCCCGACGATCTCATGCGGCGCTGCGCCGACAAGGGCGGCGTCATCGGCATCAACGGGGTCGGGCTCTTCCTTGGCACCGACCGGGAAACCGCGCCCCTGATCGCGCGCCATATCGACCACGCCATCGCGGTGGCGGGCGAGGACCATGTCGCACTCGGAATCGACTATGTCTTCGATCTCAGTGAACTCGACGACTATGTTGCCGAGATGGCCGGAACTTTTCCGGCAAGCTATGGATATTCGGCCGGCATGCGCCTGACGGCCCCCGAGGAACTGCCGCTCGTCGTCGATAGCCTCGTCGCGCTGGGACACCCCGCGCGCCGTATCGAGAAGATACTCGGAGGCAATCTCCTGAAACTGGCAAGCGATCGCTGGACGTGAGGACGTCACAACAGGGCGCGGATGCGATCGTGATCGGCGCCGGAATCGTGGGGACCGCGATCGCGCTTGCGCTCGCGCGGACCGGCATGCAGGTCTTGCTTGTGGATCGCGGCCCTCCCGGCCTGGCTTGCTCGCGCGGCAATGCCGGTATCATCGCCACCTCCGAAATCGAGCCGCTCGTCAGCTTCCGCACGATGCTGCGCGTTCCCGCGCTTCTGCTCGATCCACTGGGACCGCTCCGCATTTCGCCACGTGCTTTGCCGCGGCTTCTGCCATGGTTCGGGCGGGCGGCGCTCTCTGCAAGGCGTGCGCGCCGTGAAAGCGCAACAATGGTTCTTGCGGCACTGTGCGAACAATCGCTCGACGCGCATATGCGCCTGCTGCCCGAAGCAGCGCACCACGGGCTGATCCGCCGTTCCGGGATGATCGACGCGATCAGAGATGAAAAGGGACATTCATTGCTGCACGCCCGCAAGTTATTGTGCGAGCAGTATGGAATCGCGGTTGAAACGCTGGATTCCTCGGAACTTTGCGATCTGGAGCCCGCGTTGAAAGCCGGGCTTGCTGGTGGCCTTTTTCACCCCGGGGTTGCCCATGTTTCCGATCCGCTGGACATGGTCGTCGCCTATGCCAATGCATTCGGCAAATATGGCGGCACGTTCCAGCAAGCCCGTGTGGACGGCCTCGATGTGACCGATGGCGGCGTTCGGGTCCTGATCGATGGTACCGAAATCGAGACGCGGCATGTCGTGGTCGCGGCGGGAACCGGCTCACCGTCGCTGCTGCGTCCGTTCGCGAAAGCGATCCCGCTCGCTGCGGAGCGCGGCTATCATATGCAGCTTACCGAAAAGGGTCCTGCGCTGGGGCGGCCGGTCATGTTCATGAGCGACAGTTTCGTCGCCACCCCGCTTGCGCATGGCGTTCGCCTCGCGGGCACGGCCGAATTCGCGGCCGAGAATGACGAGCCCGATTGGCGCCGGGCAGATAAGCTGCTCCAAGGGGCGAAAGCCTATCTGCCCGATCTCGACCCGGCCGGCGCCACCCGCTGGATGGGATCGCGTTCGACGTTTCCGGATTCGCTTCCCGCGATCGGCGCGATCGCAGGCACGTCCATCCACTATGCGTTCGGTCATCAGCATCTCGGGCTGACCTTGTCCGCCATCACGGCGGAGATGATTGCGAACATGATATGCAAGCGGCAAGCCTCGGCTATGCTCCCGCATCTCTCGCTCGATCGCTTCGCGCGAATTCGGCGGTGATCGTTGGCCGGGCGCGCAAATCATGCGCCACCATGCGCGCTTCCTCCTGAATCCGGTCGCGGTCACGGCTAGTGTGCCCATAGTCGTTCCCCAACGGAAAGCGAGCCAGCTTGAAAATGACGAGCATATTGCACTGGGCCACATGGATCGCTGCAGGCGCGGCGGTGGCTTGCGGGTTTCCGGCGCGTGGAGCTGAACTCGCGGTCGAGCAGGCGATCGGTTCCGTCAGTCTCGATGGACCGCGCGCCCGCGGGGTGAAGCTTTCGCCCGACGGCAGGCTTGTCGCCTATCTCAAGGCAGACCCCGCCCACGAGGGTATAAGCGATTTATGGGTCGCTGACTCCCGCGGCGCGAAGCCATTTCTCCTCGTCGCGGGCAAAAGTCTCGAAACATCGGAGCGTTCATTATCCGGAGACGCGTTCGAGCGCCGCGAACGCATGCGGATCACGACGACCGGCGTGACGGAATATATGTGGGATGACGACAGCCGGCGGGTCTTGATACCATCGGGAGAGGACATCTGGATCGTCGATGTCGGTACGCGCAAGCTTGTGCGCGTGCTAGGCAAAGGCGGTGACCAAGTCGACGTCCGTTTCTCTCCGGGTGGAACCCGCCTGTCCTTTGTTCGGGGACGCAATCTCTATGTGACCGATATCGGGTCTTCGGCGATGCGGCCGTTGACCACCGATGGCGGCGGGGCCGTCTCCTGGGGCCTCGCCGAATTTGTCGCGCAGGAAGAAATGCGGCGTTCCTCGGGATATTGGTGGTCGGCCGATGACCGTTATATCGCAGCACAGCGCGTCGATGAAAGCGGCGTCGATCTCGTTCCGCGAATCGTGACGGGCGCCGCGGGAAGCGCGGTCGTCGAGCAACGCTATCCTCGCGCCGGCCGCCCGAACGCGTCGGTCCGGCTTGCGATCATCGATGTAGCGAGCGCGAAGCCGGTCGAGGCGAACATCGATATCGGGACCGATTATTATTTGGCCCGCGTCGACTGGGCGCGCGATGGCAAGACCCTGTTCGTCCAGCGGCAGTCGCGCGACCAGCGTCGTCTCGAATTATTTGCAGTGAATCCGGCATCGGGCGCCGCACGTCTGTTGCTGGCCGAAAAATCCGACCATTGGATTGAATTGTCGGATGATTTCAGGCCGCTGGCCTCCGGCGAGTTTCTCTGGACCCTCGAGCGTGACGGGAACCGGCATATCTATCGTTTCGGCGCGGACGGGAAGGAACTTGCCCAGGTGACGTCGGGCGATTGGCCGGTATCGGCGATCGAGGGGGTCGACGAGGCGAAGCAGATCGTCTTCTTCTCGGCCTCGCGCGAAACGCCGATCGAGCGGCACCTCTATTCGGTTTCTTACACCAGGCCGGCGGAGCCCAAGCGGCTGACCAAAGGGCCCGGGTGGTGGCGGTTCAACTTCGCGAAAGCGCCGCAGACCTTTGTGGGAACCTATTCGGATCCCCGAACCCCGCCGCGCACCGGACTCTATTCGACGAGCGGCAAATTGCTGCGCTGGATCGAACCGAACACGCTCGATGAAACCCATCCCTATTGGCCTTTCGTCGCCGGCCTGCCGAAGCCCATCTACGGGACGTTGCAGGCGGCCGACGGTCAGACACTCTACTATTCACTCCAGATGCCGACCGCATTCGATCCCGCGCGGCGCTATCCGGCGATTATATCGACCTACGGCGGTCCCATGGTCCAGACTGTCCGCCGGCAGTGGGGAGATGTCACCGACCGGCTGCTTCTCGATCGGGGCTACATTCTCTTCCGGCTCGACAATCGGGGTTCGAGCAATCGGTCGGTCGCCTTCAAGACGGCCATCGCGGGGAAGCTCGGCATCGAGGAAACGCGGGATCAACTGGCCGGCGCCGCCTTCCTTGCCGCAATGCCGAACGTTGATCCTTCGCGGATCGGCGTGATGGGCTGGAGTTTCGGCGGCTTCATGACTCTGATGCTCATGACCGAGCCTGGCCACCCCTTCGCCGCGGGCGCTGCCGGCGCATCGCCGAGCGACTGGCGGCTTTACGACACGCACTATACCGAACGGTTTCTGGGCACGCCGATGGAGCATCCCGAAGCCTATGACGCGGTGGACATCGTAAAGCGGATCGGTGGCTTGAAGGGCCGGCTGCTGCTCATCCAGGGCATGGCCGACGACAATGTCGTGTTCGACAACGCCATTCGGGTGTCCGCTGCGCTGCAAAAGCAGGGGACGGTATTCGATCAGCTTTATTATCCCGGCGGTGCCCATCTGCTTCGCGGCGCGGCGCAGCGGCATCTGTGGCGCAGCTATCTCGATTTCTTCGATCGCACGCTGAAGGACGCGAAATGAGCACTCCCATCGAAACCGCTCGCGCCGCATTCGAGGTGATGGGGATTGATTTGCCGCCGTCAATGGGGGGGCTTGAGGCGCGCAGTCCGATCGACGGAAGCGCGCTCCATCGTTTCGAACAGACTTCGACCCGAGATATCGAGACGATCGTCCGGTTGGCAACGGCGGCGCATCGGGAATGGCGGTGCGCGCCGGCTCCCGTTCGCGGAGAATTGGTCCGCCGCTTCGGTCTCATGCTGCGCGAGCATAAGGAAGCTCTCGGTCGCCTTGTTTCGATCGAAACCGGAAAGATTCTGTCTGAAGGGCTGGGCGAGGTTCAGGAAATGATCGACATGGCCGATTTCGCCGTCGGCCAGTCGCGCCAGCTTCACGGACTGACCATAGCATCCGAGCGCCCAGGCCACAGCATGCGCGAAACCTGGCAGCCTCTTGGAACGGTCCTGATCATCTCGGCATTCAATTTTCCGGTCGCGGTCTGGGCCTGGAACGCCTGTCTCGCGATCGTCTGCGGCAATTCCATAATCTGGAAACCGTCCGAGAAGGCCATGATGTCCGCCTTCGCCGTCCAGTCCCTGATGGAACGCGCGATAGGCGAGTTCGAAGCCGCACCCAAGGGCCTCGCAGCTCTTGTGAATGGCGATGCTCCGATCGGTGCGCGCCTTGTCGACGATCCCCGGATCGCGCTCGTGTCCGCGACGGGATCGAGCGAAATGGGGCGTAAGGTCGGTGCTGCCGTGTCGGCGCGGTTCGGACGCTCGCTGCTCGAACTCGGCGGGAATAATGCGGCGATCGTAGCGCCCAGTGCCGATTTGGATTTGGCCGTTCGGGCTATTTTATTTGCCGCTGTGGGCACCGCCGGCCAGCGATGCACGACCCTCCGACGCCTGATCGTTCACGAGTCGATATACGACGAGGTGATCGGGCGGCTCGTTGACCTCTATGCACGTCTGCCCATCGGTAATCCGCTCGAACCGTCGACGCTCGTCGGTCCGTTGATCGACCGAGACGCCTATGAGCGAATGCGAGCAGCTCTCACCGATGCGACGGCCGCCCGCGGCCACATCCATGGCGGTGAACGAATTCATCTTGGGCATGAGGCGGCCTTTTACGTCCGTCCGGCTCTGGTCGAGATGCCTGCCGCGAGCGGACCCATGACCAGGGAAACGTTCGCACCCATTCTCTATGCCGTTCGTTACTCCGAACTTTCCGAGGCGATCGCCATTCAGAATGATTCCGCACATGGGCTGTCGTCGTCGATCTTTTCGACCGACGTTCGCGACGCGGAATATTTTCTGAGCGCCATCGGATCGGACTGTGGGATCGCCAATGTCAATATCGGTACGTCCGGGGCGGAGATCGGTGGCGCCTTCGGGGGCGAGAAGGCCACCGGAGGCGGTCGCGAGTCAGGATCGGACGCCTGGCGCGGATATATGCGCCGGCAGACGGCGACCATAAATTATTCTCACGCGCTCCCTCTGGCGCAAGGCGTGACCTTCGATTTGTGATCCGCGCGGCAGACATCGTTATCGTCGGCGGCGGCGTGATGGGATGTTCGCTCGCCTGGCATCTGGCCATCCAGTCGCGAGGCTCGGCATCCATTATCATTGTCGAGCGGGATCCGAGCTATCGCTTTGCCTCATCTGCGCTATCCTTGAGTTCGATCCGGCAACAATTCACGACCCCGGTGAACATCGAAATGTCCCGCTACACGCTGGAAATATTGCGTGATCCGTCGCCGCTCATGATCGAAGGTCAAGCGCCCGATTTCCAGTTCGTCGAACGCGGTTATCTCTTTCTCGGGCGCGGCGATGAACAGGCCGGAATCGAGCATGCATATCAGGTGCAACGCGGTTGCGGCTTCGACCCCGAACTCACTAAGGGGCCGGCGTTGGCGGGGCGCTATCCATGGCTTCACACCGAGGACCTTGCAATCGCATCGCATGGCCGCGAAGGCGAGGGGTGGTTCGATGGCTATAGCCTGCTGCGCAGCCTTCGCGCTGCAGCGCGCGGCAAGGGAGCCGAGCTGGTTGACGACAATGTCGTTGCTCTACGGCGGGACGGAGCGAACTGGTCCGTCGAGCTCGGGAAAGGCGGCGCCATCGCCTGTTCGCATGTCGTCAACGCAGCGGGGCCGTGGGCGGCGGAAATTGCGGATATGGCCGGCTGCATCTTGCCCGTGCGCGGCCAGAAGCGTTCGGTGTTCGTCGTCGATGCGCCCGATGCCGATTCCGACTGGCCACTGGTCATCGACCCCGAGGGCTTCTATTTCCGCCCCGAAGGTCGAACCTTTCTGATCGGTGCGCCGGCGCCGGCAGACTTTTGTTCGGCCGACGATTTCGAACCCGATTATCCAGTCTTCGACGAGTGGCTGTGGCCCCGGTTGGCGGCGAGAGCGCCCGCGTTCGAGCGGTTGAAATTGCTCGGCGCCTGGGCCGGCCACTATGAGATGAACATCTTCGACAGCAACGCCGTGGTGGGCCCGTCCGGTGTCCAGAATTTTTGGCTGATCAATGGGTTCAGCGGTCACGGGCTGCAGCACGCATTGGCGGCGGGGCGCGGCCTTGCGGAGTTGATGATCGATGGCCAATATCGATCGATCGACCTGTATCCCCTCAGTCTCGACCGTCTTCAGCAAATCTTCGCTTCGCCCGAGGCCCATATCATTTAGGTGCTTCTATGTGGATCGATGCCGCCGCGGTACGGGAATTGCTGGACATGGCCGCGCTGATTGATGCGCTGGCGACCGCAGATCGGTCCCGATTCGCGGCTCCTGACCGTTTGCACTATGAAGTTGCGCACGGTGATCTCCTCGCCATGCCGGCGGCTTCTCCTTCGTTTCTGGGAATGAAGATCGTCACGGTCTATCCCGGTAATTCCGGAACCGCGATTCCGACTGTTCAAGCGACCTATCAACTATTTTCCGCGCAAACCGGCGAGCTGCTGGCGACGATCGACGGGACTGAACTCACGCTGTGGCGAACCGCCGCCGTCGCAGCTGTTGCGGCCTTGCATCTCTATCGGCGGGCCCCGGAACATATTCTCATTGTCGGCACCGGCGCGCTTTCGCCCTATCTCGTTTCGGCCTTCGCCGCGAGTTACCCCCGAAGTGAGATAGCGATCTGGGGTCGACGACCGGGAGCCGGCGAACTCGTCGCGCGGGCATCGCCGCGAGGCGTCGCGGCGATGCCCGATCTTGAGGCCGCGACCCGGCGAGCGGATATCATTTGCTGCGCGACGTCGAGCGCCGCCCCATTGGTGCTGGGATCATGGCTGAAGAAGGATGCCCATCTCGGGCTGATCGGTGGCTATACTCCGCAGATGCACGAGACCGACAGCCTGGCTTTCCGTGAAGCCTTTGTTGTCGTCGACACTCCCGCCGCGATGACCAGCGCCGGTGAACTGCTGGCCGCGATCCGCGATGGATATCTGCGTGAGGACGAACCGCTCACGCTGAAGTCGCTTTTATCGAGGGAGGTTGGTCTTCGCGCCAATGCATCTCGCACTCTATTCAAATCGATCGGAAGCGCGGAGAACGACCTGATCGCCGCCGAATATCTTTGGCGCTGCCTTTCGCCCTATCGGAACTAGAATGGCATCGCTTCGTACAAGCTCGTGCTCAGATCGGGCACGGCGGCTGTTCCAGGAATATCGCGAAGCGCTGACAGGATCGCACCAGCGCCCGCTTCGAACAGAATATGAGGGATCAAGCCATAGCGAAAGCCCGCACGGCCGAGATGGGTGGTTCCTTCTCCGAGGCCGCGTCGCGGGTTGGGCAAGTGAATGACCAAGGGGCGAAGCGGCGACAAGGCGGCGCTCACTGCGGCGAGGTCCTGCTCGGTCCGGATCGATTGGACGAAGAGAAGATCGGCGCCTGCCTCGGCATAGCGACATGCGCGGTCGATAGCTGCATTCAGGCCAAGCGACGGCAGGGCGTCGGTTCGGGCGCTGATCTGAAAATCGGTTGATACACGAGCGTCGAGGGCCGCCTTGATGCGATTTTCCATGTCTGCCGGAGGAGCGACGGGTCGCTCCAGAAGCTGTGCCCGCGGCTTGATCGCAAGTTGATCCTCGATTTGGATGATATCGGCACCGGCGCGTTCCAGCAGGCGCGTTGCGCGTGCCAGATTGTGCGTGCCGCCGAATCCCGTGTCGGCGTCGACGATCAGCGAACATGCAGTCCGCTCCTTGATCCTGCACGTCGCATCGACCAACTCGGTCAGTGTCAGCAGGCCGATATCCGTACGGCCGAGAAGCGTCGCGTGAAGCGCAGCGCCGGACAGGAAGAGCGTATGCAGTCCGGCACTGACCGCGAGTTGAGCCGACAAGGCGTCGTGAACGCCTGGAACGAGCGTCATGCCGTACGGTGAATGGGTCATCGAACTACCTCCTCCGTCGGAAATAGCTCGAATGAGGCATTTATCCGGGCGTTGTCTGGCTCGGACCTGCAGTATTCGAGCACGAGGTCCATATTTACGCGGCGTTGCCGCCCATCATCGACGCTAAGCCCCATCGACTTTCCGGGTCGCGTGGAAAGTCGCTGGCGGTCGAACGCTAGGCCTATTCCGAAGGAAGTCGAGACATTTGATTAGGCTCTCGTCGGTCGCCTGCAATTATAAATGTCTGCTCATTGCAATCGGAAGCCTGTGACCCCACTTCTATAATATCGCCCGCTTCCACCGCGTGCCGGCGACTGAGAGACCATTGCGCTCCCGCTGAAGGAGCAAGATCATGGACCTCAACCAACTTCTCCACCACCATCAGATGGCGCTGATGGCCGTGAGCCAAGCGCGACGCGAGGGGCAGGCGATGCCAAACTTTGACCTGCCGCGCTATTATGCCAAAAGGATCAACGAATATCGCGAGCGGCGCGGCTTGAGAGGAGATGCCGAGGCTATCGCCGATCTCGCTGTATCACCTGCCGACGCCGTTAAAGCGCCGGGCGATCTGGTCGGTGATGTACTGATCGCCGAATTGCTCATGGCGAAGGCCTTCGAAAAGGCGACGCACGAACATCTCACCGCCGGAAGCGATGGAGTTGACGATCCGGTCGTCGATATTCGCGCCACCCTTCTGGCCGTCGGGCGCGACTTTTATCGCTCGCTGGGCGTGGAGGACGGCCCTCTCGCCGCCGCGATCGATGAAGCTGCGTCACGCTCGGCGTGGGAAGGCGAGGGCGGAGGCCTGCGTCCACCGGGCGACGAGGAGGATGGCATCATCCGGACCTATGTCGAACAATTCGCGGTGGGCGACTATCGCTATTCGAACCTTGCCGATGCCAAAGCCGCCGCTCGGCGGCAGCGGGACGCGGCGAGCGACGGGCGCGGAGCGACGCCTGCATGAAACGGCTGATTGCCTTCGATCTTGATGGAACGCTTGCCGAAAGCAAGCAGCCGATGGAACCCGCGATGGGTGAGGCGCTTGCCGATCTCCTCGGCGTGGCGGATGTTGCGGTGATATCCGGTGGCGACTGGCCGCAGTTCGAAAAACAGGTGGCGACGCGTCTTCCCGAGCGCGCGGACTTTTCCCGGCTCTGGCTCATGCCGACAACCGGCACCAAGCTCTACACGTTCCGCTCGGGCGCGTGGCAGGCGCGCTATGCCGAAATCTTTGCCGATGCGGAGAAGCGACGCATATTCGAAGCCTTCGATGCGGCGCTGCTGGCGACCGGGTTCGTTCCCGAAGCGGTCTGGGGAGCACGGGTCGAGGATCGCGGGAGTCAGATCACCTTTTCGGCATTGGGTCAGGAAGCGCCGATCGATGCCAAGGAAAAATGGGATCCCGACTTCGCCAAACGCAAGGTGATTCAGGCCGAGCTTCGCCAACGTCTGCTCGGTCTGTCGATCAACATGGGCGGGGCGACGTCGATCGACATCACGCGTGAGGGCGTCGACAAGGCCTATGGCCTGACGAAGCTAAGCGGCGCCAGCGGTGTCGAACTGGGTGCGATGCTCTTTATAGGCGATGCGATCTTTCCGGGCGGCAATGATTATCCGGCGAAGGCGCTTGGCCTCGATACAATCTCCGTACGCAATCCCGAAGAAACGCTCGGAATCATCGGAATCATCGTCGCCTGCCTGAAATGAGAGCGGGGCGTTGCCGCCTGGCGAGCCTGACCGGAATTGGCCTGCGAAGCTTCTCGCGAGGCGTCGGTCAATCGGAACAAATGCGCCGCTGAGCTGTTCTGTTTTCTGATGCTCCGAGGCCGACTGCGCGCTTCGAAACAAACGATAAAATACTGGGTGAGGCCTTCTGTCGCATCATTTTTTGGAAGGTATGCCTGTGTACGAAACGCTTGACCGTAGATCGTTCGATGAAGGTTTGGAGGCGTGCCAAACGCTTCGGCCAAAAACTTCGGATACTGCCCGGGTCGCGCTAGTCGGCGGCTTTCTTCCGCGACGCTGCGGCATCGCGACCTTCACCACCGACATCCATTCATCGCTTGCCGAGGCTGCTCCCGACCTTATGGTCGACGTCTATGCGATGGCGCCGGCCGCCGTTCCCACGATATTCGACCCCGTTGTTCGCGGCGTCATAACCGAGGGTGACGCCGGTAGCTTTATCGAGGCGGCCCGGCAAATCGAGGCGAGCTGTGCCAAGATTGTGTGGCTGCAGCACGAGTTCGGCCTCTTCGGCGGCTTGGCGGGCGATATGATCCTGGAACTGGTGGATCGTGTTTCCGCACCGCTGATCGTCACGCTTCACACGGTGCTCGCCGAACCTGACGCCGATCAGCGCCGCGTGATGGAGCGGTTGATCGCGCGCGCGACCAAGCTGATCGTCATGTCCGAGCGCTCGCACGATCTGCTGCGAAGCGTCTATCATGCCGACGACGACCAGATCGCCATGATCGCACATGGCGTCCCCGACCGCCCGTTCGGCCGCGCGTCGCAGTTCAAGCCGCAGTTCGGCTTTGCGGGCAAACAGGTCGCGCTGACCTTCGGTCTTTTGTCGCCGGGCAAGGGGATCGAGGCGGTCATCGAGGCATTGCCCGCGATCATCGAGGATCATCCCGACTTCCTTTACTGCATTGCTGGCGCGACGCATCCCAATCTGCTGGCGCTTGAAGGCGAGGCCTATCGCGACCGGCTCCAGGCGCTTGCTGTCTCGCTCGGGGTCGATGCGCATGTCCGCTGGATCAACGCGTTCATGGACACCGACGATCTGCTCGATCTTATCGAGGCGGCGGACATCTATGTGACGCCTTATACGGGTGCGCAGCAATCGACGTCGGGTACGCTCGCCTATGCGATGGCGCTGGGCAAGGCCGTGATCTCCACGCCTTACGTGCATGCGGTCGAGCTCCTCGCCGACGATCATGGCGTGCTCGTTCCCTTCAACGACAGCGAAGCGATCGCGAACGAAATCCGCTATCTGCTCGGCGATGCCGACCGGCTGCTCACGCTGCAGCGTCGCGCCTATGGCCGCAGTCGCGACATGATCTGGCCGGTGTTCGCGGAGCGGACCTGTTCGCTGATCGCGGAAAGCCGCGTCGTGCCGAAAGCTAAGCCTATTCCCGAGCATATCGGTATCGATGGGTTCCTGCGCATTTGCGACGACACCGGCATCCTCCAGCACAGCGTTCATATGGTCCCCGATCGCGCGCACGGCTATTGCGTCGATGACAATGCGCGCGCGCTGATGCTGATGCATCGGCTCGACGACGATGCGCTCGGCAAGTGCGGACAACTGACCCCGGTCTTTGCGGCGTTCGTACAGCATGCCTGGAACCCCGACCGCGGCGAGTTTCGCAACTTCATGGGATTCGCACGCAACTGGCTCGAGGATGTGGGGTCCGAAGACAGCTGCGGCCGAACCCTCTGGGCGCTCGGTGCGACGGCGCAGGGCGCGCGCGACCCCGGTCTGCGGCAATGGGCGCATGAATTGTTCGAGCGTACCGCGGCGTCCGCGCTGGATTTCGAGTCACCGCGCGCGATTGCTTTCGCGATGCTCGGCGCCGACTTCGTGCTCGCGGCGCATCCCGAGCATGATCTGGCGGACCGGATATTGCGCAGCGGCGCTGACCGGCTGATCGCGCTCTATCAGGCCGCGGCGCGACCGGACTGGCGATGGTTCGAGCCGGTACTCGCCTATGACAATGGCCGCCTGCCCGAAGCGATGCTGCGCGCGGGCGTACGACTTGGGCGCGGGGATGTTACCGCGTGCGGAGTCGAGACGTTGCGGTGGATCAACGATGCGCAGATTTCGCCTCATGGTCATTATCGCCCCGTCGGGTCCGACAGCTTCGGCCATGCCCATGCGCTGCCGCGGCCATTCGATCAGCAGCCGCTCGAGATTTGGGCCGCGATCGATGCCGCTTCGGCCGCCTATGACGTGACCGGCGACGATATCTGGCTGGCGCACGCGCGGCGCGCTTACGACTGGTTCTCCCGGCGTAACGACCGCGGCGTGATCGTTGGCGATCCGCTGACCGGGAGCAGCAAGGATGGCATTAACCCGCGCGGCCTGAACCTCAACGAAGGGGCGGAGTCGGTTCTTGCCTACCAGCACGCGACTTACGCGATCCGGGATTTTATCCGCAAAGCCGGCTGAGGGGAATATGGTGCATCTGGTACAGGATGAATTGCGGCTCCATGCCGACCCGACGCGCGTCGTCGTGCGGCCCTTTCACCTCGCATGGCAAGCATCGGGTCCCGATCTCGAGCGCGTACAGCGGTTGGCTCGCGAAATCGTGACGCTCGACACGCGCACCGTGCGCGCCGAGCTCAGTGTGGTGCTGCGCGATTTCGCCGACCGGCACTGGCAGATCGAGAAGGTGTTCGAGGATCGCTTCGAGCAGATCGAACCCAAACTTGGTCTCGAAGGCCTCACATTGAAGCGCGAGATGCGCCTCTTGATCGGCGCCTATTTCTGTCACGAATATAGCTATGCCGCGGCGGCGCTGATGAACCCCAGCGTCGTTCGTCATCCCGACCAGACCGGGCTGGAGGAAGGCTGCATCCGCATCCTCCTGTCGCTGCGCGCTGTCGGCGAGGGTCATATTTCGACGATCGCCTTTCGCGAGGGAATCATTACCTGCGACCGCGAACTGACGCTGCTGCCGCAGCCCGCCTTCGCTACGGCGGCGATGCTTGGTCCGCACCGCGATGACAAGCCCGACGATGTTGTCTCGCTCTATCGGCAGAAGGACAGCACCCTTTCGGGCACGGTGATTTTCCCGATCACCGAGGCGCAGCGCAACGGGCTCGAGGATCTGCGGCTGCTCGAGTTCGAGCGCGATAGCGGCAAAAGCGAATGGATCGGGACCTACACCGCCTATAGCGGGCGAGACATCCGGTCCGAGCTGCTGCGGACGCGCGATTTCAGGGATTTCACGCTGAGCCCGATCAAGGGAAAGGCGGGACGCAACAAGGGCATGGCGTTGTTCCCGCGTAAGATCGACGGGCAATTCTGCATGATCGGTCGGCAGGATGGCAAGAATCTCTATCTGCTGCGCTCGGACACGGTCGATCAGTGGGAGGACGGCGAATTATTGCTGGAGCCGCGCTTTCCATGGGAACTCATCCAGATCGGCAATTGCGGCGCGCCGATCGAACTCGACGAGGGCTGGCTGGTGTTGACCCATGGGGTCGGCGCGATGCGCAAATATGCGATCGGTGCTGTACTGCTCGACAAGGACGATCCCTCGAAGGTGATCGGCCGGACGCCCAATCCGATCCTGTCCGCCGCCGACGAGGACGAAGGCTATGTTCCCAATGTCGTCTACACCTGTGGAGCGATCCGCGTCGGCGACGATATTTTCCTGCCCTACGGGGTGGCCGACAGTTCGGTCTGCTTTGCGTTCGTCGCGATCAAGGAGATTCTGGCCGCCATGGCTTAGCGGCACGCAACATAAGGCGAAGCGGCGGATTGTAGGAGTGTCGCCTTCCGCGGCAGAAGGAATGACCGATGCCGAAATCTCCGCCGCCTTCGCCCGCGAACGACCAGGCCCTTCGCGAACACCAGCCGGGCGGAGGTCAGCCGAAGATCGAGGTGAGCCGCGGCAATGGTGGCGAGCTGCACCAGAATCTGGCATCGGGCGACAAATCGGCCGATGCGGCGTTCCTGACCGACAATTTCGGCCACCGGATTTCGGACAACCAGAATTCGCTGCGCGCCGGCGAACGCGGGCCGACGCTGCTCGAGGACTTTGTCCTTCGCGAGAAAATCTTCCATTTCGACCATGAGCGTATTCCGGAGCGGATCGTCCACGCCCGCGGATCGGGCGCGCACGGCGTCTTCGAATGCACCAAGGCGATCCCCGGGCTGACCAAGGCGTCGATCTTCCAGAAGGAAGGCGCGACCTGTCCGGTCTTCGTCCGCTTCTCGACCGTCGCGGGCGGCGCGGGCTCGGTCGACACCCCGCGCGACGTGCGCGGCTTCGCGGTCAAGCTCTACACCGACAGCGGCAACTGGGACCTCGTCGGCAACAATATTCCGGTCTTCTTCATCCAGGATGCGATGAAATTCCCCGACCTCGTCCACAGCGTGAAGATGGAGGCCGATCGCGGCTATCCGCAGGCGGCGAGTGCACACGATACCTTCTGGGACTTCATCGGGCTGATGCCCGAGGCGATGCACATGATCATGTGGGCGATGTCCGACCGCACGATCCCGCGCAGCCTGCGCATGATCGAGGGCTTCGGCGTCCACACCTTCCGGCTCGTCAATGAGAAGGGCGAGGGCAAGTTCGTCAAATTCCATTGGAAGCCGGTGCTCGGCGTCCAGTCGACGACATGGGACGAGGCGGTCAAGATCGCCGGCGCCGATCCCGATTTCCACCGCCGCGACCTGTTCGAGGCGATCGATGCGGGCGATTTCCCGGCGTGGGACCTCGGCGTGCAGGTGTTCGACGAAGCCTTCGCCGAGAAGCAGCCTTATGACGTGCTCGACGCGACCAAGCTGATCCCAGAGGAGGATATCCCCGTCGAGATCGTCGGCCGCATGACGCTCAACCGCAATGTCGACAATTTCTTCGCCGAGACCGAACAGGTCGCCTTTCTGCCGTCGAACATCATTCCGGGCATCGATTTCAGCAACGACCCACTCCTTCAGGGCCGGCTCTTTTCCTATCTCGACACGCAGAAGTCGCGGCTGGGGACGACCAATTTCCACCAGATCCCGATCAACGCGCCCAAATGCCCGTTCCACAATTTCCAGCGCGACGGGATGACGCAGACGCTCGTCCCGACCGGGCGAGCGAACTACGAACCGAATAGTCTTGCGGAAGCCGGAGAGAATGGCGGTCCGCGCGCAAGCGCCGAAACGGGCTTCTCGACGTTCACGGCCAATGACGAGCGCAACGACCCTGCGCAGAAGCTGCGTATTCGCGCCGAACTCTTCGCCGATCATTTCAGCCAGGCGCGACTTTTCTATCTGTCGCAGACCGAGAATGAGCAGGCGCATATCGCCTCGGCGCTGGTGTTCGAATTGTCGAAGGTCGCGCTCGATCATGTTCGCGCCCGCGTCGTCGGCCAGCTTCGCAACATCGATGGGGATCTCGCGACGCGTGTCGCCGCGGGACTTGCGATCGATCTGCCGGCGAAGGAAAAGGCCGCGCGCGCGCCGGTCGATCTCAAGACCTCCGACGCGCTGTCGATCCAGAAGAATGCCGATGATACGATGGAGGGCCGCAAGGTCGCGATCCTGTTTGCCGAAGGATCGGACAAGGCGGCGATCGACAAGCTGAAGGGCGACATCGAAAGCGCCGACGGCACCGCCTTCCTCGTCGCGCCGAAGGTCGGCGGGATCAAGGTCAAGGGCGGCACGCTCAAGGCCGACGGCCAGCTCGCGGGCTCGCCCTCAGTGCTGTTCGACGCCGTGGCTTCGATCCTGACCGAAGAACAGGCCAAGGCGCTGTCGGGGCAGGGCGCGGCGGTCCAGTGGTTCATGGACGCCTATGGCCATTGCAAGACGATCGCGCATGACGAGGCGACGCAATTGCTGCTCGACAAGGCAGGGGTCGAAAAGGACGGCGGGGTCGTTGCGATCGACGAGTTCGAAAGCGTCGGCACCCGGCGTCATTGGGTCCGCGAAGCCAGGGTGCGCGATCTTGCCTGATCGCCTGTTCCGGTGAGCCGCGCATCGGCGACCCATCATCGCGATCTCCGGACCGGCCAGTCGATCTGGTCGGCACGGCGTCGTCCCGCGATCGCCGCGCGGCCGCTGACAAGGGACATTGCGTGCGACGTGCTCGTCGTCGGGGCGGGCGTGTCGGGCGCGCTGATCGCGGAGGCGTTGTCGGAAGCGGGGCTCAACATCGTGATCGTCGATCGCCGGGGTCCCGCCGAAGGATCGACCGCCGCGTCGACCGCGATGCTGCAATATGAGCTCGATACGCCGCTGACCTTGATGGCCGAGCGGATCGGGCGCGAAAAGGCCGAACGCATCTGGCGGCGATCGCGCCAGTCGGTCGACGCGCTACGCGAACGGACCGAACGGCTGGGCCTCGCCGTCGATGGGGCGACGCGCGCCTCGATCTATCTCGACGGCAATGTGCTCGGTGCTGACGGGCTTGCGGTCGAAGCCGACGCCCGGCGGCGTGCGGGCTTCGAGGTGGAATTGCTCAAACCCGCTGCAGTTCAGGAGCGTTACGGGATCAAGGGACGCCACGCGCTGATCGGCTTCGGCAATTATTCCGCCGATCCGCGCCGCCTTACCGCAGGCTTTCTGAACGTTGCGCTGGCGCGGGGCGCGCGGCTCTATTCGCCCGTCGATATCTGCGACATCGCGCCGACGGGCGAGGGGGTCACCTTGGTCTCGGCGCGCGGACCGAGCATTCGCGCGCGCCATGTCGTCATGGCAACGGGTTATGAGATGATGAAGGGGATTCCGCGCAAGGGGAACAAGATCATCTCGAGCTGGTCGATCGCCACGCGTCCACAACCCCGCGCCATCTGGCCGACCGCCGCGATGATCTGGGAAGCCGCCGATCCCTACCTCTACATCCGGACCACCCCGCGCGGAGAAATCATCTGCGGCGGCGAGGATGAGGAAATCGGTAACGCGGCTCTCCGCGATGCGAAGCTCCCCGACAAGGCAGCGACGCTATCGCGAAAGCTTGCTGCCCTGTTACCGGGAGTGGATGCGGAACCGGCTTATAGCTGGGCCGGCAGTTTCGGCGACAGCCCGGTCGGTACGCCGACTATCGGTCGCATTCCCGGTATGCCGAACTGCTATGCCGCGATGGGCTATGGCGGAAATGGAATCACCTTCTCGATGATGGCGGCCCAGATGCTGCGCAGCCTTATCTGTGGCTACGGCGATCCCGACGCCGATCTGGTCAGCTTCCACCGCAGTTTTTGACGGCGCGTCAGCGATTGCCCTTCGGCTTGGCGGTCATCTGCACCGCGGAGGCCTCTTGGGCTGCGAGCGCGGTCGGCGGCTTCGCCTTGGCGGCCTTGGGTTTGCGAATCTCGCGATTGCTACGTTTTTGCGATTTGGCCATGTCAGATATCTTTCTTCGGTTTCAGGATGCGCGTGTTCGCAAACGTGCTAGCGAGCCGTTTGCGTCCGCAATCTGTTGAGCGGAAAATAGGGGCGATGCTGGTAGGGAAAGGCCGTCAGACGCCGACCGATCCCTTCGATCATGCGCCCATAACGGTCGATCGCCGAGGGATTTGTTGCGGCGGCGTATCGCGCGAGCGCGATCTGCTCGTCTTCGAGCAATTGAATAAGGCACATGGTGTGTGCTCCTGCATCAAGCGAGAGCACGGATCGTCCCTCTGTCACATGGAGCTTGTTCGATTTCAGGTGATGGGAGGCCTATAGCACATCCCGATAAATGTGCGGCACGAATACCGACATTATTCGGGTTCGGGAGAGACGTTCGCTCACCACGAAATCGCGCGCCGGCCTTAAGGGCGCTCATGCGTGGCCGGCGGGCGATAGAAGCGGTGACGGAGAACATGGCCGTCGATCAGGTGACCGCGGAGCCGGAGGCGCATTTCCTCGGCGCCGGAGCCGGATGTGCAGACAAGGCGGGTACCGCCCGACTGAAGCGGCTCGATCGCACTGATGCTGACACCTTGCAGAAGGCACAGGCGCTTGACCTCGTCTTCCGGCAGCGAAATGTTCATCGCGCGGCTCATTTGAATCCTGGGCCGCTCGGCCAGCGGCGGATCGCTGCCGCAACCCGTTCATATCCCTCGGGGCTCGCGGTCGCGACTGTAAGCGGGCGGCCGCCGAGCGCGGCGTTGTCGGTGTTCAGGAAGGCTATCGCCGGATCCCGTCCGCCCATCGTCAAGAAGGCGAGCTGACTGATGTCCCCTTGGCGCCGTGCGTCATCCAAGGCGAATGGTCTACGGCTCTTGCGGAAAAATCGTCTCGATTGCGCGTTGGCTGGGGCAGGCGTGTCCGGGGCCGGCGACTGGGGCTGATCGGAATCGGGCGGCATGGGGCGGCTCCTGCATGTAAGCGGGAGCGCCAGGTCTCTCAGCCGCGGCCGCCTACGATGAACGTGTGCCGCGATGATCCGTATATGGGAGCTCCAGCCAGGATTATAAGGTGTCGCGCCGATCATCTGACGGGTTTCGGGAATCTGAGCCCGTCAGTGTCTATTCGGTTCCTGCGAAACGTGGTTGCGCCTCGATTGCACCAGCACGGAGATCGAGCTTTCAAGCGAACGCCGGGAATAGTTGGAGCGTCCGCCAGTTTCATTCGACCGCCAAAAGCCGCCGTTCCGCAAACGGCCAGGTCTGGCGGTAATGAGCCGTAATCCGTCTCAGGCGAGGGGGGGGGGGACAGGAAGCGGAAAACAGGACTGCCTCTACCCGGCTTGTGCGGCCGGATCACTCACTGGCTCGTCAGCATCCATCGGCTCGTAGCTTTCGAGCGTAAAGCCCTGCGACGTGTTGCCGCGCCCGTGACGATCAGCGCCTGCGGCAGCCGCGCATTGTCATAGCTGAGGCCATTCTCGAACCATGTCCATTCGGGACCTTCCCATGCGCTCAGCAGTTTTTCGAGGCGGTCGGCGAGTTCGGCCCGCAGGTGCGCGGCGGCATAATCTTCCGCGTAAACCGCGCAATAGGGCGCGAGGCCGAGCAAGGTGAACGCCCAGGCCCGCGGCGAAGTAAACGCTACCACCCCGTCCAGCGCCTCGCTGAACAGCTCTCTTGCCCAGCGCGCGTGTCCGGGGGAGCCGGCGCGTGCGCTATAGGTGCCCAGCGCCCAGAGCGTCCGCCCATGACTGTCTTCCGAGCCCGCATCTTCCAGCCATCGCCGGTCGAAGCTCATGAAATTGCGAAAGCGCCGATTGTCCGGATTCCAGCCATGCTGGATGAAGGCCGCGAAGGTGGACGACAGGCGGCGCACCAGCGGCGCGTCGGGACCGTCGGCGAGACCGCAGCACAGCAGCAGCGCCCGCGCATTGTCGTCGATGCAATAGCCATGGCGGCGGTCGGCGATCGCATGAACCGCATGCTGGGCCATGCCCGTATCGTCGCTCATCGCGGCGAGATGATCGAGCGACATGGGCGGGAGGTTCGGTCGGGCTTTCGTCTGTGCGATCGTCGGGATGGGTTTTGGCATGTCCATCCGGTCGCCGGTCGCAACCCTGCCTTTGCGGGAAGCCGCGCGAAAGCTCGCGGCATAGCGGCGCGCCGTATTCGCCCAGGTCATCGGACGGCTGGCGGCATAGGCCTTGCGGCCCATCGCCAGACGTCCGGTTTCGTCGCCCAGCAGATTGGCAATTGCAGGACCGAAGCCAGCCGGATTGTCGAACGGGATCAGCACGCCCGACCCATCGATCAGCAGCTCGGCGGCGTGCCAATATGGCGTCGAACCTTCAGCGCGTGCCTGGAATTCCGGCCAGTTCGGCGGGCGTGACGACGGGCTCTTTCCGGTCCTTGCGTTCCGAATAGCGGTCAACGAGCTGGGCGGCATGCCCGCGTGTGAGGATGGTGAAGCGGACAAGCTCCTCAGCAACGTCGACGATCCGGTCATAATAGCTCGACGGCAGCATACGGCCCGTTTCGTCGAACTCCTGCCAAGCCTTCGCAACACTCGACTGGTTGGGGATCGTGATCATCCGCATCCAGCGGCCGAGGATGCGCAGCGTATTGACGCTGTTGAACGACTGCGACCCCGCCGACACCTGCATCACCGCGAGCGTGCGGCCTTGCGTCGGGCGGAGGCCCTTATAGGCGAGCGGAAGATGGTCGACCTGCGCCTTCATGATACCTGTAATCTGGCCATGTCGCTCGGGGCTGCACCAGACCTGGCCCTCGGACCAGATGGAATGCTGTCTGAGTTCCTCGACCGCCGGATGATCGTCGTCGGCGATCTGGTCGGGCAAGGGGAGGTCGGAGGGATCGAAGATGCGCGTCTCGCAGCCGAAGAGCTGGAGCAGGCGCGCCGTCTCCTCGACGACGAGCCGCGAATAGGAGCGTTCGCGCAAGGATCCGTAGAGTAGCAGGATGCGCGGCGCGGGATCGAGCGGTCCGAGGCCGAGCGCCGGCTGCGCGTGAAGATATTCGGCGCTGAGCGCCGGGAGGTGGTGCGGGTCGGTGAGCGTGCGAAGGCGCGTATAGGTCAATTCTGTCATAATACTCAGGCTTGTGCAGGCGTGGTTGCCGGGAACCAGCGGCGGCCGAGGCGGAAGGCGACGCCGACGAGCAGGATGAGGACGGGCACTTCGACGAGCGGTCCGATGACGGCCGCAAAGGCCACCGGCGAGGCGAGCCCGAAGGCGGCGATCGCGACCGCAATTGCCAGTTCGAAGTTATTACCCGCGGCGGTGAAGGCGACCGCGGTTGTGCGCGGATAGTCGGCTTCGATCAGCTTGCCCATCCAGAAGCTGATGAGGAACTGGACGACGAAATAAATCGTGAGCGGGATCGCGATACGGACGACGTCGCCAGGGATGGTGACGATCTCGCCGCCCTTGAGGCTGAACATCGCGACGATCGTGAACAGCAGCGCGACGAGCGTGACCGGCCCGATTTTGGGCAGGAAGCGCGTCTCGTACCACTCGTCTCCTTTTGCGCGGGCGAGGAAGCGGCGCGTGAGATATGCTGCGAGGAAGGGGATGCCGAGATAGATGAGAACCGCCTCGGCGATGGTCCAGAAGCTCACGTCGATGACGCTACCTTCGAGTCCGAAAAGCGGCGGCAGGACGGTGAGGAAGAGCCAAGCGTAGACGCTGAAGAAGAGAATCTGGAAGATCGAGTTGAAGGCGACGAGCGCCGCGACATATTGATTGTCGCCCTTGGCGAGCTGGTTCCACACGATTACCATCGCGATGCAGCGGGCGAGACCGATCAGGATCAGGCCGGTCATATATTCGGGCCTGTCCGAAAGGAAGAGGACCGCGAGCGCGAACATCAGCACCGGCCCGATGATCCAGTTCTGAACGAGCGAGATCGCGAGCACGCGCTTGTCCTCGAACACGCGCGGCAGTTCGTCGTAGCGGACGCGGGCGAGCGGCGGATACATCATCAGGATGAGGCCGATCGCAATCGGGATGTTCGTCGTGCCGATCGACATGGCGTCGATCGCGTCGGGTAAGCCCTTGAATGCCGACCCCAAGAGGACGCCGAGCGCCATCGCGAGGAATATCCAGAGCGTCAGGTAGCGATCGAGGAAGGACAGGCGTTCGCGCTTTGCCGCAGTCATGATGCTGTCCTCAGGCCTGAACGCGATTGCCGCCGGCGTCGACGACCTGTTCGCCATCTTCCTTGGTGAAGGCGCCAAGCTGCCGTGCGGGCAGGATGTCGAGCACGGCTTCGGAGGGACGGCAGAGCTTGACTCCGAGCGGCGAGACGACGAGCGGGCGGTTGATGAGGATCGGATGCGCCATCATTGCATCGATGAGCGCGCTGTCGGTAAGGCTTTCGTCGCGGAGACCGAGCTCCGCATAGGGCGTGCCTTTCTCGCGCAGCAGCTCGCGCGGTGTGATCCCGGCGCGCTCGATCAATTGCTCCAACAAGGCACGCGAAGGCGGTGTCTTCAGATATTCGACGACGTCCGGCTCGATACCCGCGTTGCGGATCAGCGCGAGCGTGTTGCGCGAAGTGCCGCACTCGGGGTTGTGATAGATGATGATGTCGGTCACGGGGCGGGTTCCTTCAGCAGCAGGCCAGCTCGGCGAGCAGCGGCTCGCACAGCTCGGCTCGTCCTTGGCAGCAGTCCTTGGCGAGAAAGAGCATCAACCCCTTCAATGCGTCGATCTCTGCGCGCTGGATGAACTGACGCCCGCGCTTCTCTGACTTGACCAGCCCGGCCTTTGCCAGGACCGCAAGATGTGTGGAAAACGTGCTTTGCGTCAGCCCCGAGGCATCGACGAGCTGCCCGGTCGATAGCCCGGCGGGCTCATGCTGGACCAACAAGCGAAAGGCTTCGAGACGGGTGGGGTGTGACAGCGCAGCGAGTGCGGCAAGGGCGGTGTCGGTGTTCATGTATCGGAATTATCCGATGCATTAGCGTCTGTCAATTCATATCGGAAATATCCGATAGGCCGGGCGGGCTGGCTGATAACCCGGCTCGGGCAATATAGGAGAGTTCGCCCGGCCGCCGGCGATATGGAACAGCTATTGAAGGGTGGGCTTCGGTGTGGTGCCATTTTTCTGCCCGATGGGGTCCGGAAGACGCCGTGTTGGATCGGGATGGGGTGGTACTTCGGTCGCAGGCACGGGTCGATCTCAAATCCGACCGTAATGCCGGCGTCCTGCGAGCGCCGCGTGTCACGCTCGAACCGGGCGCTCCAGCCGAGACGGTCGAGCGGTTGAGGGACGAGCTGGAGGGCATGGCGGGGTGGCTCGGCCTCGGCGCCGTCGATATCGGGGCGGTTGTCTGAGCCATCGGGGGCAGGTGTAGCCGCTGCACGCCTCTGGGCGTCTCATCGAAACACTTGCCTTTCTCGACAAGCTGTTTCCCGACGCAGTGGCCATCGCGGACGATGCTTCCTGGCCGCGTGCTGCGGGGACGTAGCCGGACACGAATTTCATTCGCCCAGGATAGCAACTGATCAGTTAGCTTCTCTACCAGCCAGCCAAGGTTCAATGCGCCGGATCGCCTCTTCAATGAGGTCGGTCGAGACAGGGCTTCGCAGAAGGCGAGGTCTTCCGATCCAAGTCGCTCAGCACGGCGTTCCAAAATGCGATCTCTTCGTCGTTGCCCCGGTCGCGCGCCCATTGCGCTTGCCTGGAGACAATGAATTTGGCTTCCTCGCCATGCCGCAGCTTGATCTGCGACGAGCAACTTCGAATGCTTTGACCACCAAAAGGCATCGCTGATCTCCTTGATGCTCCGCCCAGAAACATGGCGAGTGAGGGCGGCGGCACACCGCCGCCCTCCGATCGTCAGAAGTCCATCGCCGGCATCGGCGCGGCCTTCTCTTCCTTCGGCAGTTCGGCGACGAGCGCCTCGGTGGTGATGAGCAGCGAGGCGACCGACGCGGCATCCTGTAGCGCGGTGCGCACGACCTTGGCCGGGTCGATCACGCCCGCCTTGACGAGGTCCTGATATTCGCCGGTCGCGGCGTTGAAGCCCCAGCTATACTCTTCGCTTTCGAGGAGCTTACCGACGATCCATGCGCCGTCCTCGCCGGCATTGTCGGCGATCTGGCGCGCCGGCGCGCGGAGCGCGCGGCGGACGATGTCGATGCCCGACTGCTGGTCGTCGTTCGCGGCCTTCAGACCCTCGAGCGCCTTCAGCGACCGGAGCAGTGCAATGCCGCCGCCGGGAAGGATGCCTTCCTCGACCGCCGCGCGCGTTGCGTGGAGCGCGTCGTCGACGCGGTCCTTCCTCTCCTTGACCTCGACCTCGGTCGCGCCGCCGACGCGGATCACCGCGACGCCGCCCGCGAGCT
>NZ_JAEMQX010000235.1 GCF_016463645.1 Sphingopyxis sp. | reverse complement strand
GCCAGATCACCGGCCAGCTCCGCCGCCTCGGCTGCTCGATGGACTGGTCGCGCGAACAGTTCACGATGGACCCGCATTTCACCGAGGCCGTCGTCAAGGTGTTCGTCGACCTCCACAAAAAGGGTCTGATCTACCGCGACAAGCGTCTGGTGAACTGGGATCCGAAGCTCAGAACCGCGATTTCGGACCTCGAGGTCGAGACGCACGAGGTGCAGGGCGGTTTCTGGCACTTCCGATATCCGCTCGCCGACGGCGTCACCCTCGATGACGGGCGCGACTATATCGAGGTCGCGACGACACGCCCCGAAACGATGCTCGCCGACATGGCGGTCGCGGTGCATCCCGACGATCCGCGCTACAAGAGCGTGATCGGCAAGGACATCCTCCAGCCGATCACCGGCCGCCGCTTCAGGGTGGTCGCCGACGAACATGCCGATCCCGAGCTGGGCAGCGGCGCGGTGAAGATCACCCCCGGTCATGATTTCAACGACTTCGACGTCGGCAAGCGCGCGGGCTTCAGGCCCGGCGAGATGCTCAACATGCTCGACGGCGACGCGAACGTCATCCAGACCGCCGACGGGCTGATCCCCGACGAGTATCTCGGCCTCCACCGCTTCAGGCGCGACGGCATCGATGGCGCGCGCGAACTCGTCGTGCAGCGGATGAAGGAGCAGGGCTTCCTGATCCCGCACATCGACAAGGACGGCGGAGAACATGACGCCGAACCGCGCACGATCCAGACCCCGTTCGGCGACCGCGGCGGCGTGGTGATCGAGCCGTGGCTGACCGACCAATGGTATGTCGACGCCGAAACCCTCGCGCAGCCGCCGATGGCGGCGGTGCGCGACGGCCGCATCAACATCGTGCCGAAGACGTGGGAAAAGACCTTCTTCAACTGGATGGAGAATATCCAGCCCTGGTGCGTCTCGCGCCAGCTCTGGTGGGGCCACCGCATCCCCGCCTGGTATGCCGAAGACGGCCGCATCTTCGTCGCCGAAACCGAAGAGCAAGCACAGGCCGAGGCCGGCGCAGGCGTCGTGCTGACCCGCGACGAGGACGTCCTCGACACATGGTTCTCCTCGGCGCTCTGGCCCTTCGCTACCCTCGGCTGGCCCGAAAACACCGAGCTGCTCAAGCGCCACTATCCCAACGACGTCCTCATCTCGGGCTTCGACATCCTCTTCTTCTGGGATGCGCGCATGGCGATGCAGGGGATGGAGTTCATGGGCGACGTGCCGTGGAAAACGCTCTATCTCCACGGCCTCGTTCGCGCGCCCGACGGCGCGAAGATGTCGAAGTCGAAGGGCAATGTCGTCGACCCGCTCGGGCTGATCGACCAATATGGCGCCGACGCCTTGCGCTTCTTCATGGCGGCGATGGAAAGCCAGGGCCGCGACATCAAGATGGATGACGCGCGCCTCGCGGGCTATCGCAATTTCGCGACCAAGCTGTGGAACGCCGCGCGCTTCTGCGAAGCCAACGGCATTTCCGCCTCGACCGGTTTCGAAGCTCCCGCCGCGACGCTGCCGGTCAACCGCTGGATCATCGGCGAGGTTGCCGCCACCGTCGCCGCGATGGAAACCGCCTTCGCCGCCTATCGTTTCGACGAGGCCGCGAACGCGATCTACAGCTTCGCGTGGGATCGCTTCTGCGACTGGTATCTCGAACTCATTAAAGGCGCGATCGACGGCGAGACCAGGGCGGTCGCCGGCTGGGTGCTCGACCAGATTCTCGTGATGCTCCATCCCTTCATGCCCTTCATCACCGAAGAGCTGTGGACGGGGCTTGGCGACCGTGCCGATTACCCGCTGATCACCGCGAAATGGCCCGCGCCTGCCGCGACACGCGACGCCGAAGCCAGCGCCGACATCGACTGGCTGATCAGGCTCGTCAGCGAACTGCGCACGGCAAAGGCCGAACTCGGCCTGCCGCCGGGCGCGCGCCTGACCGCGCATTTCCCCGCGTCGCTCAACACTCGCACCGACAAGCTCGCCGCGCAGCTCGACCGCCTCGCGCGGCTCGAAGCGATCAGCTTCGACCCAGCCCCCGCCGGCGCATCGGCGCAGCTCGTCGTCGAGGGCGAGACGATCACCGTCCCCCTGGAGGGCGTGATCGACATCGCCGCCGAACGCGACCGCCTGACCAAGGCGCTCGCCGCCGCGGCGAAGGAACGCGACGGCCTCGCCGGCCGTTTGAACAATCCGTCGTTCGTCGAACGCGCGAAACCCGAAGCCGTGGAAAAGGCCCGCATGGATCACGCCGCCAAGGAAGCCGAGGCCGACCGCCTCACCGCCGCGTTAGCCCGTCTGGGGTGACCGACGGCGAGGTCCCCGTCACGCCGACGCCGGTCGCGGCGGCCGCCGACCCGGCCGCAAGCCCGGTTCCGCCGCGCCAGACCGCACGCGGCGGCGGACGAATGGACCTGACGCAAGGGCCGATCACCAAAACGCTGATTCTCTTCGCGCTGCCGACGCTCGCATCGAATATCCTCCAGACGCTCTCGGGATCGGTCAATTCGATCTGGGT
>NZ_JAEMQX010000029.1 GCF_016463645.1 Sphingopyxis sp. | reverse complement strand
TGCCACGAGCGTCCCCGCCCGGCCCATCTCAATTGCCCTTGCGGAAGCGGCGGAAGCGCTCGCGGCCTTCGGCCTCGGCGGCCGCCGCGCGCGCGGCATCGAGCATCTCGGCGCGGCCCTGCGCACTCATGACGGCGGCGAGATCGGCGATCTGCTGCGACTGGATGGCGAGCAGCTGGTTGCCCGCCTGCGCGGCCTGCAGCGCGCCGGTTGCCGACTGGCTGGCGCCGACGATCGTCGAGATCGACGTCCGCGTTCCGCCCATGTTCGTGACGATGCCGGCCTGCACCTTCATCGCATCCTCGAAGGCGCCGACGCTGTCCTTCCAGCGCGCCTCGGCATTGGCGACCATCTCGGCGGCAGAGCCCGTCAGCGCTCCGCCCTTGTAGCGCGCCTCGAACCCCTTCTGGATGTCCGACACGTTGAACGCGATGCCCTCTGCCTGCGCGAGGAGCTGGCGCGTCTGGTCGACCTGCGCCTCGAGCGTGCCCAGCGTCGATGTCGGCAGGCTGTTGAGGTTCTTCGCCTCGTTCATCAGCGAGGTCGCCTGATTCTGCAGCTGCTTGATCTGGTTGTTGATCTGCTCGAGCGTGCGCGCCGCGGTCAGGATATTCTGCGAATAGTTGCGCGGATCGTGGACGATGCCGCCGAGCTGGGCGCTCGCCGGGACGGCCAGCATCGCGCCCGACACGGGCAGCAACACAAGTGCCGCGGCAGCGACGGCGCGGACGATATTCTTCTTCATCGGGGGCACTCCTCATTGGGGGCGGCAATGGTGGGGAGCAGCTCGGCCGCCCATTCGAGCTTGCGGTGGGAAAGCCAGGCGGCCGCGAACCCTTCGGGGCCGTGCGCTGCGAACAGCTCCGCGATGCGCGTCTGATCGGTCTTCGAAGATGCCGCGGTGAAGGCGAGCGCAACCTCGCCTAGCCCCAGGTCGAAGAGGCGATTGCCGCGCCGCGACTGGCAATAATAGTCGCGCTTCGGGGTCGCCCGGCTCAGTATCTCTATTTGCCGGTCATTGAGACCGAAGCGCTCGTAGATGCGGGCAATCTGCGGCTCGAGCGCGCGCTCGTTCGGCAGAAATATGCGGGTCGGACAGCTCTCGATGATCGCGGGTGCGATGCTAGAGGTTTCGATGTCGGCAAGGCTCTGCGTCGCGAAGACCACGCTCGCATTCTTCTTGCGGAGCGTCTTCAGCCATTCGCGGAGCTGCGCCGCGAAGGCCGGGCTGTCGAGCACGAGCCAGCCTTCGTCGATGATGATGAGCGTCGGCGAGCCGTCGAGCCGTCCGGCGATCCGGTGAAACAGATAGGACAGGACGGGTCCCGCCGACGCGGCGCCGACAAGGCCTTCGGTCTCGAAGGCCTGCACGCGCGCGGCCCCGATGCGCTCCTCGTCGGCATCGAGCAGCCGCCCCCAGGGTCCGCCGACCAAATAGGGCGCGAGCGCCTGCTTGAGGTCGCGCGACTGGAGAAGCACCGCGAGCCCCGTCAGCGTGCGTTCGGCGACAGGCGCCGTCGCGAGTGAGGTCAGCGCCGACCAGAGATGCTCCTTCGCCGCCGGGTCGATCATCATGCCTTCGCCCGCGAACAGCGCGGCGAGCCATTCGGCAGCCCAGCTCCGCTCGGACGCCTCGTCGATCCGGGCGAGCGGCTGCAACGCCACGCCGCCCTCGCCATCGTGGAGCGCCCCGCCAAGATCCTGCCAGTCCCCGCCCATCGCGAGGGCTGCGGCGCGGATCGAGCCGCCGAAATCGAACGCGAAGATTTGCGAGCCCGGATAGCGGCGAAACTGCATCGCCATCGTCGCGAGCAGCACCGATTTGCCTGCCCCCGTCGGACCGACGACGAGGCAATGACCGACGTCGCCGACATGGAGGGAAAGGCGGAACGGGGTCGAGCCTTCGGTCTTGCCATAGAGCAAGGGGGCGTCTCCGAAATGCTCGTCCCGTTCCGCCCCCGCCCACACGGCAGACAGGGGGATCATGTGGGCAAGGTTGAGGGTGGAAATCGGCGGCTGGCGGACATTGGCGTAGGCGTGGCCGGGCAGGCTCCCGAGCCAGGCCTCGATCGCGTTCATGCCCTCGATCGTGCAGGTGAAGTCGCGCCCCTGGATGACTTTCTCGACCAGCCGGAGCTTCTCGGCGGCGAGGGCCGCGTCGCTGTCCCACACGGTGACGGTCGCGGTCACATAGGCGACGCCGGCATGATCGGCGCCGAGCTCCTGCAACGCCATGTCGGCGTCGGCCGCCTTGTTCGAGGCATCGCTGTCGACGAGCGCCGATTGCTCGTTGGTCATCACCTCCTTGAGGATCGCCGCGATCGACTTGCGCTTGGCGAACCATTGTCGCCGGATTTTCGTCAGCAGCTTGGTCGCGTCTGTCTTGTCGAGCATGATCGCGCGGGTCGACCAGCGATAGGCGAAGGCCAGCCGGTTGAGATCGTCGAGGAGGCCGGGCCAGGTCGCGGTCGGAAAGCCCGTGATCGTCAGGGTCCGCAGATGCTGCTCGCCGAGCCGCGGCTCAAGCCCGCCGATGAGCGGCTGGTCCGTCAGCAGCGCGTCGAGATAGACTGGCGTCTCGGGAACCCGGACACGCTGCCGCTTCGTCGATACGGTTGAATGGAGATAGGTCAGCGTCTCGCCGTCATCGAGCCATTCGGCCTCGGGCATGAAGCCTTCGACGAGATGAAGGATGCGGTTCGACCGGTCGATGAAGCTCGCGAGATGCTCCTTCGGATCGACCCCCGAGCGCTCCATACCCTCATAAAGCCAGCCCTCCGCCCGCGAGGCATCCTCGGCCGGCGGCATCCACAGGAGGGTCAGATAATAGCGGCTCTCGAAATGCGCCCCTTCCTCCCGGAATTGCTCGCGGCGCTCCATGTCGACAAGAGCGGATGCCGGATCGGGAAATGAGGATGCGGGATAATCGCTCGACGGCAGCCGCTGCGCCTCCACGAACAAGGCCCAGCCGGAGCCGAGGCGCCGGATCGCATTGTTGAGCCGGGCGGTGACCGCGACGAGTTCGGCGGGGGTGGCGCTGTCGAGATCGGGGCCGCGGAAGGCCGCGGTTCGCTGGAACGAGCCATCCTTGTTGAGCACCGCGCCCTCGGCGACCAGCGCGACCCAGGGGAGATAATCGGAAAGGCAGGCCGACTTCGAGCGATATTCGGCGAGGTTCATCATGGCCGCATCCAGACAGGATATTTGAGGTGACGCTTGGCGACGTCGACGAATTGCGGGTCGCGGCGCGCCGCCCAGACCGAGAGCGCATGGCCGACGATCCAGAGGACGAGACCCGCGATCCAGAGGCGGAGGCCAAGGCCGATCCCGGCCGCGAGCGTGCCATTGGCGATCGCGAGGGCGCGCGGCGCGCCGCCGAGCAGGATCGGCTCGGCGAGCGCGCGGTGCACGGGCGCGAAGAAACCGGTGACTTCGGCCGCGCCATCCATCAGACGACGGCTCCGCCGCCGAAGGAAAAGAAGGTCAGGAAGAAGCTCGACGCCGCGAAGGCGATCGACAGCCCGAACACGATCTGGACCATGCGGCGAAAACCGCCCGACGTGTCTCCGAACGAGATGGTCAGCCCGGTGATGATGATGATGATCAGCGAGATCACCTTCGCGACCGGCCCCTCGACGCTCTCGAGGATCGATTGCAGCGGCGCTTCCCACGGCATCGACGAGCCACCGGCCCGAGCGGGCAAGGCGGTAACGAGCGCGACATAGAGAGCGGTCGAGGCGAGCAGGAAGCGCGGTGCCTCCCGTCGGGCGGCGTGGGTCATGGTCAGTCTCCTTCGGGGGTAAAGAGGGGGGTGATGCGATAGTCGCCGGTCGAGGCATCGAGGCCGTCGACGCGGGCGAGTTCGGCGAGGCGCCGCCCGGCGCCGTCACGCACGAGAACGGCAACGAGATCGATCGTTTCCGCGAGAAGGGCGCGCGGGACCGTGATCACGGCTTCCTGGATGAGCTGCTCCATGCGGCGAAGCGCGCCGATCGCGCTGCCGGCGTGGATCGTGCCGATGCCGCCGGGATGTCCGGTGCCCCAGGCTTTCAGAAGGTCGAGCGCCTCGGCACCGCGAACCTCCCCGATCGGGATGCGGTCCGGCCGAAGCCGAAGCGAGGAACGGACGAGGTCGGACAGCGAGGCGACCCCATCCTTGGTGCGCATCGCGACGAGGTTCGGAGCGGCGCATTGCAGTTCGCGGGTGTCTTCGATCAGGACGACGCGCTCGCTGGTCTTGGCGACCTCGGCGAGAAGGGCGTTTGTGAGCGTAGTTTTGCCTGTCCCCGTGCCGCCGGCGACGAGGATATTGAGGCGCTCGGCAACTCCGGAGCGCAGCGCCTCGGCTGCCGGAGCGGACATGATGCCCGCTGCGACATAATCGCTGAGCGAGAAGACCGCGACCGCGGGCTTGCGGATCGCGAAGGTCGGCGCCGCGACCACGGGCGGCAACAGACCCTCGAAGCGCTCGCCACTTTCGGGAAGCTCGGCCGATACGCGCGGCGACCCGGCATGGACCTCGGCGCCGACATGATGCGCCACGAGCCGGATGATGCGTTCGCCATCGCTGGCCGCGAGCAGGATACCGCTATCGGCGATCCCTGCTCCGAGGCGATCGACCCAAAGCCGACCGTCGGGATTGAGCATGATTTCGATGACCGCAGGGTCGGCAAGCCACTCGGCGATCGCGCCGCCAAGCGCTGTCCGCAGCATGCGCGCGCCTCGGCCTTGTGCCTCGAAACGGACCGGTTCTGCGCCCATGATATTCCCCGTTAGATGGTCCGGGCAAAAGCGCCCGGCTCGACGGGGACAAGTAAGAGACGCAGAAAACCTCTACTTTCAACAGAGATTTGCGCGCGTCGTACTGTGGGTAAGGAAGACAGGGAATGGCGTAGGCTGCGATGCGATCAATTCCATTTCAGCAACGATTAAATGAAGCCCGGCGGGTTGTGCCGAGCGCGATTTTGACAACAGTGTCAGGATGAGTGATTCGGGGTTGCAGCATTCGGACGAGTTCTCGAGGTGGACGCGCTTGACAGAAAAGCAGCGGGCTTGTCTCGATCTGCTGCTGGAACGAAAAACCTCGAAACAGATCGCCCGCGACCTCGACATATCGAAGCAGGCGGTGGATTTGCGGCTCACCACCGCACGCGACACGCTGGGCGCGGCCAACCGCGACGAGACCGCAATCATCTATGCGCGGCTTCGGCAGACCTATGATCGGATACCATGTGATCCGGTCATACTACCGCCAGCCCCAGAACTGGTGCCATCCGATTTCCCGGACGGTGACCCCGCCAGCTTGCTCCATCTGAACGATAATTTGGCAAGGCGGGTCGGGTCTCGGAGCGAAGGCTCTCCGTTCAGGGATTTGCTGAGGCCGAATTATAGGCCTCAGGCCCGGGTCGTGATCGTCGTGAGCTTGCTCATCGCGGTGCTTCTCATGGTCATCGCAGGCCTGTCGATCGGTCAAACTCTGACCCGGCTCGCCTCGACCTGATCCCAATTCCTGTTGAACCATGGTCCGGGAGCGCGGCGCGCTTTTCCGGAGAGGAGAATCTATGCAAAATCTGAATAGCATTGCCGTCGAGCGGTTGCAGCAAGCAGTGCCTGCCGCCGAGGCACAGATAGACGGCGCGCTCATCGCCGTGTCGTCGCTGATGGCGGAGGTGGTGACCGCGCGTCGTGACACGGCAGGCGTCCCCGCCGCCAAGGGACATGCGACGATCCGCCGTATCGCTGAGGCGCAACTCGCGCTGGTTGGTGTGAGCGGCGACATCCTTCGTGTTCATGGCGACCTTGCCGACATCGGCCGTGAAACGTCAGGCCTCGACCTTCACGAATGCCCGGCAGTTGCCGAAGCTGCCACCGCAAGGCTTGCTTTGGTGAGCTGAGCGACATTGACGGTGGGCCATCGGCATGGTGAATGAGCGCGATGCTGCGGATCGCAATCTTCG
Organism: Sphingopyxis sp.; assembly: GCF_016463645.1. Classification (GTDB taxonomy): domain Bacteria; phylum Pseudomonadota; class Alphaproteobacteria; order Sphingomonadales; family Sphingomonadaceae; genus Sphingopyxis. The sequence continues at coordinate 32,303 of NZ_JAEMQX010000029.1, read as the reverse complement.
TGACATTGCTGCTGGTGGCTCTCGTCTACGCCCTCCGGAAAGGCGGCGGCCCAGAGAAGGCTGTGGCAGCGATTCTCCTCTTCATGCTGGTTTCCGACCAGGCTCTCCACCTGATATTTGCGGTGAACTTCGTCACGGTCGATGCGGGGCACCTGGTGATCGATCTGATAGCTGCGGCCGGGACGATGACCGTTGCGCTGACGGCTTATCGCTTCTGGCCCATGCTGGCGGCAGTCCTACAATGCCTTCCGTTGCTGGCTCACACGACCCGCGCGATCGACATGGACCTCCACCCGATAGCCTATCTGACAATGCAGGTCGCTGCATCCTGGCTTCTTCCCCCGCTCCTCGTGGCCGCAACCTGGCAGCACCAAAAGCGATTGGCTCGGATCGGCAGCGATCGGTCCTGGTACATTTCATTGCGACGATCGAGCCCGAGCGCAGCGAAGCGTTAGCGGACCGGCTTCTCGTCGCGTTTCATTCGATCAGCCGCATTTGGGCGCAGTCGCCGGAAACGCTCGCTCGCGTTCTTGATGACGCCCCGCAGGTAGCAGAGGTCATTGTCCAAGCGTGCAAACTCGCCACCGAGAGCCTTTCGGGCGACCTTCGAGGTATCAGCATCGATCCCTTCGACCGAAGGCTCCGCTCCTATCTCATCATGTCGATGGGGTCGCTCTCCGACGAGCGGCTTCGCATCTTCTTTCTCGACGGTGGGCACCATCTTCTCGCCGACGAAGTTTTGCAAAGCGGCACGCTTGCGCAGCTTGCCATCTACCCCCGGACGATCTTCCGGCGTGCGCTCGAACTCAATGCTGCGGGGCTGATTCTCGTCCACAACCATCCGAGCGGCGACCATCGCCCCAGTGTCGAAGACATCGAGGCGACGCGGAAGCTCGAAATGATCGGACGGTCGCTCAACGTCGAGATCATCGACCACATCGTTGTGACATCAACCCACTGCCATCACGTCATCAGCAATGACACTCTTGCCGGGGCGCCCATTCCGTCAGCCTCCTTCACATTGCGAAGTCCGGGAGGTCCCGCGCGCATCGACGACGGGGACATTGCCTTGGCCAATGCGAGAGCCGCGATGCGCAGGCGCCTCCTCCGCCAGCAGCTGATCGGTGCACCCGAACTCTTCGGCGATCCTGCTTGGGAAATGCTGGTCGACCTCTTCGTTCACGAATGCGAGCGAAAGCGCCTGTCCATCAGCGCGCTGTGCGTCACGTCCTCGATCCCGATGAGCAGCGCGCTACGACTTGCGCAGCGCCTCTGCGATGCTGGCATCACCCGGCGCGTGCCCGATCCGATCGACGGCCGCCGGACCTTCATCCGGCTCGATCCTGCCATCGCTCACCGGATGCGCGCCTATTTCGAAGCCGGTGCCGAATAAGCGATGCCGCAGCCGCATCGTCAATGGTCGCGCGCACTCCCCGAATGTTCGGCGGCCGCGCGCACCATCTGCGCCCAGCTCCCGATATAGGCAGCACGGTTCTTATATTGATCCCCGGACTCGGCGGTCATCAACGCCACGCTGCCAAGCGTTTCGGCAAATTCGTTGGTCGTGCAGACACCTTTTCGTTCCAGCACGCCGCCGAGCGCCGCCAATATTGAACCAACCGCAAAAAGCGCGTCCTCGTCCATGATATACTCCTTCAATCCGGCAATTAGCGGACCATCGAACTAATGGCCTTGGATGGCATCTTTCCAGTCCGGCGCAAAGCGCCAGCGACAACCCAAATTAGGAGCAGCGGCAAAGTCGCCATATAATGTGGTCGATGGATTTAACCGTGCGGAAGAGGAGATACGGTGCCCAAAACGCTCGCTGAGGAATCGCCAGATGGCCGCGTCTTTTTCGCGCCGGGCATTCTCCGCCGTTCGCCGTTTGCCAGCGACGTTGCTTATGTCATCGCGCTGTGGGCGCATATCGATGGTGACATCGCGTCGATCCTCAGCCGGATGCTGAAAAGCGACATTGCGGTCGGCACCGCAATGTATCTCTCGCTGGTCGGAGCCGGGGCGCAGCGCGGCGCCCTCGATGCGGCAGCGCAGGAAGCGCTCCCCGAGTGGCAGCAACTGCTGTTCAAGGCGATCGGCTCGGTTGCCGAGGAGTCACGCAAGACACGCAATCATTTTGCCCATCGCATCTGGGGACATTGCTCCGAACTCACGGAGGCGATCCTGCTCACCCACCCCAAAACCATCGTGAAATATAACATCAGCCACCGCCAGCGCGTGGAGGAACTGCCTGATGGTCGGGGCGTGATCCGGCCCATGCCGATCGATGAGCAGGAAATCCTGGTTTATCGGCAGCCTGATTTCGATGTAGCGATCGAAGAAGCGGAGCGAGCGCAGACGCTCTATCGGCTCTTTTATGCCATTGTGTGTGATTCCGGCGAAGGGCCAAAGGCCCAACTTCTCGCCGACCCAATTTTCAAGGCTCGCCTCGATCAGGTTGCGAAGGGCGCAAGCACCGAGGCGAAGGCCATTCTCGGGATCAAGGCCCAAGAGAAACGGAAGCACTGACCATGCGATACTGGAACACGGGGGACACCCCCACCAATTCGAACCTAAGCGCGCTCGAAAATCTCGCGCGCCCATGGGCCGGGATCGATGCCGAGCGTCTCCTCGATGTCATCCGCGGAGTGATCCGGATCGAGAAGATGCTGCCGAAGGCGGTGCGGCATCATTTCAAGCTGCCGCCCCTATTCGTCGGCGCTGGCCCCTATGATTGGGATGCCGCGCGCCGGGATAAATATCATAGCGAACTCTGCGAGGCACTCAGTGCGGGCCTTGCCGGTGTACAGGCCGATCCGAGCCTCGCGAAGGAAGGTGGGGCCGATCTCAGCGATCGCCCTCCGACACGGGGTGAAGAGCTTGAGTTCGCCTGCAGGGCCTGGAGCCGCAATCGCACGAGTAGCAATCTCGACGATCTGCGCATCGCATGCAGCGTGCAGGGGATGCAGAGCCGCTTCGACAAGCTGGAGCGCTGGCTGGCCCGAAAGCGGCCGGGCTCGTCGCCCCATTCGGTGGCCTATGAGGTCGAATGCGCGCTCGGCGACATCGATCGCTACGCCGATACCTATCATTCGATGGAGGCGAGCTACCGCTACGCCGAAAGACTGCGCGAACGCGAGCAGCGAGGCGAAGAGGACTGAGCGAAGTCCGGGTTTCCCGGAAGTGCCGGGAGATATCCCCAGACGCACCCCCGACTGTTGATAAAATTGCGATTCACCCTGTTGACAAGCGACTCGCCTGCGGGGCACTCCAGCCCGGAGGGCTTATCCCTCACGGTAACCCGCACGCGCATCTGTAACAGCGCGCTATTTTCGCGATGAATCCGTGAGGTTTGTGATGACCGACATGCCCCCTCTCCCGCCCGTAGGCGATCGTCCGATGACTGACCGTGAGGCCGAGCTCGCCCAGTTTATGGCGCTCGTGCAACGGGGCCGCCACAAATCGGCGGTGCTCCTCGAACTGTCCCGCACTCCTTTGGCCAAATATCTGGCTCTCACGATACTGTTGCTCGCGGCTGCCCTGTGCGGTGTCCCCGCCGAAGCCATCAGCTTTCTCGCAAAACTCCGGGCTGGGTGAGACGCTTCAAGGCTTCAATCGGAACCGCTGACGTCGCGCATCAGCTCCGCGGCGAGCTTGGGGCCGCCCTCCATCCGCCGCGAAAGGGCGTCGACGAAAGCCTCCCACCGCCGCTTCCCGCTGGCCTGCGCGGCCGGCAACGCATCATCGGGCAAGGGCGCCGTGCTCGTGAGCCAGTGCCGGACGAACAGGGCCAGGGCTTCGCCAGACATCTCGCCATGCCATTCGATGCGGTCAAGCTGGCGGCCGATGCGGTCGAGGCGCCGGGTCAACAGCGCTTCGATCCGCTCCTCCTGATCGGGCGAAAGGAACGAGCGTAACGCAGCCTCCAGCACTTCGGTCCGCGTCAGGCCCCGTCGACGGGCCAAGTCCGTCAGGTCGCGCGAGAGGCCGGTTTCGATCCGGAACGTCTGTTTGACATGCGATCGGATCACAGCTGGATCCCGTCGTCGGGATCGAGCGCGGCGGCCTGAGCGCGCCGCGCCATCCGCCGATCCGCGGCAGCGCGAAGCCGCGCTGCATCGGCCTGTGCTCCGTCTTCGCTAAAATCAAACTCGCCGTTGACGCTGCGCGGCGGCGGCGGCGCGATCTCTTCATGGACGGGAAGTTCGGGTTCCTGCCGGATGCCACCATTGGCGGCGTCATCGGCATCCTTCTGCAGCTGCTTCGCGTCCACCGCTTGCTGTACCCGGTCGTCCATCCAGTCGTGGGCGGCGGGAGCGCCGCGACCCGGCACGGGAGGCGGCATGACGCGACCCGCCAAGCGCCGGTCGCTGTAGTAGCGCGCCTTCTTGGCCCTGATCGGTGCGAGGCCGGCGGCCATCACAATCTCGTCGTCCGGGGGGAGCTGCATCACTTCGCCGGGGGTCAGGAGCGGCCGGGCGGTTTCGGTGCGCGACACCATCAAATGGCCGAGCCAGGGAGAAAGCCGATGGCCGGCATAATTCTTCATCGCACGTTGTTCGGTTGCCGTACCGAGCGCATCGGAAATCCGTTTGGCGGTTCGCTCATCGTTCGTCGCGAAACTGACCCGGACGTGGCAATTGTCGAGGATCGCATTGCTCTGGCCATAGGCCTTCTCGATCTGGTTGAGCGACTGGGCGATCAGGAAGGCCTTGATGCCATAGCCCGCCATGAAGGCGAGCGCGCTTTCGAAGAAATCGAGGCGTCCGAGCGCGGGAAACTCGTCGAGCATGAACAGCAGCCGTTGCGACCGCGCCTTTGGATTCAGCTCCTCGGTCAGCCGCCGCCCGATCTGGTTGAGGATCAGGCGCATGAGCGGCTTTGTCCGGCTGATATCGCCGGGCGGCACCACGAGGTAGAGCGAGACCGGGCGCTCGCTTCCGATCAGGTCCGCGATGCGCCACTCGGAATGTCCAGTGACCTTGGCGATCACCGGGTCGCGATAAAGGCCGAGGAAGGACATGGCGGTCGACAGCACGCCCGACCGCTCATTCTCGCTCTTGTTGAGCAGCTCCTGCGCCGCCGCGGCGACGACCGGGTGGACGCGATCTCCCAAATGGCGGGTGGTCTTCATCCGGTGGAGGGTCGCCTCGATCTTGCGCTCGGGGTTCGACAGAAAGGCCGCGACACCGGCGAGGCTCTTTTCCTCCTCGGCGTAGAGAACATGGAGGATCGCGCCGACGAGCAGCGCGTGGCTGGTCTTTTCCCAGTGGTTTCGTCGCTCGAGGCTTCCTTCGGGATCGACCAGCACGTCGGCGACATTCTGTACGTCGCGCACCTCCCACGCGCCGCGCCGGACTTCGAGGAGCGGATTATAGGCAGCCGATGCCGGGTTCGTCGGATCGAAAAGCAGCACCCGGCCATGTAGCGCGCGAAAGCCCGCAGTGAGATGCCAGTTCTCGCCCTTGATGTCGTGAACGATGCAACTCCCCGGCCAGGTCAGCAGGGTCGGCACAACGAGGCCGACACCTTTCCCCGAGCGCGTAGGCGCAAAACAGAGGACATGCTCGGCGCCATCGTGGCGCAGATAGGTTCCGGCCATGCGCCCGAGAATGACGCCATCGGGGCCAAGCATGTTCGCCGCCCGTATCTCTCGCTCCTGTGCCCAGCGTGCCGAGCCATAGGTCTCGGCCCGTCGGCGCTCGCGCGCGCGCCATACAGACATGCTGATCGCTACGACGACCGACAGCAGGCCGCCCGATGCCGCGATCGCAGCACCGCGGTAGAAGATCGGCGGCGCATAGGCGTCGAAGGCAAACCACCACCAGAAGAAGGCCGGCGGCGGATAGATGGGATAACCACCGATGCGGAACCAGGGGGCACCGAGCGCTGCCTGAAATCCGAGCGCTTCCGCCGTCGATTGGGTCGCGGTCCAGACCGCCGCGAGGACGATCAACAGCACCGCGAAGATCTGGCCCCATAATATCCTGTCGCTCATCGTTGATCCTTTCTCAGATTGCGATCCCGCGGCTGCGGCTGAGGGTCCAGTCGATGCCGCCCGCGGTGGCGGTGCCGGTGACATGCTGCCCGAGGTGCCGGTCGAGCGCCGGGCGCCAGGGCACGAGTTGAAAGCCAAGCCCGTCGTCGATCATCACGAAACGCCCCGAGGCGAGCGACACGCGCTCGCGGTAGGTCCCGCTCACTGCGTCGCCGGTGGCCGGCGGCCGATGCGCGAGCCCGGTGCGCGCCGCGATGGTTTCGCAAGCCGCCTCGAGGTCGCGCCGCTTCAGCGTCTCGATGAGATCGGGGGCCAGTACGAGCTTGCCGTGCTCATGGCTCGCGAGGCCTTCGCTCGCGAGAAACTCGGCGCGCGCTGCCATGGCGCGGCGAACATCGATGCCGAATCCCGAGGTTCCTGCCGTGGGCTTCGCCGCGACCAGTTCGCGGTCGAGCCAAGTTGCACCGCGCGCGGATATCTGGTCGGCGACCGCAAGATCCGATCGCAGAGCGAGCGAGAGATGCTCACCGCCGTCGCGTCCTTCCCAGCGCCGCAGCTCGACGATCGCGCCCGGCTTCGCGTCCCCGGTCCATTGGAGATCGGAGAATTTGATGTGGTGGGTCCGGCCATCGGTCCCGTCGACGATGGCGAAGGCGGAGCCGGCAAGCTCGTCGTCGAGGCCGCGTGCGACCAGCCGCCCGACGAGGCCCGATCGCTCCCCCTCGCCGTGAAGCGCGAGCGTGGAGACGTCAAAGGATAGGCCTTGCCTGCGCATGGCGCGGTGGACGCTCTTGATGATGTCGCCGCGCTCGCCAAGGTCGCGCAATATGGTTTCGGCACGCGGATCGATCTCGAATATGCCGGCTCCAAGGCGCGTCGCGAGAGCAAGCGTCTCGAGCTTCGCCGCGCGTCCGATAAGATGCCGGTCTCGGCCGGGCGCTGCGGCCGGATCGGGACGAAGATCGACGATCCCCGCCTCGCCGCCGCGATCGCGCAGTTGCCTGTCGAGCTCGGTCCAGCGCTCCACGCCCGTCTCCCGCGCGAGGCTCGCATCGATCTCCTGTTCGTTTCGCGGACCAAGCTCGAGGGTGGCGATCTCCGAGGCCCGTCCGCGCACGCCTTCCGACATATAGGCGCGGTCGACGACCAGGTCCGCTCCATCGTCTGCAACGCCTCGCACGAGTAGATGGATATGCGGATTGTCGGTATTCCAGTGATCGACCGCCACCCAGTCGAGCCGGGTCTCGAGATCCTTCTCCATCTGGCTCATGAGATCGCGGGTGAAGGTACGAAGATCCTGCAGCTGCTCGGCATCCTCGGGGCTGACGATGAAGCGGAAATGATGGCGATCGTCGGCGCAGCGATCAGCGAAGGCCTCGCGGTCGGCGGCGTCTCCAGACGCGTCGAACATCATGGCATAGCGGCCATCGCGGGTGACGCCGTCGCGTTCGAGATAGGCGATATGCCGTGCAAGCGGCGCGGAGCGAAATTGCGCACCCTTATGCCGGACGATGCGCGCCATGACCGTCACGCGGCGCTGCGCGGGGCCGCGCCGGATCGTCGCAAGCGCGGCGCGTCCGCGGCCATGGCGACCGGTTCCGCTGCGACCGCCGCCGCCCCGACGGGAGCGGGCGTAACCCGAGCGGGCGGCTGCCTTGCGCACCTGCGCCGCGAGCCTTTTCCCGCGCCGCGCCGATCCCGAGCCGGCGTCGCGCCCTCTTCCCGGCCGCACCCGAAAATCATGCTCGTCGCCGCTCACGGCGCCGGTGCCATATCGTAAGCGCTTGTTCTGCCTCGGAAATCCCGAGATCGATATGGCAGCCGGAGAGGGGTGCCATACGCATAAAGCGCTGTAATCCAACCACAATCTGCCAGCGAGCTGGCAGGTCTTTTATCTTGCCATCCCCCCGAACCCCTTCTGAACGCCAAGCAGTGCCTATCCATGGACCGGCGCACTCCAGCAAATATCGCCAGGACGACCATCACCGATTGTCCCCGGAAAGCGGGACGAAGAGGGGCGAGGGAGCAGGCGCGGAATGCGACGGCCCAGCAGCCGCGGCGTCGCCGCGCTGCACCGACGTTGCAGCCGGCGTGTCCGATCGCTGCTCGGCGAAGAGCGACGCGCTGCGCCAGCTCGGCGGTTCGGCCGTCCGCGCCATCGCAGCTGACGGAGCAGCCGGCGCACCGAGCGCGGGCGCGATGGCTGCCACATAGGCGACCGTCTCGGCGGGCAAGCCGCGCCGCCCCGCTGCATAGGCGTCGGCGCGGCCGGGGCCCGCATTATAGGCAGCCAACATGAGGCGAACGTCGCGATATCGGTCCCACATCGCGCGCAGATAGGCCGCGCCCGCGAGGATGTTGGCGCGCACGTCGAAGGGGTCGGACCCGAGACGGTGTTGCGCCGTCAGCATCGCCCAGGTTGCGGGCATGATCTGCATCAGCCCCATTGCACCGGCATGCGAGAGCGCCCGCGGCTTGCCGCGGCTCTCGACATGCATCACGCGCCATATCCAGACCTCCGGAACGCCGAAGCGTTGCGACGCCTCCGCCACATGGGCGGCATAGGGGTGGGCCGCGGCCGTCGGCGCTTCCGCCGGTGCCGCGCCCCATGCCCGGTCCGGGGCGGCGCTCGCCGAGCAGAGCAGCAGCAAGGCGAGGCGCACGGCGCGGACGCGCGCCGAGCGAGCCGGATGCATGATGCTCACGCTTGTTCGCGTGGGACGGGACGCGTCCAGAGGAGATGATATTCATCCTCGTTCTGCGTCGACCGGAGCAGATTGGCGCGCAGCGGAACCGCGAGCGCCGGATCGTCGATCTGCAGGGCGATATAAGATCCGGCGCGCTCGCTGCGGCGTTCCCAGCCTGCGCCGATCTCGACGCCGGTGTCGGCTTCAACGAGCAGGACGCGCCAGGCCGGTGCATTTTCCGCGTCGTTCGGCTTCGCCGGAACGATCGCGATCATCGCATCGAGGAGCAGCGTCCGGATCTGTCCGGCATAGCCGTCGCCAGCGGTCTGAAAGCTTCCGATAATCATGAGGACATATCCTTTCCTTCGGGGGTGAATGCGGAGCGATCGGCGTCACGGCGCCAGCGCAGCGGCGCGCCGGGCGCATCGCGCACGAGCAGCGGGTGCGCGACGCCGACGACGCCGGTGTCGGGGAGCGGTCCGAAATATCGGCCGTCGAGACTGTCGGGCGCGGGGTTGAGGAGGAACAGTTCGCCGACGCGCAGGCGGTAGCAGCCGAACCAGCGCGGCAGCGGCCGCCCGAGGCGGTCGGCGTCCCGCGCGCGTGCTGCCGGCGCGCCGTCGATCGTCACGAAGGTGCCGCTGCGGCAGACGAGCGCGCCTTCGCCGGCAGCGACATGCTTCAGGAGCGGCACGCCGCGCGGCACATAGCCGCGCACCGCGAGACGCGCCGCGACCCCCTCGGGCGGGTGGAAGAGGATGAGGTCGCCGACTGCGGGCTCGGCGCCGACATCGACGCGGTAGAAGCCGATCGGGACGCTCGGGCTCGCGTTCCAGATGAGGCGCGGTTGCGGCGCGAGCGCTGCCGCCGCGACGAACAGCGCCGCGAAGAGCGTAGCGCTCGCCGCGGTCGCGCGGAGCCAGCGGCGGTTCATGGCGCGATCGCCTTGCGCTGGAGCCAGGCCCGGTGCCGCTCCGGACCATAGGGCCGGAACGGCAGGCCGGCAGCGATATGGCTGCCGATGTGGCGCCAATGATCGGGCGCCGTCTCGCACGGATCGAGCCCCGCGGCCTCGATTGCATCGATCGCCGAGAGCACCTGCTGAACCCTCGGCCAACCGTCGACGCGGAGCAGGATGTCGCCGCCGGGGCGCACGTAGGGATGCGTCGCGAAGGGGGCGCGCGGCGCGGGCGCCGCGATGACCGAGATGCTTGAGAAGATGGTGCCGAAGTCGTTCGCGCTCCAGCGGACGAAGCCGAAGACGGCCTCGGGCCGGAAGGAGACGATCCGCGTCCGGCGGCTGATGATGCGCTCGGCGGCGACGCGGCCGAAGCGCAGCCAATGCTCGAGCCGCTGCTCGATCCAGGTCAGTTCAAGGTCGGTGAGACCGCTCGCGGTCGCCGCGACCGGCTGCACGCCGGGAGCGGGCGGGATGCTGTGGGCGGGGCGCATCAGCGGCGGACCGGGCGCGCGGGATGGACGACGCCCTTGCCGGGATCGGACGTCGATTTCTTGCGGCCGATCTCGGCCCAGGCGTCGAGATCAGCGATCGCGTAGACGATCCGCCCGCCGAGTTTGCGGTATTCGGGACCCGTTCCGAAGCAGCGATGTTTTTCGAGCGTCCGGCTCGACAGGCCGAGGTGCAGCGCAGCGTCGGGCGTCTTGAGGTAGCGCGGCGAAATGGGGGTATGCATGTCGCTCAAAAGAGGCCTCCGTTCGCAGCGCCGGGTCCCGTGGCGGGCTCCGGCGGAGAGGCGGCGACATTCGGAAATCGGGATGCGGTTTAGGAACGGACAAAGTGACGACGCGCGGAATGTCCCGATCAGGCGGCGCCGAGTAGCTCCTGATAGCCGCCGTCGCGCATCGCGACCGCGGCGCGGTGCCAGCGCGCGATGCGACGGCGCTCGCTCGATCCGTCCCAGTCGGCGGCCGAGAAATCCTGGGCATCGTCGAGGATGAGGGCGGCGGCGATGTCACGCGCCGAACGCCCCTCGGCAGAGGCGTCGAGGAGCCGCAGCCACTGGATGAGACGCCAGCGCTCGGATGGTCCGGGGGCGCCTCCCCGCAGGAAGCGGTGCGTCGTGACGCCTGCCGAGAAGCGGCGCTGTACGGCGAGGCTCACGGCCATCCGCAGCTCGCTGTGCGGGTCGGCCGGGTTTACATAGGCGAGCCGTTCATCGGCGAGGAAGCGGCGAAGCCAGAGGCGGAAGCGCCGTCCGTCGGCCACGAACACGAGATGCCACTCGCCTGGCAGGATGATCTCGGAGGCGATGTCCGCAGAGGCGATGAGCTCGGCGAGCCGCGGCGCGGCAAAGCCGTCGGGAGCCGGTTCGGCGATGGCGACATGCGCGCAGGCCTCCGGCTGCCAGAGCGCGGGGGATTCAGTGACGGATCGGTCAGGGTCCAGGGCGAAAGACCAACCCCCATCGTCGTGCGAGCCCAGCGAGGCGCGCGGTGCGCCGCCGCGTCGGCGCCAACGCCGCCGAACGATAGGCGCGGCGATAGGCCGGGCTTCGGCGCAGGAACTCCTGCGCGAAATCGGCGCGATCATATGTTTCGAATATTCTCGGAAAATATGGCGATTGCCAATCGACGACCTGATCCATTCGCACCTCCGGCTGATCTTCAGGAATGAAAGCAAAGCCTATCAGCAGCTTGCCCGCATCGGCTGGAACATGGTTAGCGGCATGCAAAGGATCATCGTAACGCATTGCGGCGGAGAATCCCCGCGCGAAAAGCCTCAAAATGAGAGTATCGCCGCCCGGCTTGCGGCCGGGCGGCGTGCTCGATCAGTCCCGCCGCTGGGGACGGGTCCAGACGAGGTCATAGTCGCCGTCGCTTCCTTCGAAGAGCTGCGCGAAGAAGGGCGCGGTGAAGCTCGGGTCGTCGAACTTGGTCGAGAGATAGGTGCGGTCGTCCTGGCTGGTCTTCTCCCAGGCTGCGCCCACCTCGACGTCGCCGACATAGATGCGGTGGGTCGGAGCGCTGGGTTTGGGATTGTCCTCGGGGACGATGCGAACCGCGTCGACCGAGAGGGCGAGGCTCGCGATTGCGCCCCGATATTCGCCCTTCGCTTTCTTGAAGGTTCCGATCTTGGCCATCTTGAAGTCCTTTCCTTGCTTTCGAGCCGCAGGATCGCGGTCTCGATGCGCATCGGTGGCCGGAAAGGAGGCCGCGCCGCAGCCGCAGGCCCGGAGCGCATGCGGAGGACGGCAGCGCAGCGATTTTCTTGGTCCGCGAGGAACGGCGGCACGCCGGGGGAAGAAAATCGGGGAGCGCCGTTGCGGCCAGCGGGCTCAGCGCAGCGGCTTGCCGGCAGATCGCGCAGGGAAGAGACCGTGTTCCTGCGGCGGGAGCGAGGGACTCAGAGGCGGTCGGAAGCGGGCGAAGCGGAGGCCGGGATCGCGGGTGCGCGATCGTCGCATTCCCGGTCACCGACGCCGATTGCATCCACCGAATATCCATCAAGTCCCCGGACCGCCGCCAGGGCGGCGGCGACGGCAGCGAGCACAGGCAGGATCGCCACCAGCATGCCCTCCGTAGCAAAGAGCCGCACGATCCCCGTCATGCCGTAATAGCCTGCCACCGCCGCCGGGAGGAGGAAGACCATTGCGATACAGGCTCGCAGCAATGTCGATCCACCGTGGGCATAGAGGTGCCGTCCAGCAAGATGGAGCAGGAGCCCCGCCAAAAATGCCATCGCAAGGGCAGCGCCAATGCCATAGCCGCGGTCCTGAAGTTCGAAGGCGAGAGCGATACCGGTGCCAAGCGGCAGCGCGAGGGCCGCCAACCGGAACAGAAGCCAGATGAGATAGAGGCCTGCGGCAGCGCCGAAGATAAGCATGAAAGTCACGAGCGTCCTCCTTGGGGACGCGCTCTCCACCACCACCACAGCGCGGTCTGCACTATCAATCTAGCAGACGGCCGCCCGCGACGGAACCGGAACTGGAACCATCGCGGCGCAAATTTTGCGGGCTCAGCGGTTGAACGGGTCATATTCGCACACGATGTGTTCGGGGTCGCCGTCGAACTCTTCGATGGGCATCACCGCATAGCCTTTTGTCGTTTCGATAAGGACGATGATCGTCATCATCGTGCGGGCGAGGCTCCAGCCGAGCGATTGAGCGGTGGAAAGCGGCATGGGTTTGGCTCCTGTCCTTTCGGAGCGGGACCGTTCCCGCTCGACAGTCGCCCCGCCGGCCGGAGGCGGGCCGCAATCACCGCAGCAAGGCTGCGGCCGCACGCGAAGCGTAGCGGACCCTTCACGGGTTGATTGAAGGAGGCCCGGCTCCGCGCCCAGGGATCAGCGGCTATCGAGAGCGGGTACGGTTTCGCGGGCGGAGAGGCCCTCATGCCTTCCTCCCGGACCATAATCTGCGTGCGCCGTCGTCCCGGCGTGCGCGAATAACAGGGAGAATGGCAATGGCGGGTCAGCGCAGTGAGTTCGGATATTATCCGGGGCCGCTCGATATCACGGTCGGACCGGTGTCCATCGCGACCCTTGCCGGTCTCCCGGAGACGGTGGCGGATATCGAGGCCGATCCTGGCTGCGAGAGGAAATGGATCTACGCCCCGCTACAGCCGGTTGCCCATCTCGGTGGCGGCACCAGCGTTCGGCCCTATCCCGCGCGCATCTTCGGCCTGCCGAAGACGCACGCCATCGTCCATGCGACGGCGTCGGAGATTGATCAGGTCGACTTCCATGTCTGGAGCCTGTCCTTTTTCAGCGGCATGCGCTTCACGATTACCGAGGCCGGCTTCCTCGATTCGACACCGATCGAGCCCGGGGTTCTCGTCGACTTCGTGCTGATGGGCGGCAGCCTGCCGAAGTCTATCGAACTCGCCGAAGCCTTCTGGATCGATAATCGCGCAGTTCCGGAGCGAGCGCGCATCTGGGTGGCCGCAGTACACGCCCTCTTCATGAGCCAGAATCCGCAACATCTTCAGTTTGAGCGGTTCACGCTGCTCTACACGGCGCTCGATGCCTGCTTTGCCCTCGCAAAGTCCATAAACCCGCCTCCCAAAAGCCTCACGCATTCCCAGCGCATCGCGTGGATGTGCGACTGGCTCGGAATGCCGGTTCCCGCATGGGCCGATCCCGCGGGCGGTGGCGGTGCGCAAGTCGCCGGTATGCGCAATCCGGCGGTGCATGAAGCGCTCTATATAGGCGAACCGCTCGGCTTTGCGCTGCACGGCGTCGGCGGGGGACCAAACCTCACGCTCGAGATGTCCGGCCTCGTGTCGCGTCTGCTCGTCGCCCTCCTCGGCGCACGAAACAATCGTTACATAAGCTCATCCACAGGCACACGCCAAAGACAGGGACTCGATCTTGGCTGAACGCAGACCGCAGAATTTCGCTATCCGTCCACGCTCGGCGATGTGGGGAAGACGATCGTGACTGAGCCGCAAGGCGTCGCGGGTAGCGACGACACGGCGGCGGCGCCGAGCGCCAAGGCTGCTCCGGCGGTGCCCGAACGCCAGCATCCATCCATCTTCCACTATCCGATCGACGCCTGCGACGTCAGCGACAAGGCCTCGCTCGAGGCGTTTCGCGATAAACTCCAGCATTGGTCCGAGTTGTTCGAGCGCGATCCCGACGCATCGCTCGCCGGGCAGTTCGCCGACATGATGTGGTTCGACATAGCCTGGCGCACGGCGAACGAGGCGCGGTAATTCGCTGATGACGACGGCACCCGCGGCTCGACCGCGCCACTGATCGCCATGATGCTCGACCGCGGCTATCTTGCCGGACAGGTCATCGCCATCACCCGGCTGCTCGAGAAACCGCCGGCGAACCAGCCGAAGAAGGCCGTGATCTCACTCCCACGGATCGTCGACGAGATGCGCGCGGCGCGCGAGCTCATCACGCGCGAGAATTTCGTGTGCCGCGACGCGCTGCCTTATGATTATGAAGCGTTGCAGGCGGGGGAGCTGGAGCGGCTTGCCGCCGAAATGGCCGCCAATCCAAACAAGGCGCGGCGCGTAAACCTCAGCCTGTCGGGACCCGAAGGCTTCGACCAGGCGCGTATGGAACATGAGCTGTTTGACCAGTTATCGGGTGTCGCCCCCGAAGACCGGGCGCGCGGCGACCTGATTGGCGAGGCCTTTTTCGACCGGCTCGACGAGCTGCTGGCAAGCACGCCACTTCCCGAGATCAAGGCGCTGCGCAACAAGAGCATAGCCCATGCGGCCGATGCCTTTTCGCGCTCGCAAGCGGCCGGGCTTCGGTCGGGTCTCACCATCCACGATCTCGACCGCGCCCATTATCTGCTGTTCGCAGTGTTCCAGACGCTTTCCGTGGTGCTGTTTGGCCTATCGCGCGCGTCGCCGGTCCCGATACCGCAGCATAATATGTTCGAGCATCTCACCGAGCCCTTTCTTGCCGAGAAGAGGCTCGAGGCGATGCGCGGTTTCTGGGACAAGCATATCGGCGAGCGCGAAGGCTGGATGAACGACGGTTTCCACGAGGTCTTGCCCGACAAGAAAGCGGCGAAAAAGGCCCCGCCCGAAGGCGGGGCCTGATCGATCCGTCAGCTCGGCGGGTTCCAGATAAGCACCTTCTTCATCGGGTCATCGCCGGGCGCGTTGGCGATGTTCGCGTAGATGGTGCCGAATTCGGGGGCCGAGAGAGTGACCGAGACATATTCGGTGCCGTTCGACTGCGAGGTGCGGGTCCAGCCGGCGCCGACTTCATAGCCGTTCTTGCGCGCGATCACCCGGAAGTCGGGCTCATTGTCCTTCACCTTGCGGCCGTTCGGGACGATCGCGATCGGCGCGGTGACCAGAAGGGTCGTCAGCGTGCCTTCGAAGCTGCCGTCGGCCTTGACGGTGAGATTTGCGATGGTGGCCATGTCGTGTCTCCTTGGGTTGCTCGGGACCATCCCCGATGGCGCCAACCGAAGGGCCCGCGAGCCGCCGTCACCGAGCGGTACGCGAGGGCGAACCCCCGCAGGGGGTTGACGGCATGAGGCGAGCCGAGGCCCGCAGTCAGGCAGCCAAGGAGGGAGTGGTCCTGCAACCGGAGCATTTGGCCACCATCAGTGAAAGTCATGGCTCCGGACACGCAACGCAGGTTCGCGGCTATCGGGACCGCCCCCGTTCCGCGCTCCGTCCCCGCGTCCCGGCGCAATGGAAAGCGAGCTGCGCCCGACCTGCCGCAGCATCGCGTCCTGATCGGTTATCCGGTCGCAGATGATATGGATGATCTCGCCTTCCTTCTGAACGCGGCCGCGCATCGCGATCATCGACGCTGCCATGACCTGGCGCCGATAGATGTCGAAGCGATCGGGCCAGAGGATGCCGTTGGCGATACCGGTCTCATCCTCGATCGTGATGAACAGCACGCCCTTGGCTGAGCCGGGGCGTTGCCGGACGAGGATCACGCCGGCGACCTCGATGTTTCTGCCATCTCGGATCGAGCCAAGATCCGCGCAGCGGACGATCCCCATCGCGTCCAGTTCGTCGCGCAGGAAACTCAGGGGATGCGCACGCAAACTCAGTTGAAGCGTGCGATAATCCTCCACCACCTCGCGTCCTTCGGTCATCGGCCGAAGCGCGGTCGGCGGTTCGAGCCCTTCGGGCGAGAAGCTCGCCTCGCAGGCGTCCGCCGCCGCGAAAAGCGGCAGCGGCGCCTCGCCAAGGCCGCGGACCTTCCACAGCCCCTGCCGCCGGTCCTCGGCAAGGCAGGCGAAACCATCGGCCTCGGCGATCCGTTCGATCGCGGCGCGCGGCACACCGGCGCGCCGCCATACATCCTCGACACAATCATAGGGCAGATCGCCGCGCGCCCCGACGATCGCGGCGCCATGGATGTTCGCGAGCGATCGAACCTGGCGAAATCCAAGGCGCACCGCGAAATAGCGCCCGCCGCTTTCCTCCAGCGTACAATCCCAATGGCTGTCGTTGATCGAGACCGGGCGCACCTCGACGCCATGCTTTTGCGCGTCGCGCACGATCTGCGCGGGCGCGTAGAAGCCCATCGGCTGCGCGTTGAGCAAGGCCGCGCAAAATATGTCGGGATGATGATGCTTCATCCAGCAGGAGGCGTAAGCGATCTTGGCGAAGCTCGCGGCGTGGCTCTCGGGAAAGCCATAGGAGCCGAAACCCTCGATCTGCTTGAAGGTGCGCTCGGCGAAATCCTTGGGATAGCCCCGCTCGACCATGCCGCCGACGAGCTTGTCGTAGAAATGCGAGACGCCGCCGGTGAGCTTGAAGGTCGCCATCGCGCGGCGAAGCTGGTCGGCCTCTTGCGCGCTGAAGCCGGCGCCGACGATCGCGACCTTCATCGCCTGCTCCTGAAACAGCGGCACGCCGAGCGTCTTCTCGAGCACGGCGCGAAGTTCGGGCTTGGGATATTCTGGCTTCTCCTTGCCTTCGCGGCGGCGAAGATAGGGATGCACCATGTCGCCCTGGATCGGCCCGGGCCGCACGATCGCAACCTCGATCACGAGGTCGTAGAAGCATTTGGGCTTGATCCGCGGGAGCATCGACATCTGCGCGCGGCTCTCGATCTGGAAGACGCCGAGGGTGTCGGCCTTCTGGATCATGCCATAGACCGCCGGGTCGTCGTCCTGCAGGTCGGCCATGCCGACATCGATGCTCTTATGTTCGCGGAGCAGGTTGAACGCCCGGTTCATGCAGCCGAGCATCCCGAGACCCAGCACGTCGACCTTCATGAATTTGAGGACGTCGATATCGTCCTTGTCCCATTCGATGATCTGGCGGTCCTCCATCCGCGCGGGTTCGATCGGCACGAGATCGTCGAGCCGCTCTTCGGTCAGCACGAAGCCGCCCGGGTGCTGGGAGAGATGCCGCGGCGTCCCGATCAGCTGCCGCGCGAGATCGAGGGTGAGGCGGAGCCGATAATCGCCGGCGTTGAGGTTGAGCTCGGCAATGCGCTCCTCGGGGATGTCATCGACCGACCAGCCCCAGACGAGGCCGGTCAGCATCTTGGTGAGGTCGCGCGGCAGGCCGAGCGCCTTCCCCACCTCGGCGACCGCGCCGCGGGTTCGGTATCGCGTGACCACGGCGGTCAGCGCGGAGCGATGGCGGCCGTAGGTCTCGTAGATCCACTGGATGATTTCCTCGCGCCGTTCATGCTCGAAGTCGACGTCGATATCGGGCGGCTCCTTGCGTTCGCCCGACACGAAGCGCTCAAAGAGCAGCTCGTGCTTGATCGGGTCGATCGAAGTCACGCCGAGCAGGAAGCAGACGCAGCTGTTCGCGGCCGACCCGCGCCCTTGGCACAATATGCCGCGCCGCCGGCTCTCGGCGACGATCGAATTGACGGTGAGGAAATAGGGCGCGTAGCCGAGCTCGCCGATCAGGCGCAGCTCATGATCGATCTGTTTCCGATAGGCAGGCGGCACGCCGCCCGGAAACATCCGGTTCGCACCTTCCTCGGTCAACGCCGCCAACGCCTCTTGTGCGGTGCGGCCCTCCATCACCTGTTCATAGGGATATTGGTAGCGGATCTCGCCAAGGTCGAAGCGGCAGGCCGCTGCAATGTCGGCGGTCGCCGCGATCGCGTCCGGGAAGAGCGCGAAGCGCCTTTCCATTTCGGCGGGCGACTTCAGCGCCCGGTCCATGAAGCGTTCGCGCTTGAACCCGAGTGCATCGACCGTCGTCTTCTCGCGGATCGCGGTCAGCACGTCCTGCAGCGGCCGGCGCTCGGGCGCATGGTAGAGGATGTCGCCGAGCGCGACGCTCCGCACCCCGAGCTCCTGCGCCCGCGCGTCGAGCGCGCGAAGCCGCGCGAAGTCGCCAGGGCGGCGGCGCAGCGCGAGCGCGAGAAAGGCGCGCGGGCCGAAGGCGCCGCGCAGCTCGGCGAGATCGAGCCGCGCCCGCTCGTCGGCTTCACCGGGCAGGAGGATCGCGACGAGGCCCTCGGCCGCGGCCGCGACATCGGGCCAGTCGAGCCAGCAATTGCCCTTGCCGCCGCGCCCCTTGCCCAAGGAGAGCAGCCGGGTCAGCCGCGACCAGGCCGCGCGATCGGTCGGATAGAGGAGGATCGAACGCCCGTCGCGCAGGTCGACGCGCGTCCCCGCGATCAGCCGGACGTCGGTTGCTTCCTGTCCCGACAGGCCGCGCACCATGCCGGCGACGCTGCCCCGGTCGCAAAGCCCGAGGGCCGAATGGCCTTGGGAAGCGGCGGCTGCGAACAATTCCTCGGGCGAAGAGGCGCCCCGCAGAAAGGAAAAATGGCTCGTGGCGTAGAGTTCGACATAGGTCGTACCGGGGTCCGTCATCCGAACACCCCGTGCATGTACCAGCTGAGGTCACCCGTCTTGTCGGTGATCGCGTCGCCGCGGCGGAAGAGCCAGAAACGCTCGCCGCTTGTCGCCTCGACCCGGAAATAGTCGCGAACCGCCCACATCTCGCCGGGACGACGCCACCATTCGCCATGGATCCGTTCGGGACCATCGCCTGCGACCACCGCATAGCTCCGCCCGCGCCACGCGAAGCGGCGCGGCGGATGGTCGGGAAGCAAGGCGACGACGCCGGACAGCGCCTCGGGCCGCGCGAGCATCCGGATCGGCCGCGGCCAGACGGGCCAGCCGGCGGGCTTGGCCAAAGGCCCGGCGCGCGCGATCGCGCGCTCGGGGACATCGCTTTCGATCGCGGACAGGCGGAACAGCGCTGCATCGCCAGCACGGCCAGCCAGCGCATCGACGAGCGGAGCGAGGTCGGGCGCCTGGCGTGCCGTGTCGAGCGCGGCGGCGATCGCCTCGGGCGCCAGCGCTTCGACCTGCGGCGCCGCGAGAACCATCGTCTCGATCCCGAGCCCCGGCTCGATCCGGTCGATCCGGAGCCTGAACAGGCGCAGCAGATGTTTCGCATCGCGCGTCGCGCGCGCCGTCCCGACGGTGACGAACTGCGCGCCCATGTCGAGCCGGTTGCAGCGCAGGACGAGGCTCCGCACGCCGAGACTGCGCTTGCGCAGCGCGAGCACAAGATCGCCGAGCAGGTCGGCGATGACCTGCTCGATCGCCTCGGCGGTCCCGATCGGCTCGAGCAAGGAGCGGCGCGCCTCGGGCATGTCGAACGGGACGACGGGCACGATCGGCTCGGGCACAAAGCCTCGCGCCTGGTCGAGCCGCTCGACCGCGCCGCGCCCGAGCCGCCGGGCCAAAGGCCCGCGCGGCATGGGATAAAGGTCGGCGATCCGCTCGATCCCGAAGCGAGCCGCCGCGGCGAGCGCCTCCGGCGCCAGCCGGAGCGCCGCCAGCGGCAAAGGCGCCAGCGCCTCGCTCTCGCCTCCTTCCGGCAAGATCCGCACGCCCGCGCCGCCATAGCGTGCGAGCGCGTGCGCGGCGCCGGGCGTGCCGGCGATCGCGACACGCGCGGTGAAACCGAGGCGCCGCAGAAAACCGAGCAGACGCGCCGCGAAACGCTCTTCGCCGCCGAAGAGATGCGTCGTGCCCGACAGGTCGAGCCACAGCCCGTCGGTGCCCGACACCGCCGCCGTCGGCGTCCAGCAGCGGGCGGCGTGGAGCGCGAGGCGATCGAGCCACGCGCGATCGGCGTCGGGTCCGGCATCGAGTAGGTCGAGATCGGAGACCAGCGCGCGGGCATGGGCGGCCGCCATGCCGGGCACGAGGCCGAGATCGAGCGCCGCCGGACAGGCGGCCGTCACGACGTCGCGCTGGCCGGTTCGCGCGACGACGATCGTCGGACGGAGGCCCCAGAGCGGCGGCAGCGGCGCAGCGATCCCGCCCGACGTCCCGTCGTCCGAGCGCAACGCCCGGAACACCGGTGCGGCAGCTTCGCTCCGCCGTCCCAGCTCGCGCATCGTCGGTCGCTGGTGCGCCGGGAGGGCGTCGAGCGACGGCCCGCCGGAGTGCGTGCCTTGCGCCCAGCGCGCGCCCGGACGCCAGCCGCCGCCGCGCGGCACCGAGCAGGTGCCGGGATTGTCGTCGACAGGCTCGTCGAAGCGCGGGCCAGCCCGCGCCCGATCAGGCGGCGTGCCCGAATGCGACGGTGTCCGTTCTGCCCGGCGCAACCGCTCGATCGGCAGTTGCGGCAGGAAGAGCGAGGCGACCCTGGTCATCGCACGCCTCCAGTTCGAGGGAAAAAGGCGGCCCGCCGCGCTGCCGGACCAGCTCGACATTCCAGCGCCCGCGCCCGACGCCGGGCGAGGCGAGGCGGCCCGACGACAAGGTGCCGATGCGCCAGCGGGTCATCGCGAGCGACGGATCGGCGAGCGGGCATTGGCCGTAACGGCGGTACCGGCGATAGAGGATCATCGGCGTGTTGCCCTCCGATGCGGCCAGTTGCAGCCGGCGCGTCGCGGTCTGATCGGCCGCTTTCACTTCGGCAACGACGCAGGCGAGCGAACCATCGCGCAACGCGTCCTCGCACAGCGCCAGCAGTTCCTTGTCGGTCCTGCCTTGAGCATAGAGCACGCGGTCCGGAGCGAGCCCCGCCTGTTCGAGACCGGGGGCATAGAGATCGAACCGCGTCAGCGCCCAGAGCGCCGACACGTCGGGCGCCGCCGCGAAGCGCGACGCGATTCCAGCCGCGAAGATCGTTGCCGCAGCGTCGTCGCTCCAGCTTGCCGAGGCGCCCGCGACCTCATGCAGGCCTGCGCCATCGAGCCCGCCGCCAGCGAGAAGATGATCGACCGGCCCGACGCCGAAGGGCAGGACCGGCCCGCGCGAGGCGGCTACACGCGCCACCGCCGCGCGAAGCACGTCGATATCTCTGGCACTTGGCCGAGGCGCAGATTGGGGCATCGTACTCATGGGAATATCGACTCAAATGTTCCCTTTATGTTCCACCGAGTCAAAGGGCGCGTCAAGCGGGCCGCGACGAACCGCCGGGAATCGGTGCGCGCCTTCCGCCCGGCCCCTGTAAAAGCGAAACAAATTGGGCTCATGATCGTGACGGCTGCGTCCTGCTGACGGAACGAGGATCGCCGCCAAAGCATTGGAAGACCGGTGACGGACCTATTGCGAGGCGAATCATGCGTGAGAATCACAGCCGCTATTCTACCGTCTCGATCGTCCTGCACTGGACGATCGCCATCCTGATCATCGCCAATGCCACCTTTGGCGGCTGGATGGAGGACGCCTCGGACAGCGAGAAACTTGGCTATTATCAGCTCCACAAATCGGTCGGGATCACGATCCTCGCGCTCAGCCTTATCCGGCTCGGCTGGCGCTTCGGCCATCCCTGGCCGGCCTTCCCCGGCGGCATGCCGTCATGGGAACGGATGCTCGCGCGCACGACCCATATCCTCTTCTATGTGCTGATGATCGGCGCCCCGCTTCTCGGCTGGGCCGCAGCTTCGGCGGGCGGCGCGCCCGAAGTCCCGCTTTACGGCGCCGTGCCCGCACCCAATCTTCCGCTACCGCTGAACGAGGATCTCGCCGAAGAGCTCGGCGACGTACACAAGCTGATGGTGAAGGCCATTTACGTCGTGCTTGCGCTGCATGTGCTCGCCGCGCTCAAGCATCATTTTTTCGACAAGGACGAAGTGCTCCACCGGATGCTGCCGCTGTTCCGCAATCCGCGCGGCTGACACGCGTCGGCGTCACGGCATGCTGTCGCCGCAGCTGAGCAGGCCGAGGGTGCGCTCATCGCGCTCGCCGCCGAACCAGCGGATGAGCGCGGCGGAGAAGAGCGGCCGCCGGCTCACGGCCTCGAACAATGTCAGCGACGAACGCAGCTTGACGGCGTCGACCTCGCCGAAGACCGCCACCGGGTCGCTTGCGGGCAGGTCCTGGATCGCCTCGACGCATTCGGCATAGCGCGCGCCGAGCAGGGGATGGGCCAGATAGGCCCGCGCCTCATCGGCTCCCGCGAGACCGTAGAGCTTCGACGTCGCGCTTCGGCCAAGGCCTGCCAGCTGCGGGAATATGAACCACATCCAGTGCGAGCTCTTCTTGCCGCGGCGAATCTCGCCGAGCGCGCGCGCATAGATTTGCTCCTGCGCCGTCACGAACAGGTCGAGCCCCTTTTCGTTTGTCATAAGGCAAGAGCGCCTTGTGCAGGCGGCTTGCCATATACCTGCGTCACCTCGAGGCTGCCTTCGGGAAGCCGTTTCAATATGTCCTCGGCCGGAACGCGCGGATCGAGCCAAGCGGCCCATTGATCGCGTGGCAGCGGAATGATCTGGCGATGATGATAGGGTGCGATGTCGGGACCGGCGTTCATGGTCAGAAGGCTGAAGGCTTCGCCGACATGGCTGTCGCGCCACACACCGGCCATACAGAACCAGCGATGGTCCTTCATCGTGAACAGCCACTTGTCGAGCCGCTTCTGCGCGGGGTCGGTGGGATCGGTGAACTCATAGAAGCCGTCGCAGAGGACGAGGCATCGCTGCATGCCGAGATCGCGGCGCTCCGAGCGCACATTATAGACCGGTTTGCCGCCCTGTCCGGGCCAGCTCCAGCGCCGGTTGACGAGCGATCCGGCGGTGGCGCCGTCGCTGCTCTTCACGATCGGCGCGGTATCGGTGATGCGGACATCCTCGCGCGCCGGCACGTTCGGTGCGCCCTCGGGCATGTCGATCTTGATCTGGAGGTTGTCGAAGTCCTCGGCGATCGACGCGATGTCTACCTCGAGCCGATAATCATTGCACATGCGCGTTGGTCCCCTCGCCCTTGCGACTCAACATCGTTCCCATTATGTTCCACATATGGGTATCGCGCCAACCCCTTTCGATCCCGACGCCCCGAGCGGAGGCGTGCAAGCGCTCGTCCGGCGCAATCCCGACAATATGACCGAGATCGAAATGGTCAAAGCGGTTTGGGGTTCCGACCCGCGGTTTAGCGACGGGATCAATTATCGTTTCGTGCGCGCCGAGGGCCGCGCCTTCCCGGCGCGCCGCTGCCTGATTCCGGCGTCCGAGTTCCGCATGGGAACCGGCGACCACCGCTACCGGGTGACGCTCGACAGCGGCAATTTCTTCTATCTCGCCGCAGTGTGGGACCCGCCACTTGCCGACTGGCCGCTGTCCTACCGCATCCTCACCATCCCGGCAGGCACCGATGTCATTCCTTATCAGTCGCGCCACGGCGTGATCATCCAGCGGCGCGACGCGAACCATTGGCTCGACGGCAGCCTGCCGAACGAGGTGCTGTTCGAGGAACCACCGCGTCACACGATGTTCGTTGAGCCTTTGCGCAAACAGGCGGAGCTTCCGCTCTAGATCATGATGTCGCCGGCCCGCAGGGCCCGAACAACCGCACTCTTGGCGAGCCCGCAGCGGGGCGGCGTGCGATGCGCGCCCGTGCCTAGCCGCCGCCCCGCAAGGATAGCGAGCCGAGTGTGCCGCGCGGCCAAGACAAAAGTGCGACCCCTGGCCGAGCCTGCGAGGCCAGAGCACGCTCATCAGATGCCGCGCCCGACATGCCGCCGCGCGGCCGTCCCGCCGGGCACGCCGGCGGGACGTACCGGCTCAGCCGTTCAGACGATCCTTGACGGCCTTCGCGGCGCCAAAGGTCAGCTTCTTCGAAGCCGCAATCTGGATGGTTTCGCCGGTCGAGGGATTGCGGCCTTCACGCGCGGCCGATTCCTTGACCTTGAACTTGCCGAAGCCGTTCACCGAGACTTCGTCGCCCTTGGCGGCGGCGTCGGTGATCGCGGCGAAAACGGCATCGACAGCCTTCTTCGCATCGGCCTTGCTCAGGCCAAGTGCGGTTGCGACGCTGTCCGACAGTTCGGCGTGGTTCATAAAATCATCTCCTTGAGCGGCCGGAAGGATCCCGGCCGGGCGGGCGCTATAGCGCCGCGGACGGATCGGCGCCATCTGCGCCGCGCCAAGGCGCGGCACGGCGAGTTGCACTCGGTGGCGGCGTGCGGCAGTAGCGGCGGATGCTTCCCCACCGCCTCATCGCATCCGCCCTGCTCCTGCTGGCTGCTGCCTGCTCGCCCGCGGCCTCCGCACCCGCAAACCCGTCTGTTCCGTCGAAACCGCTCAAGCTGGCGAGCTGGAACCTTGAATTTCTCGCCGCGAGGAACGGCGAAGGCTGCAACCCCAGGGATGACAGCGATTATGCCGCGATGCGCCGCATCGTCGACGACCTCGACGCCGATGTGATCGCCTTTCAGGAGGCCGAGAATGAGACCGCCGCGGCGCGGGTCTTCGACCCCGCCAAATATGTCGTGATCATGGAAGCGCGGAAGGGCGCGCCGGGCGGCACCTGCGGCGGCAAGTTCCCGTCGCAGACGGTGATCCGCCAAGCGGTCGGTTTTGCGATCCGCAAGGATATGGCCTTCGATCGCCATGCCGATGTGACGTCGCTGATGCGCGGCAACGAACAGCTTCGCTCGGGCGTCGACATCACGCTCCGCCCCGAGGGCCGCACACCGATCCGCCTTCTCGGCATCCACCTCAAGTCAGGCTGCTTCTCCGGGAACGAGGCGAAGGCCTGCCCCATATTCCAGGACCAGATTCCGGCGCTCGAAGCCTGGATCGACGCGGCCGCCGCCGGGCCCGAGCGCTTCGCGGTGCTGGGCGACTGGAACCGGCGGCTCGCGCTTCCCGGCGACGCGATCTGGACTAAAATCGACGATGGCGATCCGGCCAACGCCGATTTGATGCTCGCCGACGCGGGCCAGCCGCCGGCCTGCGATCCGCGTTACGACAGTTTCATCGATCATATCGTGCTCGACCGGCGCGCCGCCGCCGACCGGACGGGGTTCAGCGAAACGCTCTATGCGCCCGGCGAGAAGCATTATTCGGACCACTGCCCGATCGCGGTCACGCTGCGGCGATAGAAAAATTCCGGGCCTCGAAGTAGCCCACGGAACCATCGCGCGCCCGGCACGTTTCACTTACCTGTCCAGACGAAAGAATGGCAGAATTTGATGGCATCTTCGGATGCAATCTAGGGAAGCCCCGCTGCAGCGATGTAGCGGGGCTTACCATTTCTGCTCGCTGAGTCGGCGCGCCGCTCTGCCACAGGCGACGCGCTATGCCCGCCAATCATTCCGCTTCGGGCACATCGTCGACGCTTTCCCTACCGTCATCATCAGGAAGGGGAACCTGCTCCGGAACTTGCTCGGGGCCGGTCGGCAGAGAATCGGGATGCGGGTCGGGCGGTGCGTTTGCCATGATGATTTCCTTGCCGGGCCAAAGAGAGCAACGGCGCCTCGGGCCGATAGTTCCGTCGTCGTGACCGAACCTCTGGAAACTCAAGAAACCGCTCAATGTGCGCGGCGAAGTTGTCCGACGCGATCAATGGCCTTCCCCACGAAAGAGCGAGCCGATGTGGAGCAAAAAGCTTTTGAACTTGAGTGGTGCCTCTCGGTCATTGCCTTTATGAACCTAGCCGCGGAATGTTCGTGCTGAACTAACAGGTTAGAAAGCCTAAAAAAGCGTCGGGAGGGCATAATGGATATCACTCAGGCTCTGGCCCTGGACAACGGCGCCCGGTTCTTCCGTGGCGATCTTCATATTCATAGCATCGCTGGCTCCCATGATGTCAGCGACGCGACCGCTACCCCGGAAGCAATTGTCGCGACCGCGAGGTCGGAGGGCTTGGACATTATCGCGATTGCCGATCACAACGAAATCGGAGGTGTCGGGCCAGCGATTGAAGCTGCGAAAGGAACCGGCCTGCTCGTCGTTCCCGCCGTCGAGTTGTCGACGCCTCATGGCCACCTGCTTTGTTATTTTGCTACATTGGACGCGCTGGCGCGCTTTCATGCGAAGCTTTCGCTTGCCGATCGAAATACCGCGAACTCGCGGTGCTCGAATGGCGTCGTGGATATTCTTGATCTTGTGAAACAGGGCGGTGGATTTGCGATCCTCGCACATGTCGATGGTGGGAAGGGCCTAGAAACGGAAATTCCGGGCAACCCGCCCCACAAGAAAGACATAATTTGCCATGCAGCCCTTCTCGGAATCGAACTGAAGCGTGCCGACAGCGAAATCTCCTATTCGGACCTCGACCCCGATGGCGATAGAAAGACCCTTGGCCGCCAACGGATAGATGCCCTCGGCCTTGGAAAGTCGCAATTTCTGGCGCGGCTACTCAATTCGGATTCGCATACGCTCAATGCGTTGGGACGAAACGCCGCCGGCGACCGCAAGGTCACCCGGTACAAGATGCAGGAGGTCAACTTCGACGCTTTGCGGCTGGCGCTGCAAGACAGCGATGCCCGTGTGCGCATTGAGGAAGATGTGCCGGCACGGATTCCCATGGTGCGGGCATTGGCCATGCACGGCGGCTTCCTCAGCGATCAAGGCGTGCATTTCAGCCCGAACCTCAACTGCATCATCGGGGGGCGCGGCACCGGTAAGTCGACGACCTTCGAAGCAATTCGTTGTCTGACGGGTCATTCCGGTGCTGGCGATGTGGTGGACTCTGAGGTTTGGCCTGACCTCATAGATCTCGTGGTCAATGACCAGTCGGGGCAGACGATAAGGATGCAGCGACGCCGCGATTCCAACGTCGAGGATCCCGATGATCCGGAGGCATTGCTACCCCATTTCGCGGTCGAATGTTATGCGCAGAGCGAGGCTGCGACGATCAGCCAGAATGCCACTGCCGACCCTGCGGGATTGTTGAGCTTCCTCGATCGTTTCATCGGAGTTTCGGCCGACCTCAAGGAGGAAAGGGAAGTTCGGCAGGCACTTCTAGATTCCGAAGCCGAGCTCAAAAAGGCTACGGAATATGTCGCTCTCATTCCGGGCGTGGACCGCGATCTCAAATATAAGAAGTCCCAGTTGGCCGCGCTCGAAGCACAAAAGGGCAAAGAGGTGATCGCCCTCATCCGAAAGCTTGAAAAGGAGAAGGAGGTTCGCTCATCGCTTCGCCGTGATCTGGATGAGCTTCTCGGACTTACCTCCAACGAGGCGCTTCGGGAGTGTATCGAGAGTATCGAGACATCTGTCGATCCTGCCGACCTCACCATTGGCGGCGACGAGTATCAAGCCATCGCAACTCAAGCGTCGGCTTTCAAATCGAAGGTCGTTGCCGCGGAAACAGATCTTCAAGACGCAGCCAAGGCCCTCGGCACAGTTATGGAACGCGAATTGGCCGCATGGCGCGTCAAGGAAGCCGCGGCCAAGGCCGAAATCGATCAGAAACGCGAAGCGCTCGAGCAAAGCGGGGTCCGCCTCGACATTGTATTCATCAATAGCCTGTCCACTGACGAGGCCAAGTTGACCGAGCGCCTACGGAAGCTGAAAACATGGGAGCCCGCCCTCGACCGAGCACGAAAGGAACGCGCCGAGCTCGTGAAGAAGCGCTGGGAAATCCGACAACGGATTGCAACCAAGCGAAGCGCGTATGGTGTCAAGGCGAGCACCACTCTCAAGGCGGTCCTGACCGACCTCAGCGTGTCGCTGAAGTTTCTTCACAGCGCATATTCACCGTCGGGCAGCTCCGTCATCAGTGAGGCGATGAGCTGGCGGACGTCGCGGGTACCGAGGGCAGAGTTGCTGATCGAAACTCTGTCATTGCCTGTATTGGTGCAAGCCGTGCTGAAGAAGGACAAGGCAACAATCAAGGGCGTGAAGGAGAAGGACGGATCAACGGTCTTCTCCGACGCCGATGCCCAATCCATCATCGATAACCTGTCGCCGCCTGAGGTTATGTACAAGCTTCAGGCAGTCGAAGTTAGCGACAAGCCGCAGTTGATCGTCGCAAAGTCCATGGTCGGCAGGCCGCAGCCGATGATCCGGGATTTCAGCCGGCTTAGCCTGGGGCAGAAACAGTCCGTGTTGCTTGCCCTCATGCTCTCGGCGGAATCGAACCGTCCACTCATCATCGATCAGCCCGAAGATCATCTGGACAGCGAGTTCATTTATCAAACGCTTGTTCCCGTCCTTCGCCGGGCAAAAGAGAGACGTCAGGTGATCATCGTAACCCATAATGCGAATATCGCTGTGCTGGGGGATGCGGAACAAATCATCGTGCTGAAGGCGCAGGATGACAATGGGCGGATCGTATCGAGTGGCTCGATCGACCATCCCGACACCCGACAATTTGCTTGCGATATTCTCGAAGGATCGGCGGAGGCGTTCAAGCGGCGTGCCACAATCTACGGCGTCGTTTAGTTAACAGTCTCGATAGGTCAGCGCCTTCATGCAGATGCCCTGACCGGAGGCGCGAGCGGCTAGAGTCGGTCGTAGATGGCGTTCGGCAGAAGTTTCATCAGGCCAGCGACGAGCCACCAGCGTTTGGTGACATAGGCATGAGACTTACGGGCGCGGATGGCGCCGTAGATCTGCTTCGCCGCCTTTTCAGGCGAAGCAACCCAGAAGAGTCCGTCACCCTTCGCCATCGCGGTGTCGACGAAGCCGGGCCGCACGTCGGTCGTTGCAATCGGCAGGCCCCGGCGCGCCATGTTCTGGCGTAGCGCCTCCATATAGTTGGAGACGAAGGCCTTGGACGCATTGTAGGCAGGCGCGTCGCCGCTTCCCCGCAATCCCGCGATCGACGAAATGGCCACCAGATGCCCCGTGCCTTGGGCGATGAAGTGCTGCATGCCGATATTGGCCGCGGCCGCGAAACCTTCGACATTCACCGCGATGGTCTCGCGTTCCGCCTCCCAGACAAGATCGGCATTTATGTGGCCGACCCCGGCACTGATCACCAGCAAGTCGAGCCCGCCAAGCCGCTCGATCAGGGCGGCGAGTCCGCGTTGCATCGCGGTCGTGTCGGCCACGTCGAACGCCTCGTAGATTATCGAACCGGAAGAATTGCCAGCGAGATTGGCGAGCAGGTCGCGGCGCCGACTGGTGACGCCAACCGAATAGCCATGATGCGAGAGCAGCATCGCCAGCTCTCGGCCGATCCCTGAACTCGCGCCGACTATGATCGCTTTGTTCACGGGCAAGCTCTTGGAATGCGCCGGAACGAAACTGCGATCACAGCCTTCGTCATCAGATTTCGAATGCCTTGAGGAAGTCGGCCATAATTTCCGCGGCATGTCGCTGCCGCAAGATCCGGGCGTTCAGCAGATCGGGGTCGGCCGAGACATCGGCTTCGTCGTCTTCGAAACTTGCCACGGCGACGGGCCCGTCGCGCAAATAGCTCTCGTCGGGATTGGGATCGCGGAAGCGAGCCGCCATGCGAGTAAGAGCCTCGCGTATCGCCTCGGCATGCGGACCGGTCAGTGCAGCCGCGAATGCGGATTGCGCCGCGCCGACGCCACCTTCCAGATTCTCGATGCAGTAGATCAGGTCGTGCGCATCCTTGCGCTCGAACCTCTGATCGAAAGCAAAGGCCTTGAGACAGGTGAAGGTGACGATATCAGCGTAGCGCACGACCTCGGTGGCACGGCCCTTACCGTTCAGCAGGTCCGCCGTGATTTCGACGGTCCCGTGATGGTCGAACACCATGGAAGCGTGGGGGATGTTCAACGCCGAGACATTTCCGTCCGAAGGAAGTTCCTTTACCTTGCCGCCTCCAAGTTCCGGCGAGTCCGCCAGAAACTCGAGGATCATCGTCGTGCCGTCCTCGATCTCGGCGCGCCACCGCCAGGATTGCTTCGCACCCTTTTCATTCTCGGCGCGCTCGAAGTTCATCGCCTTTAGATTTTCTTCTAGCGTACTGTAGGCTTCGGTCGTCGTGAGGATTCCGACGTCGACGACGATATCGACGTCACCCGTGCCCGCATGTTTCGGGACTTTCGGCGGCCTGGCGGTCACGAGATAGCGCGGCGCGAGTCCGCCGACGAGAAAGACCGAATCCTTCCATGGTCCAAGCCCGCGCAGGAGCGTGACCAGTACGCGCTCGCACGCGTCGGTGACCATGTCCTCATAGCCGCTGATCGTCTGTGGTTTGGGCATTATTTATCCAGACATTCGCTACGGAGGTGCATCGCCAATTCACGGGAACGGCCGGACGCCTGGAGCAGGTCGAGATAGACCTGCAGCGGCGGCGCATAGCAGACGCCATCGATCCGTTGGCCGACCGCGACATCGCGCCGGCTCTTCGCCTCGATGATACCGAGATTCCACCCCTCCGCCACGGGCCGGGCGTCGAGATTGAGCAGCGCCTCGATCAGCTTCTGCCCGGGCTCGATCCGGCAACGAAGCTGCGAGATGGAAGAAAGATAGGGGGCATAGATTTGAGCGGCTACCTCGCCGGTGACCGCATAGGCGGCTTTCGCCTCGTCGCACGCCTGATCAAGGCGCAGCGCCAGCGCCAGTGCGTCACTCCCTTTCGGGACATAGTAACGCCGCACTGTCGGCGCCTTCTGATCGCTCGCATAGCTGGTCCAAGCTTCGAGAAGGGGCCGTGCGGCGCGCAATCGACGCTGTTTCGACGGACCCGCCCCCTGCACATCCACCCACTCGCGCCGTTCGAGTTCCGTGAGGGTCTCGGAAGCCGTAGCGGGCGATACGCCGCTCGCATCGGCGAGATCCTTCACGCCCAGCCAGTCCTGCCGCCTCTCATAAATTTCATGGAGTGCGCGCGCCTTTTGCCCCTGAAAAATGGAATCGAATTTCTTCGTCCCTTTTTTCGGAGCCGGTTTATCGAGAAATATGAATGCCTTTTTCCCCGGAATATAAAGCGAGCCTCCGAGGTCGTAATATCCGACGCGCTCTTCCCGAAAAATCTCTCGAGCGCCCGGCGAGATCGCACGGGCGACAAAAAAAGGAATGATTTCCCGGTCGTCACCGGAATTGCTGAGATGGGCCTGATTATTCCGAAGCTGCCAGATTGCTTCGCGCACATCGCGCGGAAAAAGCTGCGCCTTGATTTCGACAAGCAATAAGAGCGGCTGGCGGCCGATATATGCGCCGATCAGGGCGTCGGCGCGGCCGCGAGGCCCGATTTCGACCTCATATCGCTCGATTTGCGCGTGCGACTGCGGCAGCGCCAAAAGCGCCTCCAAAAGCGCATCGAGCAATTCGCGCTGAGAATTTTCAAATTCGGCCATATTTTGTGCCCAGCAAAAATCACCCTAAAAGTGAATATTCGGAAAAACCTTGATATTTGCTGCGCAGAAAATTTGCATTAAAAAAATGGAAAAAATTTCATCTGAAATCTGGAAAGCGTCGAAACTGGCAACGCTCCGGTGGCGTCAACGAAGGATTTTGGCGTCACCGCGCCTCGAGGGTGATTTCACGCCTGCTGAACTGAGATGGCAATTTGATCTCGATATCGCCCGATGTGATAGCCCAATCGGTCGTCACCAAGGCTGGCTCTTCGCCACTATCGTCCTCGGACACCAGCACCTCAACATAAATAGCCGCGCTGGAAGTTGGACGAGCATGGTAAGTCCGAATATCCAAATCAGGCTCTCCCCGCCGCGAGATGACATACTCATGACCCGTCTCACGAACGTCGGCTTCGACCTCAGCCAAGACTTCGACCTCAAGGACAAAATCCTGTCCCTCCTCGGATTCGTCGACGAGAAACACGCTCGAAATCTCAAGATCGAAGAACTCGACATCTTCAACCTCGATATCGACACGGCGCGGACGATAGGAGTTAAGGCGTGCCCTCAGCCTTTCGAGCAGGGACGCGTCTCCACGGACATGCGCTTCAAGACGCTTCACCAACTGGGCTGACGCCAGAGCCAGCGAGAGAAGCTGGGCAACGGAGTCCAATTGGATCAGATCGTCCCGTCCCTCGCAGAATTTCACCAGGTCCGGATCTGAGGATCAGCGTGCAATAGGCACCCCCTTCGTGGGGTGATCGGCGTGCAAA
>NZ_JAEMQX010000234.1 GCF_016463645.1 Sphingopyxis sp. | reverse complement strand
CCGGTCTGCGCGATGCCGCACAGGTCGCGGCCCTTCATCAGCGGCGGGATCGCCTGCGTCTGGATCGGGGTCGGCTGGGTATAATCCTTGGCGGCAAGCGCGCGATTGATATCGGCGTGCAGGCCAAAGTCGTTGAAAGTCGTCATAAAATACTCACATGGGGCGACGCGCAGGCACATCCGTTCGCAGCGAACGGACGGCGCACGGCCGCGGGTTCGAAACGACCCGCGTGAA
The DNA here is from genome assembly GCF_016463645.1 of Sphingopyxis sp. Lineage (GTDB taxonomy): Bacteria > Pseudomonadota > Alphaproteobacteria > Sphingomonadales > Sphingomonadaceae > Sphingopyxis. The sequence continues at coordinate 2,331 of NZ_JAEMQX010000234.1, read as the reverse complement.
AGGGTGCCTCTGGGGACAAAGCGCCGGTCCGGCTCGTCCCGCGCCTGAGTTGGGCGGGAAAATCACGCTGCCGGTGGTTGCGGCGGGTGGCCCCGCCATGCTGCGCTGCACAACATATGGCACGCGTTGCGCGAAATTGCAAGATTATTACCTGGCGCGGGATTGCTCCCCTTTCGCGTTCGTGCTGAGCTAGCGGAAAGGGAGGACGCCATGTCGGAAAAGATCATCGTCATCGACGAGGGCACCACCTCGACCCGCACGATGCTCTTCGCCGCCGACGGTACCCCGCTCGGCAGCGCGCAGCGCGAGTTCCGGCAGCATTACCCCGGCCCCGGGCTCGTCGAGCATGACGCCGCCGAAATCTGGGAAGCCACGCTCGCCTGCACGCGCGAGATGATCGCGCAGGCAGGCGGTGCCCATCTGGTCGCGGCCATCGGCATCACCAACCAGCGCGAAACCGTGGTGTTCTGGGATCGCAAGACGGGCGAGCCGCTGGCGCCCGCGATCGTCTGGCAGGACCGCCGTACCGCCGCCGATTGCGCGGCGCTGAAACAGGCGGGACACGAAGCCATGGTGCAGGACAGAAGCGGCCTGCTGCTCGACCCGTATTTCTCGGGAAGCAAGATCGGCTGGGCGCTGAAACATTGGCCGCAATTGAAGGAGGCCGGCGACCGGCTCGCGGTCGGGACGATCGAATCCTACCTCGTCTATCGACTGACCGGCGGCGTGCATGTCAGCGACGCGAGCAATGCGGCGCGGACGCTGCTGATGGACATCAACGGCGTTGGCGGATGGGATGCCGAACTTTGCGACCTCCTCGGCGTACCGATCCGCCTGCTGCCGGAAATCACCGGCTGCACCGCCGGCGTAGGCGTAACCGAACCGGCGCTGTTCGGGAGCCCGATCCCGATATGCGGCATGGCGGGCGACCAGCAGGCGGCGACGATCGGTCAGGCGTGCCTGTCGCCGGGGCAGACCAAGGCGACCTTCGGCACCGGCGCCTTCATCCTGTCGGCGAGCGGGACCGAGCGCCCGCATTCAACGAACCGCCTGCTCGCAACCATCCTTGTTCAGGAAGGCGACGTCCGCTCCTACGCGCTCGAAGGATCGGTCTTCGTCGCGGGCAGCCTGATCAAATGGCTGCGCGACGGGCTTGGCCTGCTCGCGAGCGCGGGAGAGAGCGAGGGGCAGGCGCGCTCGGTGACCGATAACGGCGGCGTCTATCTGGTCCCCGCCCTGTCGGGCCTCGGCGCGCCGCACTGGCGGCCCGATGCGCTCGCCGCGCTATCGGGCCTCAGCTTCGCGAGTACGAAAGCACATGTCGCGCGCGCCGCGCTCGAGGCGCAAGCCTATCAGGCGCACGATCTCAAATCGGCGTTCGCCGCCGACGGCGTCGACTGGGCCGAGTTGCGCATCGACGGGGGCATGGCCGCAAACGACTGGATGGCGCAGGATCTGGCCGACATGCTCGACCTGACGGTCGAGCGGCCCGGTTTCGTCGAAAGCACCGCGCTGGGCGCCGCGATGCTCGCGGCGACGGGAGCCGGCCTCTATCCCGATCTGGCAAACGCCGCCGCAACGATGCGCGGCACGGCGACGCGCTTCACCCCGGCGCTCGATCCCCGGAAACGCAAAACGCGCCTTGCCGGATGGCAAAGCGCGCTTGCGAAAGTCCTCGGCTGAGGAAGCGAATCAACGCTTGAGGGTGAGACCACCAAAGCGCTTGTTGAACTTCGCTACCTGACCGCCGGCGTCGAGCAGACGTCCGGTGCCACCGGTCCACGCCGGGTGCGCGGTGGGGTCGATTTCGAGCGTCATCACGTCGCCCTCCTTGCCCCAGGTCGAGCGCGTCTGATATTCGGTGCCATCGGTCATCTTGACCGTGATCATGTGATAGTCGGGGTGAACGTCTTTTTTCATTTCCAGGCTCCTGCGCCACTGGTTACCGACCAGCAGCTGAGTCGATGCTTTCCCCGTCACGGGGCCCGCGAAGCGGCGTCCCCTAACGGCGAAAGCGCAATTTTGCAAGTGGTGCTTAGTCGCTCGGCGGATCGGCGATCATTGCGGTGAACTGACACTCGGTCGCGAGCTGTCCGTCCAGCATCGCCTTCCCTTCGAACTTGCAGATGTTCCGCTTCGCCTGAAGGATGGTGACGTGAAGATCGAGCAGCACGCCGGGTTCGACGGGCTTGCGGAATTTCACCCCGTCGATCCCCATGAAATAGACGAGCTTGCCCGAACCGCCGAGACCGAGCGATTCGACCGCGAGAATGCCGCCGGCCTGCGCCAGCGCCTCGACGATGAGGACGCCGGGCATGATCGGCCGGCCGG
>NZ_JAEMQX010000233.1 GCF_016463645.1 Sphingopyxis sp. | reverse complement strand
TCCCATATAGCCGAAGAGGAATGCGGCGACTTTACGGATTTGTATTTCCTCGGCGCCTTCGGTGATGCGGTATCTTCGGTGGTGTCGGTAGATATGTTCGAAGGGTTTGTGGCGCGAGTATCCGATGCCGCCATGGACCTGCATGGCGCGGTCGGCGGCCTCGCAGACGAGGCGGTTCGCCTGGTAGTTGCACATGCTGACCTTGTCGGAGAGGCTGCGCTCGATGTCCTTGTGGGGGGTGTTGTCCATGTCCCACGCGGTCTTGCGGATGAGGAGGCGCAGCATCTCGGCCTGCGTCGCGAGTTCGACGAGCGGGAACTGGATCGCCTGGTTTTTCGCGAGCGCCTCGCCGAACGGCTTGCGCGCCCTTGCGTATTTCACGCTCTCCTCGATGCAGTAGACCGCGGCGCCGAGCGAGCTCGCCGCCTGCCTTATGCGGTTCTGATGGACGAAGCTCTGCGCGATCGCGAGGCCGCCGCCCTCGGGGCCGAGCCGCGCGCTGTCGGGCACCCACACATCGCCGAACGTCATGCGCGGATGGTCGGTCGGCATGTTGAACGTCCACATATATTCATCGACGCTCATGCCCGGCGTCCCCGTCGGCACGAGCAGGCAGGTGATCCCCTGCGCATCGCCGTCGTTCCCGCTCGTGCGGCAGAAGGTCGCGCAGTGCGTCGCGGCGTGCATGCCGGTGATCCACATCTTGCGGCCATTGATCAGCCAGCCGTCGACACCGTCCCGCGCCTCGCGCACCGCGCGCGTCTCCATATGCGTCGCGTCGCTGCCATGATCGGGCTCGGTCAGCCCGAACGCGGTGCGGCGTTTCCCCTCGAACCCGCCGAGGATAAATTCCTGTTTCTGCTCCTCGCTGGTCGCGAACTGCTCGAACATCTCCACAAAAGGGAAGTTGCCGACGATGCTGTGCTCGTTCTGGAGATCGTTGTGCAAGCCCAGCCCCTTCGCCGCGAGATGCTCGCGGATCACCGCCATCCAGAGGTTGGACCCGTCCTTGCCGCCGTATTTCTTCGGCGCCGAGAAGCGCCAGTGGCCCGCGGCATCGGCCTTGCGGGTGGCGGCCTTCAGCAGCTCTTCCCACTCGTGCCGCGGCAGCCCCTGATTGTCCCAGTCGGTGCGCGCATGCTCGCGGCGGTGATCGAAGAAGCGGATATTGTCGTCCGCGAGCTCGAGCGGCCTGATCCCGGCCTCGATGAAGCGATCGAGCTCGTCCAGATACGCCTGCAGATCGGCGGGCATCGCAAAGTCCATCGTCTCTCTCCCTGTTATCGCTATCCGCGCCACGCGGCACGCGCCTCGACAAGCGGCGCATATTTGGGGCTGTCGACCGCGCACTTCGCCAGCACGGCGCGCCGCAGCCTTGCAAGCAGCCCCGGCTCGGCCAGCGTCCGCTCACCCGACAGCAAGGCGGCGGCAAGCCCCGCATCCTCTGCCCGCACCCCGGCCTCGAGGTCGCGCAGCACGATGCCGAGCGCGTTCATCGCCACCACCGCCTCGAACTTGGCGTGGCCCTGCGTCTGCGGCTTGATCGATGCCTCGATCCAGCCCTGCACCGCCGCGACCATCTCGGCATTGGCCGGCTCGCCCGTCGGCACCGGCGCGGGTTCGCCCCCCGGCGGCAAGGCCCGGTCGCGTTCGGCCTCGGGCGCCTCCTCTTCGAGCAACCGCACCAGGTCGAGTTCCTGCTCGGCGGTCCGCCGCCCGATCACGACGCGCTCGACCGTCCGGTCCGCCCCGCTCCGCCACGCCTCGCCCATCTGCAGGCAGCCCAAGGCCCACCAGAGCGTCCGGTAGACGAGCCAGAAGCGGAAGCGGTCGCGATCGACCCTGACCCCGCCCGCGCCCTCATAGGCCGCGAAGTAATCCTCGAGGCTGCCGACCCCGAACGCCGGCTTGTCCAACCGCCCGAAGCGCCACACGCTCATGCAACCGAACGCGAGGTCCTCATGCGCATCGCCGCGGTGCGCGAGCTCCCAGTCGAGCACCGCCGCCAGACCGTCCGCATCGACCATCACATTGCCCATCCGGTAATCGCCATGGACGAGCACCGGATCGGCAGCGACAGGCAGATGATCCTCGCACCATCTGATCGCCAGCGCGATCACCGGCCGGTCGCCGCCATATGACAGGAAGCGCGACCGAAGCCCGGCCAGCGCTTCCCTTGTGTCCATCAAGGGGATCGCCCCGGGCACCCTCTCCGGCGGAACGCCGTGGATGCGCGCAAGCTCGCGCCCGAGATCGCCGAGCAGCGACGGCGGCGGATCGGCCAGGATCTTCGCCGGCGACACCTCGCCCGCCACCCGCCGCATCACATAACCCGTGCCCATGCCGTCGCCCGGCTCCAGCACACCCACAACCTCGGGCGCCTTCACCCCCGCATCATGCGCCGCCATCACCAGCGCCGCCTCGTCGCCATGCCCGAACGGACGGTCCGCCATATACGCCGCCGACGGCGCCCGGCGCAGAACATAACCCGACACCTCGCCACCCGACAACCAGTCGAACGACCAGCTCTCCATGTTCGCTCCCCCGCTCAAGCGAACCAGACCAGACAACTCGCCAACACCCAATACACGCGCCAAAAAAACAG
>NZ_JAEMQX010000232.1 GCF_016463645.1 Sphingopyxis sp. | reverse complement strand
GCTGCAAGAATATGTGGACGCTGGGGCTCGCGCTCTGGATGTTCGACCGCGACCGTCAGCCGCTCGTCGACTGGCTCAATGCGAAATTCGCGAAAGCCCCCGAGCTGGCGGCGGCGAACGTCGCGGCGCTGAATGCCGGTCACGCCTATGGCGAGACTGCCGAACTTGCGGGTCCGCTCAAGCAGCATCATGTCGACCCGGCACCTGCCGCCCCCGGCCTCTATCGTACGCTGACCGGCGCCGAGGGTATTGCGCTCGGGCTCGTCGCGGGCGCGCAGCTCGCCCGGCTGCCGATGTTCTTCGGCGGCTATCCGATCACGCCCGCGTCGGCGATCCTGCACCATCTGTCGCGGCTCAAGGAATATGACGTCACGACCTTCCAGGCCGAGGACGAAATCGCCGCGATCTGCTCGGCGATCGGCGCGAGCTATGGCGGTTCGCTCGGCGTCACCAGCTCGTCGGGGCCCGGTATCGCGCTGAAGGGCGAGGCGATGGGGCTCGCGATCATGACCGAGCTGCCGCTCGTCATCGTCAATTCACAGCGGGGTGGCCCTTCGACGGGCTTGCCGACGAAGACCGAGCAGTCGGACCTCTATCAGGCGGTCTACGGTCGCAACGGTGACGCGCCGATGCCGGTGGTCGCCGCGCGTTCGCCCGGCGACGCGTTCGAATGTGCGATCGAAGCGTGCCGGATCGCCGTGCAATATATGACGCCGGTGATGCTGCTGACCGACGGCTATATCGCCAATGCAGCCGAGCCTTGGGCGGTACCCGATCTCACGACCTACGACGCGTTCCCGGTCGAGTTCCTCGAAGAGGTGCCCGAGGGCGGGTTCAAGCCCTATGGTCGCGACGAAAAGCTCGCACGGCCATGGGTCAAGCCGGGAACGCCGGGCCTGCTCCACCGCATCGGCGGGATCGAGAAGGAAATCGACACCGGGCACATCAATTACGCCCCGGGCAACCACCAGGCGATGACCGATATCCGCAAGGCGAAGGTCGACGGCATCAAGGTGCCCGATCAGATTGTCGAGCTCGGCGCCGAGGGCGGCAAGCTCGCGGTCGTCGGCTGGGGCTCGACCTTTGGCCCTATCCATCAGGCGGTGCGCCGCAAGCGCGCCGAGGGGAAAGACGTCAGTCACGTCCATATCCGCCATATCTGGCCGCTGCCCGCGAACCTCGGCGAGCTGCTCAAAAGCTATGACAGGGTGATCGTGCCCGAGATGAACACAGGGCAGCTCAAGACCGTGCTGCGCGATCAGTATCTGGTCGACGCGAAGCCCGTGAACAAGGTGTCGGGCCAGCCGTTCGCCATCGCCGAAATCGAAGCCGCCATCGAGGAGGCGCTCCAGTGAACGAAATGACCACCATCGCACGCCCGACGACGCTCAAGGATTGGGAAACCGATCAGGAAGTCCGCTGGTGCCCCGGCTGCGGCGACTATGCGATCCTGAAGGCGGTGCAGCGCACGATGCCCGATATCGGCACCGCGCCCGAGAACACCGTGTTCATCAGCGGCATCGGCTGCTCGTCGCGCTTTCCCTATTATATGGAAACCTATGGCTTCCATACGATTCACGGCCGCGCGCCCGCGTTCGCGACGGGACTGAAGCTCGCCAATCCGAACCTCGACATCTGGATCGTCACCGGCGACGGCGACGGGCTGTCGATCGGCGGCAACCACACGATGCACCTGATCCGCCGCAATCTCGATTGCCAGATCATGTTGTTCAACAACGAGATTTACGGGCTGACTAAGGGCCAATATTCGCCGACCAGCCGCGTCGGCACGACCAGCCCTTCGACGCCTTATGGGTCGGTCGACCGCCCGGCCCAGCCCGCCGCCTTTGCGCTCGGCGCCGGATCGCGCTTCGTGGCGCGGGGTTTCGACGTTTCGAAGAAGCTACCTGAGGTGTTGAAAGCAGCCCATGCTCACAAGGGTGCAGCTTTTATCGAGATTTTCCAGAATTGTATCGTCTATAACAAAGACGTGTTCGAGGATTTCGCCGCGCCCAAGGGTGCCGAAGATCGCCAGCTCTGGCTCGAGAATGGCGAACCGATGGTCTATGCCAAAGGCACCAAGGGCATCGCGCTCGACGCCGAGGCTCTGCACCTCAAGACCGTTGATATCGTCGATGGCGATTGGCAGGCCGCGGGCGTGATCGTCCATGATGTCACCAATCGCAGCGTCGCGCATATGCTCGTCGAAATGCGCTTCGGCGAATTCCCGATGGCGCTCGGCGTGCTCTATGACGATCCGCGCCCGACCGTCGAGGCCGATGTCGTCCGCCAGAACAAGGCGGCGGCCGGGGGCAAGACGGCGGACCTGCAAAGCCTGCTGCCGCTGCTTGCCGGCAAGCCCGGCGGACTTCACGTCGAAGTGACCGACGGGACAAAGAGTTTCAACGACGACAACTACCGATTGTCGGTGTTCTACGACCTGGCCAAGGTCGCCGTCAACCGGCTCGCCTACAGCCAGGGCCACGAGCTGGCGGGCTTCGGCGCCACCGCGGTAGCCGTCACGCCCGGCTGGCTGCGGTCGGAGATGATGCTCGACAACTGGGGCGTCACCGAGGAGAACTGGCATATCGCACTGGACCCGCTGCGCTC
>NZ_JAEMQX010000121.1 GCF_016463645.1 Sphingopyxis sp. | reverse complement strand
CCAAGGGCGACGCCGCGGTCTTCTTCGTCCACCCGACGAGCTATTACAGCCGCTCGAGCTGGAACGCGCCGCTCGAGGATCGCGATTCGGACCATCGCGCCAACCTGTTCGTGCAGGGCATGGCGAGCGCCTTCGCCGACGCCGGCGAAATCTGGGCGCCGCGCTACCGGCAGGCGACGCTCGGCGCCTTCCTCGCCGAGGACCGCGTCACCGCGGGCAAGGCGATCGATTCGGCGTATCGCGATGTCGAGGAGGCGTTCGACGCCTTTCTCGCGGCGCAGCCGAAGAACAAGCCGATCATCCTCGCCGGCCACAGCCAGGGCGCACTCCACCTGACCACCCTGCTTCGCACGAAGATCGCGGGCACGCCGCTCGCGAAGCGCATCGTCGCGGCCTATGTGATCGGCTGGCCGGTCAGCCTCGACACCGACATCGCGGGTCTCGGCCTGCCCGCGTGCCAGACTCCCGAACAGAAGGGCTGCATTGTGAGCTGGGCGACCTTCGCCGACCCCGCCGATCCGGTGATGGTTACCGACGCCTATGACGGCACGATCGGTTTCGACGGTCGGCCGCGCGCGGGCACGCGCATGCTCTGCACCAACCCGCTCACCGGCATTCCCGACACCGAAGCGCCGCCTGCGGCGAATATCGGCACACTCAAGCCGACCGAGGGTTTCAAATCGGGATCGCTGATCGCGGGCAAGATCGGCGCGAAGTGCGACGACACACGCGGCTTCCTGATGATCGGCGACGCCGACATCGCGAAGAATTACGTCGTCGCGGGCTATGTGCTCCCCGGCAACAACTATCACGTCTACGACATCACGCTCTTCTGGGCGAACGTCCGCGCCGACGCGCTCCGACGGCTTGCCACCTATGAAGGCAAGCCGTCGCCGGTGCCGCCCCCGGCCGCGCCAATCGCACCGCCGACGCCCGCTGCCCTTTCTTCGTCACCCGGGACTTGATCGGCCCATATCCTTCCGGGGCATGTAAAGTTGCCGTTCCCCCGGCAAAAGCTGGCGTGCACAAGATTTGCGCAGATGCGCAGAGATTTTGGTTCGCGCGGAGACGCGGAGCCGCGGAGAGATGGCGCTGACCGCGAAGCGGCTCCACTCCCGCAATGCCGCGACCAACGGCACGTGGTGCAATGGAAAGGGCCTATCGGCCTGAGCCACGGTCTCCGCAGCTCCGCGCCTCTGCGCGAATCTCGTGAAACGGTCAGCAGGACCTCCTCCAAAATCGGCTCCCTCGGCTTTCGCCGGAAGGCAATAATCCCCGACCTGATCCGGGGTCCCGCTTTCCGCCGGTTCGTGTAGAGAAGGCGCATGATCACCACCGCCGCCCCCGAATTCGCCGCCAACTTCCCGAACGGCGGGCGCCTGATCGGCCTCGACGTCGGCACGAAAACCATCGGCGTCGCTTTCTGCGACACGAACTGGAGCTTCGCGACCCCCGACAAGACGATCATCCGCAAGAAATTCTCGGGCGACCTCGAAACGCTGAAGGCGCTGGTCGTGCAGCACAATATCGTCGGCCTCGTCGTCGGCCTGCCGCTCAACATGGACGGCAGCGACAGCCCGCGCACCCAAAGCACCCGCGCCTTCGCGCGCAACCTCGCGCCGCTCGGTCTCCCCCTGTTGCTCTGGGACGAACGCTGGTCGACCGCGGCGGTCGAGCGCGCGATGATCGCCGCCGACGTCAGCCGCGCCAAACGCGCCGAACGCGTCGACAGCGCCGCCGCCGCTTTCATCCTGCAGGGCGCGATCGACGCGATGACCCGCGCTTGACCGCCTGTATCGTTTACTGGCTGATCGCCGCGAACCTGATCGCCTTCGTGCTGATGGTCCTCGACAAGCGGTTCGCGGCACAGGGTGCGCGCCGCATTTCGGAGGGCACGTTGCTCCTCTGGGCCTTTCTCGGCGGTGCGCCGGGCAGTTTCGCCGCCTCGCGGATCGTCCGCCACAAGACGCGGAAACAGCCGTTCGCGACGTGGATGACGATCTGGCTCGGGCTCGATCTCATTCTGCTCGCGCTGTGGGCGCTCGGAATATTGGAGCCGCTGCTCGCCTCGGCGCTTGCGAGAATCGCCGCACCTGCCTAAACGCTCGGCTTTAATGACAAGCTCCACGATCCGACCCGCCAGCGACTATCCGCCCGGCGGCGATGCCTTTCGCCATCGCCACCTTCTCGGCATCGCCCCGCTCACCCCGTGGGAAATTTCCTACGTGCTCGACGCCGCCGAAGAGTGGGTCGAACTGAACCGCAGCGGCGCGGCCAAGCATGACGACCGGCTCGCCGGCCTCACGATCATCAACGCCTTTTTCGAGAACTCGACGCGCACGCTCCTGTCGTTCGAGATCGCGGGCAAGCGCCTCGGCGCCGACGTCGTCAACATGCACGCCGCGCAATCGAGCGTGAAGAAGGGCGAGACGCTGATCGACACCGCGATGACACTGAACGCGATGCGCGCCGACGCGATCGTCATCCGCCATGCGTCGTCGGGTGCGGTTCAACTGATCGCCGACAAGGTCGACTGCCCTGTGCTCAATGCGGGCGATGGCCGCCACGAGCATCCGACGCAGGCCTTGCTCGACGCGCTGACGATCCGCCGCCGCAAGGGCCGTGTAGAGGGGCTCACCATCGCGATCTGCGGCGACGTCCTCCACAGCCGCGTCGCGCGCTCGAACATCCTTGCGCTCACCCTGCTCGGCAACGAGGTACGCGTCGTCGCGCCGCCGACGCTCACCCCGCCCGCGATGGAACGGATGCATGTCACCACCTTCACCGACATGGACGAAGGCGTCAGGGACGCCGACGTCGTGATGATGCTCCGCCTCCAGAACGAGCGCATGGACGGCGCCTACCTTCCCTCCGCACGCGAATATCATGCGCTCTACGGCCTCACCCCGAAGCGGCTCGAAAAAGCGAAGCCCGACGCGATCGTCATGCACCCCGGCCCGATGAATCGCGGGGTCGAGATCGACAGCAGCGTCGCCGACGATCTCGTGCGCTCGACAATCACCGAGCAGGTCGAAATGGGGGTCGCGGTGCGCATGGCGTGTCTCGACATTCTGACGCGTCGCAAGCGAGGGGTCGCGGGATGGAACTGAAGCCGCTTCACATCGTCAACGCGCAGTTGATCGACGGCGACACGCCGCGTTCGGGCAGTCTGCTTGTCGCGGCCGGCCGTATCGCCGCGCTCGACCCCGCCGAAATCCCCGAGGGCACGGAAACCGTCGATGCAAAGGGCCAGTGGCTCGCCCCCGGCATCATCGACCTCGGCGTCTTCGCGACCGACAAGCCCGCCTTCCACTTCGGCGGCATCACGCGCGCCGCGCTGATGCCCGACAGCGGCCCACTCGACGGCGCCGGGCTCGTCGAGCGCGCCGCGAAGGGCGGCAAGCCCGACCTCTGGGTCCACCCGCTCGCCGCCGCGACCAAAAGGCTCGAAGGCAAGGAACTCGCCGAGATCGGTCTGATGAAACAGGCCGGCGCCCGCGCCATCGCCACCGGGCGCACCCGCATCGCCGACACCGGCGTGATGCGCCGTGTCCTGTCCTATGCCGCCTCGCTCGGCCTCGTGACGATCATCCATGCCGAGGATGAGGGCCTCACCGCCGGCGCCGTCGCGACCGACGGCGAGATGGCGACGCGCCTCGGTCTTGCCTCCGCCCCCGCGATCGCCGAGGCGATGGCGATCGCGCGCGACCTCGCGCTCGTCGAGGAAACCGGCGCGCCGGTTCATTTCCGGCAGGTCACCACCGCGCGCGGGCTCGACCTGATCCGCGCCGCCAAGGCGAAGGGCTTGCCCGTCCTCTGTGGCATCACCCCGGCGCACCTGCTGCTCTCCGACACCGCGACCGGCGATTTCCGCACCTTCGCTCGTCTGTCGCCGCCGCTCCGCTCGGAAGACGACCGCCTCGCCTGCCTCGCCGCGATCGCCGACGGCACGATCGACATCCTCGCCTCGGGCCACGACCCGCGCGGCCCCGAGGACAAGCGCCTCCCCTTTGCAGAGGCGCTCCCCGGCATGGCGGGCGCCGAAACCCTGCTCGCGCTCGGGCTGGGTCTCATGCGCGACGGCCATATCTCGCCCGGACGCCTGTTCGAATTGCTCGCGGCCACCCCCGCCTGCCTGCTCGGCGTCGACGCCGGGAAACTCGCGGTGGGCAAGGAGGCCGACCTGATCCTCGTCAACGACGGCACGCCGTGGCAGGTCGATGCCAAGAAGATGGCGGCGTGGGCGGGCAACACGCCCTTCGACGGCATGCCGGTGCAGGGCCGCGCTACCGCAATGTGGAAGGGCGGCCAGCGCATCCGCTGATCCGGGCTTTATCTCGCTGATTTAATTCGATACCCGGGATCCGGGGGATCGATAAACAGCGAGGATGACCCGATGCGCCGTCTTGCCGTTCCAGCTTTCGCAGCCGCCCTGCTCGCCACCGCCGCCGCCGCACAGATGACGCCGGTGCAGGGCATTCCTTGCGCGCAGGGCCTCCCCTGCACCGCCCCGCCGCCGCAGGTGCTGCAACAGATTTACGGCAGCGGCAGTGCCCCCGCCCCGCCGGGACAGGTCATTCCGTTCGCCCAGGAAAAACAGGACTATGTCGGCGGCTATATGGTCAACAGCTTCGCCGCGATCGCCTTCTGGCGCTCGGCGTCGGGCCAGCCCGGCTATTCCTATGGCGCGCTGCGCGGTGATAACCGCGAACAGGCCGAAAAATACGCGATGACGGCGTGCCGCGAGGCGGGCGGCCGAGACTGCGTCGTCGGCCTGTGGGGCGCGAACGGCCATTTCGCGATCGCACGCGACAAGGAGGGGCAATATTATGCCGGCTTCGCGAGTACGCCCGCGGGTGCGAAACGCTCGGTGATGGGAAGCTGCAAGAGCGCGGGCGCCAAGTGCAAGGTGGTCGAGACGCTCGAAAGCATGCCCTATTTCTTCCGCTTCTGAACGCCCGAAAGGCGTACCCGGCGCACAAAAATGAAGTCCGCCGGCAAGCCGACGGACTTCAAGAGAGCAAGATGGCCTTGGTTCCACCTTCCTCGGGTCGCACCCGCTCAATGGCCGATTCGGTGGATTGTTTCGCTACCCACGTGGGTAGGAGACCGAATATTTTCATTTTATCGCATTGCGCTTGCCATCGCGGTCGCACTCCTCTCAAATGATCGCGCTGCGGATCTTCTTGGGGGAAGTGCATGCAGAGCGACCAGCAACCGACCTTTCCGACCGACCATAATGCGCCGGCAGAATGGGAAGTTCTCAACGCGCTGATCGGCGAAATCTATGATTCGGTGCTTCATCCCGAAAGCTGGAACGAGACCCTCGCCCGCATCACCGCCACGCTCTGCCCGCTGAGCTGGGAAGCCGCCTTCATTCTCTGGGAAAGCAGCAATCCGCCGAACGCGCGCTTCGTCGCCGCGACCGGTCTCGCCGCGGGCATCCAGGAAATCTACACCGCGGTCTACGCCGGCCACCATCCCTGGTCGCGCAAGTTCCAGCGCTACGGCAACGGCAGCGTCGTCGACAGCTTCGACATCATGACGCGCGAGGAATTCTACGAGAGCGAATTCTTCCGCAACTTCCTGAAACCCTACGGCATCGACCGCCTCGTCGGCGTGCTGCTCGATCGCCGCGACGGCGACCGGCTCGGACTGATGCTGCCCGGTCCCGGCGACCGCGACGTCGAGCGGTTGAAGCGCGGGCTTCGCATCCTTGCCCCGCATATCCAGCGCGCGATGCGGATCAGCGACCGCATCGCGACGCTCGACCTCGCGGCGGGCGCCGCGCGCGCTGCCGCCGATGCCGCGCCCTTCGCCATCTTCAGCCTCGACGACCAGCTCAATATCCTCGCCGCCAATGCGCGCGCGGCGCGCTACGAGCGCACCGGCTTTATCCGCACGGCGCAGGATCGTTTCGCCTTCACCCACCCCGCGAGCCAGAAGCGACTGCTCGACCTCGTCAAAAGCCCCGATCCCGCGGGCCTTGCCTTCCAGACGGTCGCGCCGTCGGGCAAGGAATGCCCCGTGCTCGTCGCACGCGTCACGCGCCAGTCGGCGCAGCAGCTCGGCGGCGTGCGGCTCGGCGCGTCGCTGATCGTCACGCTCGGCAGCGCGCCGGGCGAGACCCCGGTGGTCGAGATCGACCGCGTCGCGCAATGGTTCGGGCTGACGCCTGCCGAGGCACGCCTCGCGGTCGCGCTCGCCGCGGGTGACACGCTGCAGGATTATGCCGCGCTCCGCGCCGTCAGCCTCAACGCGGTGCGTTTCCTTCTGAAAGGTATTTTTCGCAAGACCGGCGCGAACAGCCAGGCGCAACTCGTCGCGCTGCTCGCGCGGCTTCCCGCGCCGGCGGGCGAAAGCTAGGCCGGCGTATATCCTCCGTACGCGAGCGCCATGGTGACAGTCCGGGCAACGCGGTCACGAGTGCCGGCCTTCGCCGCATCAATCCTTTTTGCCGACCACGATGCCCGCGCCCACGCCGCTTCCCCCCGTGTTATCCCTGATCAGGAAAGTTCCGCCCAGTTCGGCGGCGCCGGGACCATAGAAATAGCCTGCAAGATTGCTGCCATAGGGCGCGCTGAACTCGTTCGAGGCATTGAACTGGTTGCCGATGGCGATCGAGCCGGTCATTGTGTGCGATCCTAGGCTTTTCCTGCCGCCGGTGACGACATTCTCGCCGACCGGGTCCATCCTGAAGGCGATCGTGCCCGCTCCGAAATTCGCGGAAAAGCTGCTCGGGCCCGAAATCGCATAGACACCGGTCGCGTCGGCGAACTGGCCGTCGATCTTCGTGCGATAATTGACCGATCCGGTCCGCGGCATGTCGCTCGCCGCGGTCTGGACGCCATAGGTGAAGAAGGCCGTGTTGACGTCGACGGTCGCGCCATTGTCGGTGATCTTCTGCAACGCGCCATAGCTCGTATAGGTGAGTGCCAGTTCGGTGTTGCCGGCGCCCGGGTTGAACAGCGCCAGATTTTCCTGCTGGTTGCCGTTGACCTTCTGATAGGCGGTGATCACCGGGCCGCTCGACGCGTCGATCCGGTTGGATGGGCCAAAGGTCGATTGCGGATAGGTTGTGCCGGTCAGGGTATAGGTTCTCGTCGCCGCGTCATAGCGTATCCGCCCGCCCGTATTCTCGCTCGGACTGCGCACGGTCGCGCCGCCGGTCGCCCGCGAGACATCATAACGGATGACCGACGCCCGGCCGATGAAATCCTCGCTATATTGCAGGTTCACGAGCGAACTGTTGGCATTTGCGCCCGGCGGCGGCGGGGTCGAGTTGACGCCGCCACCCCCGCCGCCGCCGCAAGCGGACAACAGGGCACAGCTCAGACTGACAACGGCAAGATACTGGTTACGCATGGAATCCCCCTCAGAATTCCTGCTTCTTGCCAGCGCATCCCGTCCGGTCAAGACAAATGAAGAAATGGCGCGATCGACAGCGCCGGATTATTTGGACAATATTGAAAATCGAATGCCTGCGGCCGCACGCCTGTCCGGAAAACAGAGAGGCGCGGCCTCGCGGCCACGCCCCTCCCCCCTTATTCCTGAAACCCGGCCTAGCGCGAGGCGAGCCGCATCGCGCCGGCCTTCGACGCCCACTGGATCGCCTCGCCGCCGCCCATCGCGCGGATGAAACAGGTCTGGCCCTGCGCCTTCAGCTGGTTGCAGAGGCTGGTCGCATCGGCGCGCGACGCGAGGCCGTTCACCGTCAGGCGATAGAAGGCGCGGCCGTTCACCGTCGCGGCGTGGCTCGACGCGGGGAAGCCGGCGAGTACGCTGTTGCGCGTCTTCAGCACGCCCCATTTTTCCTTGGCGATGCCGAGGCTGTCATAGGCGCCGAGCTGCACCGCCCAGCCGGACGGCTTCTTCGCATCGAAACCCATCGCCTTCGGGATCAGCACGGTCGCGAGTTCGAGCGCCTGTTTCTGCGCGGGGCGGATACGGCCCTCGCCTTGGGCGCGCGGCGCGGCGCGATAGGGCGCGGCATCCGCCAAAATCACTTCGCCCGCCGGCTTCGGCTGCGGCAATTCGGTCACCGGCACGACGCCGTCGGCGGTGCGCTCGGGCATCGGCAGCTCGATGCTGCGGATCGCGCCGCCCGCGTCTGCCAGCACGGGAGTCATCACCGGCGGCGGCGGCGCATAGTCGGCGACCGGCGCCGGGTCGGCGCTCGCCAGCTGCGCGACGGGTTCGGCCGCGGCCATCTGCGTGTCGGTAAAATTGCTCAGCGCCAGGCGCACGGGCATGCCGGCATCCTGCTGCGCGGTCGTGCCGATCAGGCTCGCCACGCGCACCTGCGAGCTGGGCTGTTCGGCAAGCTTCGACCATTCGGCCATCCGACCCTCGAGCTTGGCGATCGACAGATCCTGCGACGCGACGATCCGCGCCTGCGCCCAGCGGTCCGAAAGCGCGAGTGCGAGTGCGAAATTCTGGCGGGTCCGCGCATCCGCATCCTTGGCGCGCGCGGCCTCGTTCAGCACATAGATCGAACCCTCGGAATCGCCCGCCAGCGCGAGCGCGAGCCCGAGGTCGGGTGCCGCCACCGTGTCGCGATACTCGGTCAGCAGCGCGATCGCCTCGCGGTTCTTGCCCTGCGCGATCTCGGCGAGCGCCAGCGACAGAACCGTGTGATTGTCGGTCGCGCCAAGTTCGATCGCTTCGCGGAGCGCCGATGATGCCGATGCGAAACGGCCATTGCCCAGGTAGGCCTGCCCCAGCAGCGCACGATAGCCGGCGTCGCGCGGGCTGCCCGCCACCGCCGCCTCGGCTAGGTTCACGGCCTTGCTCGGCTTGCCGGCTTCGAGCGCGATGCGCGCCTGGTCGGCGGATTTGGCGGCGACCGCAGGCGCGCCGGCGGCGCGCGACGGCGCGTCGGCCATCTTGCCCATGCCGCTGCACCCGGTGGCCACGCCCAGAACGAAGCCCGAGACGGCCAGGCTCTTCAGCATCTTGCGGTTCATGACGGGTCCCCCTCTTTTCCTTTTCAGCGCTGCCCGCGCACCGGCCGCGCGGCGGGCAGGCGGCTCGCCATCGCGTCGATCTCGGGCAGCGAAGCCAGATACTCGTCGAGCAGGTCGGTCAGGATCACCTGCGACGAGCGGTTGGTCACCGCACTCGCCAGGCGCAGCCGCAAATGGCGCTCGGCGTCGAGACGCAGCGTGAAGGCCGCCTTTTCCCGGGCCCGCAGGGCGCGCGGCGTCTTTTCCCTCTTCGGCGCCGGCTCCGGGCGCGCTTCGACCTTGCGCGCCACCGCGGCGACGCGCTCGATCAGCGATTCCTGCTGGCGAACCACTTCGGGAACCTCGGGCGCCTCGGGCGCGAACTCGCCCGCGTCATGGCTTTCGGCCATTTCGGCGAGCTGACCGGTCAGATCGCCGGTGAATTCCGGCGCCAGCGCAGGACCGGCGGTCTCGTCGACCGCATGTTCGGCTTCGGCATTGTGCGCGAGCACCGATCCGGTGAGCAAGGGCTTGAGATCGAGCATGCGTACGGGTTCGGCCGACTGGTCGGGATCGACATCATAGCCCATGTCGTTCCAGCCAAGATCGTCATAGCCCATGCTGTTCAGCGGCGCGGGACCGCTGCCGAGCGGCTGGCGGCGCATCGCGGGGCGTGCCCCGCCCTTGCGGGCCAACAGTCCGGCGCTCAGCGATGCGAGGGGTTTGGGTTCTCCCATGGTTTCCGTGCCCCCCGTCACTGACCGGCGATGCGGCGGCCGAAGCCACCACCCATCGGGCGGACTGCGCCATAATTGCCCTGCGTCGGGGCCGGCGCGGCGAATACGGTGCGACGGAAATTCTTCTCGAGGCGATCGTTCATATAAGTCCAGAGTTGGCGTATTTCCTCGGCTGATCGGCCATTCGGGTCGACCTCCATCACCGTGCGGCCGTCGATCATCGACGCGGCGTAATCGGTGCGATGGTGCAGCGTGACCGGCGCGACCGTGCCGTGCTGCGACAGCGCGACCGCGGCTTCGCTGGTGATCTTCGCCTTGGGCGTCGCGGCATTGACCACGAACACCAGCGGCTTGCCGGCGCGTTCGCACAGATCGACGGTGGCACCGACGGCGCGCAGGTCATGTGGGCTGGGGCGCGTCGGAACGACGATCAGCTCGGCGACCGAAATCACACTCTGGATCGCCATGGTGATCGCCGGCGGCGTGTCGATGACGGCGAGCTTGAAGCCCTGCTGGCGCAGGATTTCAAGGTCGGAGGCCAGCCGGGCAACCGTGGTCTGGGCAAAGGCCGGAAGGTCGGTTTCGCGCTCGTTCCACCAGTCGGCGAGCGAGCCCTGCGGATCGATGTCGATCAGAA
>NZ_JAEMQX010000231.1 GCF_016463645.1 Sphingopyxis sp. | reverse complement strand
AAAATAGTGTTAGAGATGCTTGAGGCAAGCGGCAAGCGGGTCTATAGCGCCCGCGAGATTCAGCCTGTCCGATGGCTGCGGGGACGCGTGTCCGGCAGTGGGGAAAGGCAGGCTGGGCCATCATAAGAACAACAGGCAACGGGCGGCACTATCCTTATGAAGAGCTTGAAAACCCTTGTAATTGCGGCGGCTTTGTCGCTCGGCGCGGTGGGCGCCGGTCATGCGCAGGCACCGGCTGCGGCTCCGGCCGAAGCCCCCGCCGCGACGGCTCCGGCGAATCCGGCTCCGGCTGCGACCGAAGTCACGGCGCCGGCGGCGACGACCGCAGCGGCTCCGGCGGGCGACGCGACCTATGTCCCGATGAAACCGACCCCCGGGGTCGGCCAGCCGGTCGATGCGGGCATCGATTTCCAGCCGCAGGTCAGCCCGATCGGCAAGACGGCGTATGAATTCAATCATTATATCCTGCTGCCCGTCATCACGGTGATCACGCTGATCGTCCTCGGTCTGCTGCTCTGGGTGATGTTCCGTTTCCGCGCCAAGGCGAACCCGGTGCCGTCGAAGACGACGCACAACACCTTCATCGAAATCATCTGGACCGCGATTCCGGTGCTGATCCTCGCGGTGATCGCCGTGCCGTCGATCCGGCTGCTCGCGGCGCAATATGAACCGCCGAAGAAGGACGCGCTGACGATCAAGGTCACGGGGTATCAGTGGTATTGGGGCTATGCCTATCCCGACCAGGGCATCGGCGAATATGTCTCGAAGATCCTGCCCGAAAAGGATGCCGTCGCGCGCGGCGAGCCCTATCACCTCGCGGTCGACAACCGCATGGTCGTTCCCGTCGGCCGTCAGGTCAAGCTGATCATCACCGGCGCCGACGTGATCCACAGCTTCGCGGTTCCGGCCTTCTGGACCAAGATGGACGCGGTCCCCGGCCGCGCCAACGAAACGACGTTCACCGCGAACAAGGTCGGCGTCTATTACGGTCAGTGTTCGGAACTGTGCGGCGTCGATCACGGCTATATGCCGATCGCCGTCGAAGTGCTCCCGGTCGACAGGTGGGAAGCGTGGGTCCGCTCGAAGGGCGGCAACCCCAAGGGTCCCGTAGCCGCAGCGCCCGCCGCTGCACCGGCTCCTGCCGCGGCCGCTCCGGCAGCCGCACCCGCAGCGGCTCCCGCCGTCACGACCGAAGCTGCGCCCGCAGCGGCTCCCGCCGCCGCGCCGGCCGCCAAGAATTAACAAGGGGTCCGACAGATGACCGATATCGCAGCGACTGCACCCGCGCACGGCCACGACCATGCGCACGATCATGATCACGACACGCCCGGCTTCTTTGTCCGCTGGTTCATGTCGACGAACCACAAGGACATCGGCACCCTCTATCTGATCTTCGCGATCGTCGCCGGCATCGTCGGCGGGATCCTGTCGGGCATGATGCGCTGGGAGCTGGCGGAACCCGGTATCCAGCATCTGACCGGCTGGGCGCAATTCTTCGACGCGTCGGCAGGCGAGGTGCAGGCCAAGCATTTCTGGAACGTCATGATCACCGCGCACGGCCTGATCATGGTCTTCTTCATGGTAATGCCCGCGATGATCGGCGGCTTCGGCAACTGGTTCGTGCCGCTGATGATCGGCGCGCCCGACATGGCCTTCCCGCGCATGAACAACGTCTCCTTCTGGCTGACGTTCGTCGCCTTCTTCATGCTCGTCGGTTCGATGTTCGTTCCGGGCGGCAGCGGCCTTGGCGCCGGCACCGGCTGGACGGTCTATGCGCCGCTGTCGACCAGCGGCTCGGCAGGGCCCGCGGTCGACATGGCGATCTTCTCGCTCCACCTCGCGGGTGCGGCGTCGATCCTCGGTGCGATCAACTTCATCACCACCATCTTCAACATGCGCGCTCCGGGCATGACGCTGCACAAGATGCCGCTGTTCGTGTGGTCGGTGCTCGTCACCGCCTTCCTGCTGCTGCTCGCGCTGCCGGTGCTCGCCGCGGCGATCACGATGCTGCTGACCGACCGCAACTTCGGCACGACCTTCTATGATGCGGCCGGCGGCGGCGATCCCGTCCTCTACCAGCATCTCTTCTGGTTCTTCGGTCACCCCGAAGTCTACATCATGATCCTGCCGGGCTTCGGCATCGTCAGCCAGATCATCTCGACCTTCAGCCGCAAGCCGGTGTTCGGCTATCTCGGCATGGCCTATGCCATGGTCGCGATCGGCGTCGTCGGCTTCATCGTGTGGGCGCACCACATGTTCACGGTCGGCATGAGCGTGAACCTGAAGATGTACTTCACCGCCGCGACGATGGTGATCGCGGTCCCGACGGGCATCAAGATCTTCAGCTGGATCGCGACCATGTGGGGCGGTTCGATGAGCTTCAAGACCCCGATGGTCTGGTCGCTCGGCTTCATCTTCATGTTCACCGTCGGCGGCGTGACCGGCGTCGTGCTCGCCAACGGCGGCGTCGACACCAACCTGCACGACACCTATTATGTCGTCGCGCACTTCCACTATGTGCTGTCGCTGGGCGCGGTCTTCTCGCTCTTCGCCGGCTTCTATTACTGGTTCCCGAAGATGTCGGGCCGGATGTACAGCGAGGCGCTCGGCCAGCTGC
>NZ_JAEMQX010000230.1 GCF_016463645.1 Sphingopyxis sp. | reverse complement strand
TGGCGTCGAGGCGCGCGTAGATGAACGGCTTGAACAGCTCGAGCGCCATCTTCTTGGGCAGGCCGCACTGGTGCAGCTTGAGCTCCGGACCGGTCACGATGACCGAGCGGCCCGAATAGTCGACGCGCTTGCCGAGCAGGTTCTGACGGAAGCGGCCCTGCTTGCCCTTGAGCATGTCGGACAGCGACTTCAACGGACGCTTGTTTGCGCCCGTGATCGTGCGGCCGCGGCGGCCGTTGTCGAACAACGCGTCGACGGCTTCCTGCAGCATGCGCTTTTCGTTGCGGACGATGATGTCCGGCGCGCGCAGCTCCATCAGCCTCTTGAGACGATTGTTGCGGTTGATCACGCGGCGATACAGGTCGTTGAGATCCGAGGTCGCAAAGCGGCCGCCATCGAGCGGCACCAGCGGGCGCAGTTCGGGCGGGATGACCGGCACGACTTCGAGGATCATCCATTCGGGGCGGTTGCCCGAATCGATGAACGATTCCACGACCTTCAGGCGCTTGATGATCTTCTTGGGCTTCAGCTCCGACTTGGTGGTCGCAAGCTCTTCCATCAGGTCGACGCGTTCCTGCTCCAGATCGAGATTTTCGAGGAGCACGCGGATCGCTTCGGCGCCGATACCGGCCGAGAAGGCGTCTTCGCCATATTCGTCCTGCGCGTCGAGCAGTTCGTCTTCGGTCAGAAGCTGGAACTTTTCGAGCGGGGTCAGGCCGGGCTCAAGGACGATATAGGCTTCGAAGTACAGGACGCGCTCGAGCTGCTTCAACTGCATGTCGAGCAGCAGGCCGATGCGCGACGGCAGCGACTTCAGGAACCAGATGTGCGCGACGGGCGCGGCGAGCTCGATATGGCCCATGCGCTCGCGGCGGACCTTGGTCACCGTGACTTCGACACCGCACTTCTCGCAGACGATGCCCTTGTATTTCATGCGCTTGTACTTGCCGCACAGGCATTCATAATCCTTGATCGGACCGAAGATGCGCGCACAGAACAGCCCGTCACGCTCGGGCTTGAACGTGCGGTAGTTGATCGTTTCGGGCTTCTTGATTTCGCCGAACGACCACGAGCGGATGCGTTCCGGGCTCGCGATGCCGATCTTGATCATGTCGAAGGTTTCGGGCTTCGCGACCGGGTTCATGAAATTGGTAAGCTGGTTCATATGTCTGCTCCATCTTCCCCCCTCGCGCGGCGCGAGAGGGGTGAGGAAAAATCTTATTCGGCGGCTTCGGGAAGGGCTTCCGGACCTTCGCCGTCGTCTTCATCCGTGTAGGACGAAAGCTCGACGTTGAGGCCCAGCGAGCGCATTTCCTTGACGAGCACGTTGAAGCTTTCGGGGATGCCGGCCTCGAAGGTGTCGTCGCCCTTGACGATCGCCTCATAAACCTTGGTGCGGCCGATCACGTCATCGGACTTCACCGTCAGCATTTCCTGAAGCGTGTACGCCGCGCCATAGGCTTGCAGCGCCCACACTTCCATTTCCCCGAAGCGCTGGCCACCGAACTGCGCCTTGCCGCCCAGCGGCTGCTGGGTAACAAGCGAGTACGGCCCGATCGAACGCGCGTGGATCTTGTCGTCGACGAGGTGGTGGAGCTTCAGCATATAGATGTAGCCCACGGTCACCTTGCGGTCGAACTTGTCGCCGGTGCGGCCGTCGTAGAGGTCCGACTGACCCGAGTCATGCAGACCGGCGAGGGTCAGCATGTTCGACACGTCGGCTTCCTTCGCGCCGTCGAACACCGGGGTCGCGAACGGCACGCCAACGCGCAGGTTGTCGGCCAGTTCGACGATGTTGTCGGCGTCGCGCGACTTGATATCGTCAAGATATTCGGCGCCATAGACATTCTCGAGCGCGTCGCGGACGGCTTCGGGCATCTGCCCGCCCACCGCGTCGGGATTGGCGTCGCGCCAATCGTCGAGCGCCTGCGTGACCTGCCGGCCCAGACCGCGCGAAGCCCAGCCAAGGTGCGTTTCGAGGATCTGACCGACGTTCATGCGCGACGGCACGCCAAGCGGGTTCAGCACGATGTCGACATGCGTCCCGTCTTCGAGGAACGGCATGTCCTCGTTCGGCAGGATGCGGCTGATGACGCCCTTGTTGCCGTGACGGCCGGCCATCTTGTCGCCCGGCTGCAGCTTGCGCTTCACCGCGACGAAGACCTTGACCATCTTGAGCACGCCGGGGGCGAGTTCGTCGCCGCGCTGCAGCTTCTCGACGCGATCTTCATACTTCGCGTTGATCCGCTTGATCGCGTCGTCATACTGCGCCTTGATCGCTTCGAGGGCAGTCTGGGCATTGTCTTCGACAACCGCCAGCTTCCACCAGTCGGCGCGGTCGAGGTCGGTCAGCAATTCTTCGGTGACGACGTCGCCCTTCTTCAGGCCCTTCGGAACCGCGCTGGTCGTCTGACCGATCAGCAGGTCCTTGAGGCTCGAGAAGGTCGCGCGGTTGAGGATCGCGCGCTCGTCGTCGGCGTCCTGCTTCAGGCGCTCGATTTCCTCGCGTTCGATCGCGATCGCGCGTTCGTCCTTGTCGATACCGTGACGGTTGAAGACGCGAACCTCGACAACCGTGCCCGACACGCCCGGCGGCAGGCGGAGCGAGGTGTCGCGCACGTCGCTGG
>NZ_JAEMQX010000229.1 GCF_016463645.1 Sphingopyxis sp. | reverse complement strand
GGCGGAGGCGCCGGAGTGGGCGACGGGCGGGCACCGCCGCCGCCGCATGCGGCGAGCGAGAGCGCGGCAAGGCTCAGAAGCAAAGGCAAAGGCCGTCCAGCCATCCGGTGGATGCGGCTGCGTCGGTTCGCGTCGGCCATGGCCGTTCCCCTTTGCCCTGATGTCCGCCTTTTAGCGCGGCGCAAGCGCAAGGGGTAGCATCATGCGGTTAATCGGGAGTTCCGATCCTTTCCGCGTGGCTTGCCCCCGCGCACCCCAGCCTTTATGCGCCGCGCCATGCCCGCCCCGCTCGACCATATCGACAGCTGGATCTTCGATCTCGACAACACGCTCTATGCGCCCTCGGCGAAGCTGTTCGATCTGATCGACGAACGCATGGGCGCCTTCATCATGCGGCTTTTGAACGTCGACGCGGTCGAGGCGCGGCGTGTGCAAAAGCAATATTTCCACGATCATGGCACGACGATGGCGGGGCTGATGCAGCATCACGGCGTCGACCCCGAGGATTTTCTGGTCGACGTCCACGACATCGCGCTCGACCGGCTGACGGTCGATGCGCGGCTGCGCGCCGGGCTGGAACGGCTGCCCGGACGCAAGCTGGTCTTTACCAACGCCGATGCCGATTATGCGGCGCGCGTGCTGGGTGCCCGCGGGATCGCCGACCTGTTCGACGGCATCTGCGACATCCGCGTCACCCGCTATACGCCCAAGCCCGACGCGGCCGCCTATGAGATGATGGTCGCGCACCTTGGCGTCGACCCGGCGAAGAGCCTGTTCGTCGAGGATATGGCGCGCAACCTGACCCCGGCCAAGATGCTGGGGATGACGACCGTGTGGCTGGACAATGGCAGCGAAAGCGGCCATCGGGACCACCTGCCGGACCATGTCGATTTTCACGCGACCGACATCGCCGACTGGCTCGATTCATTGCCTTTACCTTGGGGAATTTCATGACCACCGACCTGCAGAGCACGATCGACGCCGCGTGGGACGCACGCGACACGCTGGGGCTGACGACGACCGGCGCGGTGCGCGAGGCGGTCGAGAGCGCGCTGGCGGGGCTCGACGACGGAAGCTACCGCGTCGCCGAACGCGACGCGTCGGGGACGTGGCAGGTCAACCAATGGCTGAAGAAGGCGGTGCTGCTGTCGTTCCGCCTCAACGACATGGAAATCATCGAGGGCGGCCCGGGCGGCGCGACCTGGTGGGACAAGGTGCCGTCCAAATTCGCCGGATGGGGCGAGAACCGGTTCCGCGACGCGGGTTTCCGCGCCGTCCCCGGATCGATCGTCCGCCGCGGCGCCCATATCAGCAAGGGCGCGGTGCTGATGCCGAGCTTCGTCAATATCGGCGCCCGGGTCGGCGAGGGATCGATGGTCGACGCCTGGGCGACCGTCGGCAGCTGCGCGCAGATCGGCGCGAACGTCCACCTGTCGGGCGGCGCCGGGATCGGCGGGGTGTTGGAACCGTTACAGGCCGGTCCGGTGGTGATCGAGGACGGCGCCTTCATCGGCGCGCGCGCCGAGGTCGCCGAGGGCGTGATCGTGCGCGAGGGCGCGGTGCTGTCGATGGGCGTCTATCTGGGCGCGTCGACCAAGATCATCGACCGCGCGACGGGCGAGGTGTTCGTCGGCGAAGTGCCCGCTTACGCGGTCGTCGTTCCGGGGTCGCTGCCGGGCAAGCCGCTTCCCGACGGCACGCCGGGGCCGTCGCTCTATTGCGCCGTCATCGTCAAGCGCGTCGATGCGCAGACGCG
Source organism: Sphingopyxis sp. (assembly GCF_016463645.1). Taxonomy (GTDB): domain Bacteria; phylum Pseudomonadota; class Alphaproteobacteria; order Sphingomonadales; family Sphingomonadaceae; genus Sphingopyxis. The sequence continues at coordinate 874 of NZ_JAEMQX010000229.1, read as the reverse complement.
CGCGAAGACCGGGATCAACGAGCTGCTGCGCGACTGACCCACGCCATTATCCTCCCTGTGGCGAAGCCATGGGGAGGGGAACCGCTCGCAAAGCGAGTGGTGGAGGGGCCGCAACGCTGGTGCCATGGCCCCTCCGTCAGCGGCTCCGCCGCTGCCACCTCCCCATCGCTTCGCGACAGGGAGGATTGTTCTGTCGTTCACCGCTCGCTGAGATAATAGCGTTCGCGCGCGGTCAGGTCGTCGGCGAGGTCGTAGACGATCGGCTGGCCGGTCGGGATTTCGAGCCCGGTGATGTCGGCGTCCGAAATACCCGAGAGATGCTTGACCAGCGCGCGCAGGCTGTTGCCATGCGCCGAGATCAGCACCGTCTTGCCCGCCGCGAGTTCGGGGACGATCGCGGCTTCATAATAGGGGAGCACGCGCTCGATCGTGTCCTTCAGGCTTTCGGCCGACGGGATCGCGATGCCGGCGTAGCGCGGGTCGGTCGACAGGTCCCATTCCGAGCCGGCTCCGAGCGGCGGGGGCGGGATGTCGAAGCTGCGACGCCAGATCTTCACCTGATCCTCGCCATGCTTCGCCGCGGTCTCGGCCTTGTCGAGTCCGGTGAGCCCGCCGTAGTGCCGCTCGTTGAGGCGCCAGTCCTTGGTGACCGGAAGCCAGAGGCGACCCATCGCCTCGAGCGCGAGATTGAGCGTCTTGATCGCGCGCGTCTGGACCGAGGTGAAGCAGGTGTCGGGCGCGATGCCCTTCGCCTTCATCAGCTCGCCCGCGGCGACGGCTTCGGCCGCGCCCTTTTCGGTGACATCGACATCCCACCAACCGGTGAAGCGGTTTTCGAGATTCCACTGCGACTGGCCGTGACGGATGAGGATGA
>NZ_JAEMQX010000028.1 GCF_016463645.1 Sphingopyxis sp. | reverse complement strand
ATCGCTGGGCCGCTTTACGTCGAGGCTAGCACCAATCCGCGGAGCGGTTCGTGCAGCGGCCAATTGCACGCAAAACGCAGCCTTCCAAACCATTCTACTTTTCGACTATAGAATTTTGGAACGGCGTAGCGAAAAGGGAGCGTTGATGAGCGAAGCAAGGCGACAGGCTGCTGGGGAGGGTGTCGCGTCGGCCAATCGCGCGCTTAGCGTCCTGACCTGTTTCCGGCAGGGCGATGATCGGCTGACACTCGCGGAGATTGCTCGCCGGACCGGGCTCGTCAAAAGCACGATCCTCAGGCTCATTACATCACTCGAGGAAGCCGGGCTGATCCTGCGGGTCGACGACAGCTACCAGCTCGGTAGCGAGATCGTCCGGCTGCACAGCATTTACGACGCCTCGTTGGGTCTCGACAAGATCATCATGCCGGTGCTGCGGACGCTTGCCGAAGAGACGCAGGAGACAGCGGCTTTCTACACCGAGCAGAATGGTCAGCGTTTTTGCCAGTTTCGAGTGAACTCGCCGCTTGCGCTGCGTCTGGATATCGCTCCAGGCTCATTCCGTCCGATGGACAATGCGTCGTCGGCGCAAATCCTGAAGCTGTTCCAACGCTGGCCCGAGGAGCAACCCTCCGTACCCGTGCTGCCTCTCTATACGGCTGGCGCCACCACGCCGCACACAGCCTCGCTTTCGGTACCCGTGCTGGGTCAGGATCAGCGCCTGGTCGGTGCGCTGACTATCACCGGGCCGATATCCCGCCTGACCTGGGAAGCGGCTTCGCGCATCCAGGAAACAGTTCTTCGGGCGGCGGGCCAGTTAAGCCGCGCGCTCGGCGGCAATCTCGACCTGATCGGGACGGCGAACGGCGATCAGCCGAAGCCGTAAAGTTCCGCCGGATTGTCGACCAGGATGCGCCGGCGTGTTTCGCGGCCAGGGGCCCATTGCATGAGCAGGTCGAGCAGCGCGGCATCGTCGGGGAGGCGGCGCGACTGCCCGCGGTGCGGCCAGTCGCTTCCCCACAGCATTCGTTCCGGCGCCGCGGCGACGTAGCTTCCGGCTATCGCCTGCAGGTCGCCATAGGGCGGCCCCGCCTTGCTTGAGATATAGGCGCCTGACAATTTCATCCAGGTCTTGCCGCCAGCGAGTAGGTTGAGGATCGCCGCATGACCCGGGCTGCCGGTTCTGCCGACCGGATCGACTGATCCCAGATGATCGATGACGGTGGCGACGGGAAGCATTGCTATGACGGGCTCCATGGCGGCGATTTGGTCGGCTTTCGCGTAAATCTGTATATGCCAGCCAAGATCCGCCGCGATCTGCGCCGTAGCGACCAGACGGCGTTCGTCGGACCGACCCCAAGGTTGTGGCGAAACGAAATTGACGCGAATGCCGCGGACTCCTCGGGCTCGCATCGATTCGATGTCGGCGGGCGGTGCGTCGCAGTCGATCACGATCACGCCGCGTGCTTTTTCTCCGAACTGGTCCAGGGCATCGAGCGTCGCGCTATTGTCGGCGCCGTAGGTCGACGGCGTCACGACTATTACACGCTCGGTCCCGATGCGGGCCTGGAATCGTCGATAGGCTGCGACCGACGCGTCGCCGACGGGTTCGCCCTTCCAGCCGGGCGTGGCCGGAAAACGAGGCTCGAGAATGTGAATATGGCTGTCGCACGCCAGTCGGGGAACGCGGAAGAGAGGGCGCGCGGCACCGGAGGAATAGGGTGACCCAATCTCCGAGCGCGGGACGCAGGCGGCGGCGAGGCTAGCAAGGCCGATTGTCATCAACTCCCGGCGCGCCATGCTGTGCCGATTGCCCCGGCCGCGGCCCTGCGGCTCGCAATTCCTGCCCATCAATCGCCTCCCTTTGATCAAATCATCTCGGCTTAGAGCATTCAGAACGCCGATCTGAAAATCAAAAAATTCCGTTTATATGGCGGAGAGCTAGATCGGATTTCGCGCTATCGCAATCAGGATTTGCAAGGAAATCAGCTAGAATCGACATAAATGGCACGGCGTTCTAAAAAAAATTGCAACGCCGTTCTGTTTTATGTAGTGCGATTCGCACGCCGACGCTGAGATCGGCGATCAAGCCATCGTCCGTCTGTGCCCGCAAGGACGCCGGACGCGCCGCGAGGGCTGGAGGGTTCAAGGCCGGCTCGCGAAGACGGGGCGGCCAACAAGGGAGAGAGACATGAAGTTCATCGCGATCAACCGGACTCTGGCGGGCACCGCTTCGCTTTTGGCGCTGGCCTTGAGCGCGCCCGTGGCGGCTCAGACGGTTTCCGACGACAGCGAAGCGGTAGCTGTCGAAGCTGCGGAAACCCCGGATGAAGCCGTGGCCGATGCGTCCGCCGAACCCGCGGGCGATATCGTGGTCACCGGGTCGCGCGTTCCGCGCGCGGGCTTCACCGCGCCGACGCCGGTGACCGTTCTGGGCAATGACCAGCTCGTCAAATCCTCGCCCTCGACGCTCGCGGAGTCGTTGCGCCAATTGCCTGCGCTCACCAACATGTCGGGGCCGCAGCGCAACTCCGGTACGACGATGGGCGGGCAGAGCTTTCTCAATCTGCGCTCGCTCGGTGCAACACGCACCCTGACCCTGCTCGATGGGAGGCGCGTGGTTTCGACGAACCTCACCGGCAGCGTCGATCTCAACGTCCTTCCGGCTGGCATCGTCCAGCGCATCGAAGTCGTAACTGGTGGCGCATCGGCGGCTTATGGCTCGGATGCGGTCGCGGGCGTCGTCAACTTCATCCTCGACAAGGAATTCACAGGCGTAAAGGGCGAGGTCAACGCCGGCATCGCCGAGCAGGGCGACAATCAGGAATTCCGCGCGACATTGTCGGGCGGCCTGTCCTTTGCGGATGGCCGCGGCCATATCCTTCTCAGCGGCGAGTATTTCAAGAACAAGGGCATCAAGACCGGCGCCCGCAAATGGGCGAGGCAAGGCTATGGCTTCATCGCCAATCCGGGCGGCAATCCGGCGCAGACGCTGGAGCAGAATGTCCTGACTGTCGGATCTTTCGGCGGGCTGATCACGACGGGCGCTGGTGGCACGGCGGCGAACAACGCCTTCTTCCGCGGTATCCAGTTTCTTCCGGGAGGCATCGCGGCGCCTTACAATTTCGGGACGCGCACGACCTCGACGCAGCAGATCGGCGGCGACGGCATTCCGAGCGAACTGATCCAGGAAATCAACCGTCCGCTCGAGCGGGGCAGCGTCTTCGGCCGTGCGAGCTTCGACGTATCGGACAATTTCACGCTCTACGCCGAAGGTCTCTATGGCGCATCGACTTCGACCGTCGATAACAGCTGGAACCGTCACCAGACCTCGAACCCGATCACCATCCGTCGCGACAATGCCTATCTTTCGCCAGCCATTCGCGACGAGATGATCGCGCGCGGTGTTACCTCGCTCACCATGCTTCGCTTCTCGCCAGAACGCGGAATGGTGAAAACGAAGGTCGACAGCGAAACGATGCGCGGCGTGTTCGGCTTCGATGCGAAATTCGGTTCGCTGACGCTGGACGCCTATTATCAATATGGTCGCACCGTGCAGGACAATGCGACGCTCAACAGCGAGATCGTGACGCGCTTCACCCAAGCCGTTGATGCCGTAGTGAACCCCGCAAACGATGAGATCGTCTGCCGTTCAACGCTCACCAATCCGAACGACGGCTGTGTTCCGTTCAACGTGTTCGGCGTCGGTGCGCCTTCGGAGGCCGCGCTCGATTATACGCGCGGCACGAGCTGGTCGCATGCGGTGATCGAGCAGGAAGTCGCCGCGATCAACCTGGCCGGGCCGCTCGCCGAAGGCTGGGCCGGACCGATTAGCTTCGCGGTCGGCGGCGAATATCGCAAAGAGCGCGCGAACGTAACGACCGATGGAATCTCACCCACCGGTGCCTTTCTCTTCGGTAATCCGTCGCCCTGGTCCGGTCGCTATAATGTGAAGGAAGCCTACGCCGAACTCGTCGTGCCGCTGCTGCGCGACGTTCCGCTCGTTCGCGAGCTCGATCTCAACGCCGCCGGCCGTATCACCGACTACAGCACCAGCGGTTCGGTGAAGACCTGGAAGGTCGGCCTCAGTTATAAGCCGTTCGACGATCTGCGCTTCCGCGGCACGCGCTCGCGCGACATTCGTGCGCCCAACCTTTCGGAGCTGTTTCAGGCCGGACGCCAGAACATCTCGTCGGTCGACGATCCGGTGAATGGCGGAATCCGCGTGATCGGTATCCCGACACTGAACACGGGCAACCCTGATTTGAAGCCGGAAATCGCCGACACATTGACGTTCGGCGCGATCTACAGCCCGTCCTGGCTGCCGGGCTTCAACGTCTCGGTCGATTATTACGATATCAAGATCGACGATGCGATCGGTACGATCGCGGCGCAGACCGCCGTCGATCAGTGCTTCGACGGCGTGGCGGCAGCGTGCGCGGTGGTGGTGCGCGACGGATCGAACAATATCATTCGCTTCAACGCCTTCCCGATCAATCTCGCTTCGGCCAAGGTCAATGGCGTCGACATCGAGGCGGGCTATCGCACAAGCGTCGGCCAAGGGACCCTGAGCCTACGCGCGCTCGCCGCCTATATCGGCAAGCAGGAGCAGACAACGCCCGGCGCGGCACCGATCGACCGTGCGGGCGAAGTCGGGCTCAGCAACTTCCCGCGCTGGCAGGGAGTCGCGCAGGTTAACTATGACACCGACCGTATCGGCGGCTTCCTCCAGATGCGCTATGTCGGGGGCGGTCGCTACGACGTGACGCGCGGCCCGACGGCCATCGACCTCCAGCATATCCCGGCGCAAGCCTATCTTGACGGCCAGATCAGCTTCAAGCCCGACGTCGGTGACGGACAGATCGAGATGTTCCTCAACGTCCGCAACATTCTGAGCAACGATCCGCCGATCAATCCTTCGGCCGGTAACGTGCCCGTCGCGGTCAACACCACGCTTCACGACAGCTTCGGCCGCCTCTTTCGCGCCGGCATCCGGTTCAAATTCTGATCCGGCCAGCGACAAGATAAGGATTTTTCATGATCGGACTAAGTGTTCACCAGCGAACCAGGAGCGTCACCGATGCAGACATCGAGCGCTTTCGGACGCTACCCGTCGCGAATGTAAGCGACGTCATGAACCGCATTCCGGCCGCAGGTCCGTCTCTGCGACCGATGCATCGGGCCGGCATCCTCGCCGGACGGGCTCTTACAGTGAGGACCCGGCCCGGTGACAATCTGCTTATCCACAAGGCACTCGACATGGCCGAACCCGGCGACGTTATCGTTGCTGACGCGGGCGGAGACCTCACAAACGCGCTGATCGGCGAACTCATGGTCGCCTATGCCAAGAAAAAGGGCGTTGCCGGCTTCGTCCTCAATGGAGCAATCCGCGACTATGGCTCGATCTCGCAGGATGACTTCCCGATCTTTGCGGCAGGTGTCACGCATCGCGGACCTTACAAGGACGGGCCTGGCGAGGTGAACGTGCTGATCGCGATGGGGAGCCTCGTAATCAAGCCGGGCGATCTGATCCTCGGCGATGAGGATGGTGTGGTAGCGGTGCCGATCGATGACGTCGATGCGGTGTATCAGGCAGCCCATGCCAAGCATCTGGCGGAGACCGCACAGTTGGAAGCGATATCGGCCGGGAAGAATGATCGCCGCTGGGTCGATCAGGCTCTGGCGAAGCTCGGTTGTACGGGACTTTCGGACGGAAGCGGTCAGTGAGCGATCGGAATGATTCCTCGCCGCGGATCGTCATTCTCGGCAAGTCGCTGGCTGCGCCGGCCATGGACATGGCGGAAGCGGCGCGTGCGATCGTTACCACGAGCGATCATTATATGCGCGGCAGTGAGCTTGTCGACTTCATCTCGCAGCACGAGCCCGATGGAGTGATCGTACGCCTTGGTGAAATGACCGACGCTGCAATGGCGGTCGCCCCCGGACTCCGTATCATTGCGAAGCATGGCGTCGGTTACGATACGATTGATGTTGCGGCGGCTGCGGCGCGCAACATTCCGGTGACGATCGCTGCAGGAGCCAACGCAATTTCAGTTGCCGAGCAGGCCTTTGCGCTGATGCTCGGCGTCGCCCGCCGCATTGCCCATCTCGACGCGCGCATGCGCGATGGCCATTGGGACAAGCCGCATTTCCTCGGCACCGAGCTTTTTGGCAAAACGCTTGGGATCATCGGCTTCGGGGCAATCGGTCGGCATCTTGCAGGAATCGGACGCGGTTTCGGTATGAAGATCGTTAAATATGATCCGATCGATATTGAACCGTCGGATTTTGGTGAAGCTGTGGCTGCGAATGTTGCCGACTTGATCGCGCAAAGTGACATTGTGAGCCTTAATTGTCCACTGACGCCGGCGACGCGCAATATGATCGGTGCGTCGCAACTCGCCGCCATGAAGAAGGGGGCAATCCTCATCAACACCGCGCGGGGCGGGCTCGTGGATCTTGGCGCTCTCGCGGTTGCGCTTCGCGAAGGTGCAATTGGCGGGGCTGGGCTCGATACTTTCCCGTTCGAACCCCCTGAACTCGACGCCGATCTACGGAGTCTGCCGAACGTCGTGTTCAGCCCGCATATCGGCGCGAGTACGGTCGAGGCCGGGGAACGGGTCGGTGTTCTTGCGATGACGCAGGTGCTCGATTGTCTGGCCGGGCGGGAGCTGGATCCGGCTTTTGTCGTGAACGCGGCCAAGTCAGCAGGACCGTCGGCACTACCTTCGGCGGCATAAATTGATAAGCGCCGCGCCTGACGGCGAACAGATGTGGAGAGTGAGACGATGACGAAGAAGAGTCTGATCGCCGGGACCGTAGCCTTTCTGTCATTCGCGCTTGCCGCGAGTGCTTCGGGCCAGACGAAGCCGGTAGCAACGCCGCTGCCCGAGACGGCGCTCGCGAAGATCGCCGACGCCGACCGGATTGCCGGCGATGACATGCTGCTTCGCGCTATGCGCAATTATCATTGCTATTATGTGGATCCGGTGCCCGCGCCATTCCGTCCGAGCGTGATGGAAACCACGGATTTCCTGTTTGGCACCAAGATCCTCGATAATGTCTATTATCTCGGCTATCTGAATCTTGCAGCCTATGCGATCCGGACTTCAGAGGGTCTGGTTCTTGTCGATGCCGGAGGCAGCGAAGCGCATGGACGCGCGATCCTCGACTGGATGACGAAGGCGGGCTTCGAACCCGGCGACCTTAAATATATCATCGTCACGCACGAGCATTTCGATCATTTCGCCGGTGCGCCGCTGCTCAAGGCCGCGACCGGCGCGAAGATCGTCGCGGGTGCCGATGCTCCGTTCGGCGATGGGAAGCTGTCCTTTCCGGAGTCCATGAGGCCGCTCGACGCTGCGGTGAAGGGGCGCATGACACTCAAGCTCGGAAAGACGGACATTGTCCTTTTGCCGACGCCCGGCCACACCAAGGGTACCATCTCGGTTTTCGCGCCCGTCGAGGCGAACGGGCGGCGCCATATGGCGTCCTTCTGGGGCGGCAAGGGTATGCGCCCGAATGCTGCCTCGATCCGCGAGATGATCCATTCGCTTGCGACGTTCACTGCAGAATCCGAGAAGCTGAAGGTCGATGTGCCGCTCAACACGCATAGCTGGGGCGATGCGACCATCCCGCGGATCATTGACGAAATTCTGGTCCCGAGCCGTCCCAATCCCTTTGTGCTGAGCGAAGACCAGTCGCGCAGGAATCTTCAGATCCTCGAACGCTGCACCTCGGCATACCTCGACGCCGTTGAATCCAGTGCGATTACCAAGGGCCTACGGGACTAATTCATTCCGCTGACTGTAAGGACAAGAACGTGGTCGCAAACGAAATCGAACGGACCGTCATGCGCAAGGTGCAGTGGCGTCTGCTGCCCTTCCTCGTCGTTTGCTACCTGTTTGCGCTGATCGACCGGACCAATGTCGGCATGGCATCGCTTCAGATGACCGAGGATATCGGTCTGACGAAATCGCAATTTGCTTTCGGCGCCAGCCTTTTCTTCGTCTCCTATTTTCTCGTCGAGGTGCCGAGCAACCTCGCGCTTGAAAAGTTCGGGGCGCGGCGCTGGATCGCACGGATCATGATTACGTGGGGGCTGATCTCGGCCGCCATGGCCTTTGTGAAAGGGCCCACGTCCTTCTATGTGCTACGCTTCATATTAGGCGCGGCAGAGGCAGGCTTTTTCCCCGGCATCATCCTGTACCTCACCTATTGGCTTCCGCCGGCTTATCGTGGCCGCATCCTCGCGATGTTTGCCGTCGCAATCCCTCTCGCTAGTTTCATTTCCTCGCCGCTCTCGGGCGCGCTGCTGGCAATGGACGGCATATGGGGGTTGCGTGGCTGGCACTGGCTGTTCATCCTTGAAGGTCTGCCGGCGTCGTTCCTTGGCATCGCCTGCCTCTGGATGCTCACCGACCGGCCCGCTCAGGCGAAGTGGCTGTCGGGTGAGGAGAAGGCTTGGCTTGAGGCTGAGATGTCCTCGTCGAAGCGGCCCACCGGCGGCCAAACAGACCAGCCCAAGTGGCATGTCTTCAAGAATCTTCAGTTCTGGGGGCTGGTGCTGGCCTGCGCTGGCGCCTCGGCTTCGGGCTCGGTGCTCGGTGTCTGGCAGCCCCAGTTCCTCAAGTCCTTCGGACTCAGCGATTTCACCACCGGCCTCGTCAACTCGATCCCCTATGGCGTGGCGACAATCGCAATGATCCTCTGGGGCTATCATTCGGACCGGACGGGCGAACGCCGCTGGCACACCGCCATTCCGCTGCTCCTCATCACACTCAGCACTGCGCTCGCTGCGTTCGCACCGTCGCTTGCGTTGGTCGTGTTGATGCTCACCTGCATCCTTGTTGGCGCATACTGCTTCAAGGGGCCGTTCTGGAGTCTCGCGTCGGGGTGGCTCAGCCCCGCGAGCGCCGCGGTCGGCATCGCTGCGATCAATGCGACCGCCAACCTCATCGGTGGCGGCCTGATGGTCAACGTCTATGCCTGGGTCCATGATGCGACGGACAGCTATGCGCTCGCTCTCGCGCCGCTGTCGCTTCTCACGCTGGCAAGCGCGATCTCGATCATTGTGATCGAACGCCGTGCCAAGCGGGACGACATCGACCTCGTTCCGGTCGTCAGCGAAAAACGAAGTCCTTAAGTCATTGGCGAGCTTGTCCGTTCCAGTTGGTCACGCGCGCAAAGCACTGACGTTTTCGGAATGTCCGAAGTTCGCCTTTCATGCCCGAAAGCTGCCCGACCGCAAACGGCCAATATCGCTAAAATCTGGCCCGTTCGTGCGACACCGCCTCGGCAAGAAAGTCCGCAACTGCGCGGACCCGCGGAAGTTGGCGAAGGTCGGCATGGATCACGAGCCAGTAGCTTCGGCGCGCTTCGACCTCCTCGTCCAGAACTCGCACGAGCCTCCGGTCGTCCCGAACCGCGATGTGGTGGAGCATCGCGAGGCCGGTCCCCGCCGCTGCCGCCGCAATCTGGGCCGCACTGGTGCTCGCCCGGAACACGACCCTGCCTTTCAGGTCCATGCCGCCAAGCACGAGCAGTTCGGGCACTTCGACGAGATCGTCGACGTAGGAAATGAAACGGTGATCCGAAAGAGCATCGATCGAGGCGGGTTTGCCGAAGGTCTCGAGGTAGGAGGGCGCGGCATATAGTCCGAGACGGTAGTCGGTGAGCTTTCGCGAGAAGAGCCGGCCATCCACCGGCCGGCGTACCGCGATCGCAATGTCCGCTTCGCGTTTCGAAAGGCTCGTCGCGCGCGATTCCGGTACCAGTTCGATGGCCAGCTCGGGATGTCGGCTGGAGAGTTCGGGTATCAGCGGGGCGAGGAAGCCGGATCCGAATATCTCGGGCGTGGCGACGCGCACCGTTCCCGCGATCGGCGCATCGCGCTGCGACACGGCATCCGCCGCCATGATCAGTTCGCGTTCGATCCGTTCGGCGTGCGCGAGAAAGGCGCTTGCCGCGGCGGTGGGTGCAAGGCCGCGCGGCGAGCGGTCGAAAAGCCTTGTTCCAAGTTGCGCCTCGAGGCTCGCGAGGCGCCGCGACACGGTCGAATGATCGAGCCGAAGGCGCCGCGCCGCCGCGACGCAATTGCCCTCGCGCACGACGGCAAGGAAGGCGCCTATCTGATCCGAGCTCAGCACATGATTTCCTGCACACCTGTTTAGCGATGGTTGGCATTTTAGCGCAAAGCTCGCCGATGTAACCCGGATTCCTTCAACTAGGAGGAATTATGCGCATCATCGATCATTTCATTGGCGGACGGTCTGTGACGGCAGGCGACCGCACCGCACCCGTCTACGACCCCTCAATCGGCGAGGTTCAGGCCGAGGTGCCGCTCGGCGGGGCCGACCTGCTTGCGCGCGCCGTCGACGATGCACGGGCCGCGCAACCGGCATGGGGAGCGCTCAACCCGCAGCGCCGCGCCCGCGTCATGTTCCGGCTCAAGGAATTGATCGAACGCGACATGGATGAACTCGCCCAAATGCTGTCGCTCGAGCACGGCAAGGTTCTCGCGGACTCGCGCGGCGACATCCAGCGCGGGCTCGACGTCGTCGAATTCGCCTGCGGTATCCCGCATCTGCTGAAAGGCGAATATAGCGAGGGCGCGGGCCCCGGCATCGACGTCTATTCGATGCGCCAGCCGCTCGGTGTCGTGGCGGGGATCACGCCGTTCAATTTCCCCGCGATGATCCCGCTCTGGATGATCGCGCCCGCCATTGCCTGCGGAAATGCCTTCATCCTGAAACCATCGGAACGCGATCCTTCGGTTCCGGTGCGCCTTGCCGAACTCGCGATCGAGGCCGGATTGCCGGCCGGAATCCTGAACGTGGTGCATGGCGACAAGGAGATGGTCGACGCGATCCTCGATCACCCGGATATCAAGGCCGTGAGTTTCGTCGGATCGTCGGACATCGCCAACTATGTGTACGGCCGCGGCGCGGCGGCCGGCAAGCGCGTGCAATGCATGGGCGGCGCGAAGAACCACGGCATCGTCCTGCCCGATGCCGACCTCGATCAGGCGGTCGCGGACATTATCGGCGCCGCCTATGGCTCGGCGGGCGAGCGTTGCATGGCGCTCCCCGTCGTCACTCCGGTCGGAGAGAGCACTGCTATGGCTCTTCGCGAGAAGTTGGTGTCCGAAATTGCCAAGCTGAGGGTCGGCACCGCGACCGACCCCGACGCGCATTACGGGCCCGTCGTGAGCGCGGAGCACAAGGCGCGCGTCGAAGCCTATATCGCGATGGCGGCCGCGGAGGGCGCGGAGATCGTCGTCGATGGCCGCGGGTTCGAACTGCAGGGTCATGAGGCGGGCTATTATCTCGCGCCGACCCTCATCGACCGGGTCACCGCCGATATGCGCTCCTATCAGGATGAGATTTTTGGACCCGTGCTCCAAATCCTGCGCGCGGAGACGCTGGAAGAGGCGATCGAATATCCTTCGCGCCATCAATATGGAAATGGCGTCGCCATCTTCACGCGCAACGGCGACTATGCCCAAAGGTTCGCATCGCAGGTCGAGGTCGGCATGGTCGGCATCAACGTCCCGATCCCGGTGCCCGTCGCCTATCACAGTTTCGGCGGCTGGAAGCGCTCGGGCTTCGGCGACCTCGACCAATATGGAATGGACGGCATCCGCTTCTACACGCGGGCCAAGAAGGTCACGAAGCGCTGGCCTTCGGGCGGCGAGGTCATCGACCAGAGCTTCGTCATTCCGACGCTGCGCTAGGATTTGCACGGGAAAAAGGCGCGAGGGCGGCACCATCCGGTGTCGCCCCCGCGAGGGGAGAGGCCCATCTGTGCAGGATGTACGGGCGGTGGCCGGCCGTTGGTTCGGAGCGCGTCAGCTTTGCGCGCTGTTTTCCAGACGGAAGAAGAGGCCGGCGTGGCCATTTTCCTGAAGGCCGAACCGGCCGGTGATACGGATCTCGCGGCCGAGCGGAAGCCGAACAGGGCGGGCGAGGCGGACCTCGATCATCTCGTTCGGCCGTGAAGCGGAATGATAGGGGCACTCGGGCGAATAGCGCGCGAGCAGGAAATGGTCGGTCACGGCTTCCTGTCCGAGCGACACGGCATAGCCGCTTATCGTCATCTCCTGCCCGGCCATCGCCTCGATCCTCGCGGGGATCGCCGCACGATACCGATAGTCGGGCGGTGCCTGCGAGACCGTGACCGTTTCGAACAAGGTCCAGTGCGGGTCGTCGGATCTGTCGACATGATCGCCGTCGCCATGTGCTGCCACCGGTGCAGGACCGAGGAGGAGCATCGCCGCGAAGGCGGCAGCCATGAGCGCCCTATTTGCGTTCATAGACGATCTTGCCGTCGAGGATCGTCATCGAAACGCGGATTTCGTCGATCTCGGCCGGCCGGGCGGCGAGAGGGTCCTTTTCGAGGATCACGAAATCGGCGAGCTTGCCGACCTCGATGCTGCCGAGCGATTTCTCCAGAAAATTCGCCTCGGCCGACCAGATCGTGAACATCTTGATGCCTTCCATCGGAGTGATTGCCTGCTCGGGCTGCACGATCGTTCCGAACTTCGTGTCGCGGCGTACCGCGCGCTCGATCGAGAACAGCGGCGACGTCGCGAAATTCTGCGTTCCGACGGTGTCGACGCCTCCCGGTGGATGCATGCCGCGGTCGATCAGTTCGCGAAGCGGGAAGAATTTGACGTCGGGTTCCTTCGTGTTGACGTCGGTCAGGCGCCACAGGAACGCGACCTGCGGCGAGGGAATGATGCCGTTGTCGACCATCCGCTTCAGCCGCGCTTCGGTGCGCTCGGGGTCCTGGGTGAGGAAATGCGCAAAATGTTCGATGCGATCGCGGCTGCCCGGTTTCGGGGCGAGCTTGTTGGCATTCTCGAAGGCGTTGATCACCATATCCTGGGCGCGGTCGCCGTTCGCGTGCGTCTGGACCTGCCAGCCGTGCCCGCGGGCCGAGAGGATGATGGCGTCGAGCGTCGCCTGGTCGAAGCTGGTGCCGCCATAATTCTCGGGCACCCAGGTCGTTCCGGATCCCTTCCACGCCGGTTTATATGTCGCTGCCGTCGTGCCCCACACGCCATCGATGAAGAGCTTGAGAGCGCCGACCTGCAACCACTCGTTTCCGAGCCCGGTGAAGATGCCCGTGTCAAAGAGCTTTTGCGCGGCGGCATTGTCGCGCGCAATATAGTTCATCCGGATCCGCGTCGGCAGCCGGCCTTCGTTCCCGAGCTCGGCATAGGCGCGGTAGGTCTCTCCCGGCGACATGTCCGAGACGGTGGTTACCCCCTTCTCGAGATAGAAGTCATTGAGGACGCCGCGGACGGCTTCCTTCATCTCGGGATAGGTGAATTCTTCCTTCGGCCACGGCGCGGGGGCGTCGCGGATGATCATTACTTCCCCGTCGGCCGTCCGCTCGTAACGCCCCATCGATCCCTTCGGCGGATCGGGAAAATCCCGGCCCATCCCGAGGACCACGGCGGCGCGGTGGTTGATCATCTTGTCATGGGCGCTCCAGTCGAGCCGTACCGGATTGTCCGGGAATGCGGCGTCCAGTTCCTCGCGCGAGGGAAAGACCTGATTATAGGTCCCCTGGCCGATGATCCAGGCACCCGCGGGCTTCTTCGCGGCCGCCTCGCGCAGCTTCGCGATGATGGCCTTGGTGTCGGCGAGCGGCGGGACCTGCACATTGACATGATGCGCCTCGACATTCGCCATGCCCGCGACATGCGAATGCGCGTCGATGAACCCGGGAAGCATCGTGCGCCCCTTCAGGTCCACGACCTTCGTGGCCGGTCCCTTCCACTCGCCCGCCCGGCCGACAGCGACGATCCGGTTGCCGCGGATCGCGACGCTGTCGACGATACGCTCCTCGCTGTCGACGGTGACGACCTTGCCGCCCGTGAAGATGATGTCCGCGTAGAGCGGTTCGCCAGCGGACTGCGCCGCCAGCGAAACGCTCCCGAGCGCCGTTGCAAGAAGCATCCCTGCCGCCGAACGGCGAAGTGCGGTCATCATCATAGATAGCTCCTTCAGGTCTGCGATCAGTAGCGGGCGACGAGCTGCAGGCCGATCGTCCGGGGGCGGAGCGTCATCCCGCGCCACAGCGGCCCGCGCGCATAGGTCGGACCATCGGTGACATAGTCGACATTGTTGAGCAGATTCTCGGCGTAAATCTGCACATCTACCGGTCCCAGGCTTACGCCGGCCCGCGCATCGAGCGTCGAAGGCTCGGCGGGAAAGCGCCGCGTCGGATCGTAGCTCGTCGATGTCGGGACCTGGTAAAGGAACGGGCCGCGGTTCACCGACCGGAAGTTATACTGGACGCGGACGAACGGATCGAGATCGCCGGCGTCCGGGTATCGATATTCGGCATTCACATTGACGGTCCAGGGGGTCGCGCCAAGCTGCTGTCCGGCGACGACGATCGGGGCGGTGCCGATCTGGATCGTGTCGTCATAGGTCGCATCGGTGTAGCCGACCGCGGCGCCGAAGCTGAAGCTGTCGTCGGGACGGATATTGATATTGGCCTCGAAGCCCTTCGAGGTCGCCGACGCGGTGTTCGCGACGAGGCTGAAGGCGCACTGCAGGCGTAGCTGCTGCTGGATATTGTTCCATTTCGTGTAGAAAGCGCTGACGTCGAGCTGGAGTGCGCCGCCGAGGAGGCGGTTCTTCATCCCGATCTCGTAGCTGTCGGTGCGATCGGATTTGTAGACTCCCGCATTGCCGAGGCCGAGCGCTTGGGCTTCGGCATCGCAGATGTTCGGGAGCGCCTTGTTCACGCCGCCGGTGCGGTATCCGCGCGCGAAGCTCACATAATAGAGCGAATTGGGCGTGGCCTGGAAGGACAGTCCGACCTTGGGCAGGAAGGGATTTTCCTTGAGCGTCCCGGCCGCCGCCGACGAACCGGTGGCATAGGAGACGCCGCGTTCGAGCACATCGAACTCGAGCTTGTCGCGCGAATAGCGGCCGCCGAGCGTGAGCGTCAGACGATCGACGATCTTGACGTCGACGTTCGCGAATATCGCGAGGCTCTTCTCGATGGTGCTTTCATTGCCATAATAGCGCGCATTGCCGTTGACGAGCGGCGGCACCCCGGCCTCTTCTGGCGTGCGTCCGAAGCGGACGAAATAGAGCGCGTTATAATGGGGCTCGAAGATCGGCAGATCCGATTTGATCGACCCGCGCGAATAATAGGCGCCGACGGTCCATTTGATCGGGTCGTCGCCGGTGCCGCCCGCGAAACGCACCTCCTGCGTGAAGACCTTCTGATAGATGTTCGGGTTCTGCCATGTGATCGACTGGTCAAAGCCGGGGGTGATCGGAAAAAGATAGGCATTGCCGAAGGACGCGCGGTCATTGATGTTGGTCGCGTCGTTCACATCCTCGACGTGGCGGTCGAAATAGGAGGTGACCGAGGTGATCGAGAAGGGGCCGGCGTCATAGCCGAGCTTGAGTGCGGGAAGGTAGAAGCGGTCCCGGCTCGGCTGGCGCAGCGAGGCATAGGAGAGGAACTTGCCCGCCTCCGGATCGGAGACGCCGTTTACGCAGGGGACGCGGGTGGGGGCCACCGGCCCGCCGACGGTCGCGGGGCAACGCGTCCACAGGTCCGTGCGATCGTGGAACTTCAGGTCCTGGAAATAGATGCTGGGCGCGATGGTCAGGCCGGGTGTCGGTTCCCAGAGCGCCGCGGCGCGCAGGACGGTCGTGTCGCTGTAGTTGACATCATTCTCGCGATCGGTCGGATCCTGCCAGCTCTGGCGGTCGATCCAGCCCGCATCGTGGCGGCGGTAGGCGCTGAGCCGGATGCCGAGCGATCCTTCGACGATCGGCACGCCGACCGCGATGCCGCCCTCATATCCGGTGCCGCCATTCTTGACCGTGTTGATCGCCGCGCGGCCGTAGATGCTGAACTCGCTGAGGCTCGGGGTCGGGGTCACGAACCGCACCGCACCGCCCTGCGAGCTTGCCCCGAACAAGGTGCCTTGCGGTCCGCGAAGGACCTCCACGCGTTCGAGGTCGAACAGGAAGGGCAGGGTGGTGCCATTATAGTTGAGCGACGAGTTGCGGGCCATGATCGGCGTGTCGTCGATGTACACCGCCGACGTCGCCGCCCCCGCGGTCGAATCGATGCCGCGGATGGAAATGCGCGTCTGGCCCGAGCCGCCCGTCGACGCGCGCGAGATGTCGACGCCCGGCGTCTGGTTCGCGACGTCGCGAATGTCGCGGATACCGCGCTGGTCGAGGCCTTCCTGGCTATAGGCGGTGATCGAGATCGGGACCTTCGAGGCCGATTCAGAACGCTTCGTGGCGGTCACGACGATGTCCCCCGACATGTCGTTGCTGGTATCGCTCGCCTCTTGCGCAGCAGCGGGGGGAGCGACCAGCAGTGACGCGGCGATCGCGATGGCTGACAGTCCGGTCATATATGTTGTCGTCTTGCGCATGATGTCTTTGCTCCCTGTTATCATTTCCCGGTTCACGCAACGCTCTGCGTCACCGCCGGGCCCTCGCTTCTTGTGCGAAATGTGACTGGCGTCCCCGCGAGCGGGAAGTTGCGAAAGATCGGCCAGGTGTTGACTGATCGACACCATTTCGGGCCGTTGGCAAAGCGTTCGCCGCCCGCCGGGCCGCGCGCGTTCATTGTTCGCCGAGATATTCGGCAAAGCGGGCGTCGAGCGGGCGCCGGCGCTGCGCGCTTTCGGCCTCGTCGATCCGGGCGAAGGCATTCTGCACATATCGGACCCCGATCCAGCGAAAGGGCTCGATCTCCCAGCGCGGCGCCCGGGGGCGATGGACGGGTAGCGTTTCGAGCCCGGTGGTCCAGCCTCCGATGAGCCCGGCGAGAAGCCTTGCGCACAGCGCACTCGTCGACACGCCGCGGCCGGTATAGCCGTGGAGGGTGGCGATCCGGCTGTCGCGGTCGAAGCCGACGGTCGGCAGCCAGTCGCGCGGCACGCCGAGATAACCGCCCCAGGCGTGGGTGAAAGAGAGGTCGGCAAGCTGGGGCCACCATTCGCGAACGCAGCTGCGCATCCATTCGAAGACGGGCTCGTCGCGGATCGCATTTTCGGGCATCGCCGACCCGAACAGATAGGAAGCGCCGCGGCTCCCGTAGAGAATGCGGCCATCGCCCGTGCGCGTGAGGTAATTTTTCGTGTGGACCTGCGAGCTGACGCTTTCGCCCCCTTGCCAGCCGATATCGGCCCACTGGCTTTCGCTGAGCGGCTCCGTCAGGACGATCATCGACGACATCGGCAGCAATGTGCGCCGATAGCCCGGCAAGCCCGTGCGATAGGCCTCATTCGCCGCGACCACCGCCTTGCGCGCGCGAACCGTGCCGGTACGGGTGACGATGGCGGCGTCGGGCGCCGGGCGAATCTTTATCGCCTCGCTGCCCTCGCAGATGACCGCCCCGAGCCTTTCCACCGTGCGCGCGAGGCCTCGCACCAGCTTGCCGGGGTGAATGTTCGCGCCGTGACGCGACTGGAGCGCGCCGTGGATGTCGGTGGCGCGGATGCGTTCGCGCGCTTCGGCTGCCTCGAGAAGTCTGTTGCCCGAGCCCAGCCCCAGCGACTCATAGGTCGCCAGGGTTGTTGCAAGACCGCTCATCTGCTCGTCGCTCCGCGCAAGGCTCAAAAGGCCCGTCGCGCGAAACTCGGCGTCGATCGCTTCCTCTTCGAGCGTGCGCCCGATGTCTTCCACGATGGCTTGCTGGGCGAGGATCGTCTCTCTCGCGCGCGCCGCGCCGAAGCGCGTGACGAGCGCACCGGGATCGACAGGGAAACGGGGTGAGCACCAGCCGCCGTTCCGGCCCGAGGCGCCATAGCCGCAAATCTCCCGTTCGACGATCAGCACCTCGAGCGACGGCTCCTTGCGAAGGAGGTGATAGGCGGTCCAGAGGCCGGAGAAGCCGCCGCCGAGGATCGCGACATCGACTTCGACATCGCCCGCGAGCGGAGCGCGCGGCGTCAGCTCGTCCCCCGAATTCGCGAGCCAGAAGTCATTGGGTATCGGACGCGGCTGCGCCGCGGCGGGCGAGGTCACGAATCGCGCTCTTCGTCGAGTAGCATGAATATCTTGCGGCTCGTCTCGACGATCTCCCACACGCCGCGGCTGTTCTCGGGGAAATGCGCGACATCGCCCGCGCCGAAGATGACGGGTTCGCCTTCTTCAGGGGTGAAGATGGCTCGCCCGCTCAGGAAGTGGCAGAATTCGGCCTGGCGGACCTGGCGCACCCAGCGGCCGGGGGTGCATTCCCAGACTCCGATCCGCGTCGTTGCACGAGAACTCGAAACCATCGAGATCGATCGAACCGTCGAGACGGGCTCGCCGAGCGGAACGGGCACGGGAGCGGGAGGCGGGGCGGTTTCGAACAATGACGCGAGGTTGAACATCGTAACGGACATCGGGCGGCTCCAGGAAGATTGGAGCTCCCAATTGCGTCAAACCGAGCCGTGTCAGGAGTTGTGTAGCGCTCACGCCCCGGTGTGAATTTATCACCATTGCCTCAATGCGGGCGCAAGACCCGGTCGAGGAACAGGCGGGTGCGTTCGGCGGAGGGCGCGGTCAGAACCTGGCGCGCCGGGCCGTTTTCGACGATTACGCCCTCGTCGATGAACAGCGCGCGATCGGCGACCTCGCGCGCGAAGGCGATCTCGTGGGTCACCACCACCATCGTCATGCCGTCCTCGGCAAGTTCGCGGATGACGGCGAGCACTTCGCCCACGCGCTCGGGATCGAGCGCCGAGGTCGGCTCGTCGAACAGGATGGCGCGCGGCTGCATCGCGAGCGCGCGGGCAATGCCGACGCGCTGCTGCTGACCACCCGAAAGCTGGCCGGGATGCGCATCGGCGCGGTCCGCGAGGCCGACCCGGCGAAGCAGTTCGACGGCGCGGGTGCGGGCGGCCTCGGGATCTTCGCGGAGAACATGCACAGGACCCTCGATGATATTCTCGATGACCGTCCGGTGGGGGAAGAGATTGAAGCGCTGGAACACCATCGACACCTTGCGCCGGATCGCGGGCAGCGACTTGTCGGAGAGGAGCGTGCCGTCGACGGTGATGGTCCCCGCGTCATGGCGTTCGAGGCCGTTGATCGTTCGCAGGATCGTCGATTTTCCCGATCCCGAGGGACCGATCAGGCAGGCCACTTCGCCCGCCTCCACCGTGAAGCTCACATCGCGCAGGATCTGCCTCGCGCCGAAGGCTTTCGCGACTTCCGAAAGCTCGATCACCGCCAGGCCGCCTTTTTCTCGAGTGCGCGCACGGCCATCGCGAGCGGGATGCTCGCGGCGAGATAGAGGAGGGCGATCAGCACGTAGACGGTTCCGTTCTTGAAGGTCGAGATGGCGAGAAGCTGGCCCGATCGTGTGAGCTCGGCGACGGTGATCGTCGAGGCGATCGAGCTGTCCTTGAGCAGCATCACCGTCGTGTTCCCGAACGAGGGGAGCGCGGTGCGGAGCCCGAGCGGCATGACGATCCGCCGCGTGATCATCCCCCGGCTCATGCCGAGCGCGGTTCCCGCCTCGACCAGTTGCCGGTCGACCGATTCGAACCCGCCGCGCAGATTTTCGGCCTGATACACCGAATAGGCGATCCCGAGACCGATCACCCCGGCAAGGAACGGCGGAAAGTCGATCCCCCAGTCGGGGAGCACGAAATAGACGCAGAATAATTGCACGATGATCGGAATGCCTCGCACCGTGTTGACGACGATAGCGTTGGTCCAGCGCAGCGGCGCATGGTGCGACATGCCCATCAGGGCCCAGACGAGCCCGAGCGCGAGACTGACCGCAAGCGCACAGACCGTCAGCAGGATCGTGGTCGCGAGACCGCGTGCCAGCACGGGAAGAAAGGCGACCGCGTCGGTCAGAAATTCGGACATGATCTCGTCAAAGCCCCCATTTTCGGTTGATGGCCGGAATGTCGCGCGCCGCGAGGCGGGCGATCGCCGCATTGATCTTCGGCAGCCGCGTGTCGTCAGGCCGCATGACGAGGCACAATTCCTCGAGCGCCGGCGCGCGAAACTGCTCGATGATGCGGACATTCCGGCGTCCGCCCACGCGCAGCTGGTATCTCAGAATCGGCTCGTCGCCATAGCCGATGTCGATTCGGCCGTTTTCGAGGTCGCGCATGATATCGACGAGCGATTCATAGGTGGCGACGTTCCGGGCACCCGCCGCGTGCAACTGGTCGATGAAGCGCGACCCGATCTGGGCGCCGACGCGTGTCGCACCGATTTGTCCGAGGTCGGAAATGATCCGCTTGTCGCCGCCACGGACGATCAGGGCGCCGGCATAATGATAGACGGGGTCGCTGAAGGCGACCACCCGCTCGCGCTCCGGCGTGCGCAACATCGCCGCCGCGATCATGTCGATCTTACCCGCGGCCAGCGACGGGATCAGCGCGGAGAAGGGCGTGATCGCCGTCTCGGTCTTGAAGCCGGCATTGCGAACCACCGCGGTCGCCGCATCGACCATCGATCCGGTGAGTTCGTTGGTCCAGGGGTCGACGAAGCTGAAGGGTACGCCGGTCGGCGACGAGCCGATGACGATCGTCGCGGGATCGCGCTCGCGCCGGCGGCAACCGGCGAGCATCGCCGCCGCGAGCGGCAGCCACAACATGTCCCGGCGACCATATTCCATCATGCGGGCGCGATCTCCGCGGCAATGAGCTTGATCGACACATAGTCGTCGATCCCGAATTGCGATCCTTCCCGCCCGAATCCCGATTCCTTGATCCCGCCGAAGGGAGCGACCTCGGTGGAGATGAGGCCGGTGTTGAGGCCGACCATCCCATATTCGAGGGCTTCGCTGACCCTTGAGGCGCGGCCATGGTCCGCCGTGAAGAGATAGGCGGCGAGCCCGGCCGGCGTATCATTGGCGAGCCGGATCGCTTCCTCCTCATGGTCGAAGCGGATGAGCCCGGCAAGGGGGCCAAAGGTTTCCTCGCGGGCGAGGAGCGAGTCCGGCGCGACGTCCACGAGCAGCGCCGCGCGCGCGAAATGCCCTTCGGAAGGGCCGCTGACCTGGCCCTGCGCCAGAATGCGCGCTCCGCGCTCGACCGCATCGGCGCGGTGGCGTTCGACCTTCACTACCGCCTCGGCGTTGATGAGGGGCCCTTGGTCGGCGCTTCCCGCCAGCCCGTCTCCGGCGTTGAGGAGACCGACCTTGCGGGCGAGTGCCGCCGCGAAGCGGTCGTAGATACCGTCCTGGACCAGGAAGCGGTTGGCGCAGACGCATGTCTGCCCGCTGTTGCGGAACTTGGAGGCGATCGCGCCGGCAACGGCGGCGTCGATGTCGGCGTCGTCAAACACGATGAAGGGCGCGTTGCCGCCGAGTTCGAGCGAGACGCGCTTGACCGTTGCCATACACTTCGCGGCGAGCATCTTGCCGACGGCGGTCGAGCCGGTGAAGCTGAACTTGCGGACGCGCGGGTCGCCGGTCAGGACATCGCCGATCGCCGGGGCATCGCCCGACACCACGTTGAACACGCCCGCCGGCACGCCGGCCTCGGCGCCGAGATGCGCCAGCGCAAGCGCCGAGAGCGGCGTGAGTTCGGAGGGTTTGAGAACGACCGTGCAGCCGACGGCGAGGGCAGGGGCAACCTTCCGCGTGATCATCGCCGCAGGGAAATTCCATGGCGTGATCGCCGCGACGACGCCGACCGGCTGGCGAATGACCGTCAGGCGGCGCCCCGGCGCGTTGCCGGGGATGACGGTTCCGTACGCCCGCCGCGCCTCTTCGGCAAACCAGGCGAGGAAGGATGCCGCATAGGCCACTTCGCCCTTCGCTTCCGCGAGCGGCTTGCCCTGTTCGGCGGTCATGAGGCGCGCAAGGTCCTCGGCATTGTCGAGAATGAGATCGTGCCAGCGGCGAAGGATCGCCGCGCGCTCGCCGGCGGTCGCGGCCGACCAGGAGGGGAGCGCGGTGCTGGCAGCGTCCACCGCGCGAACCGCGGCGTCCGAGCCGTGCATCGCCACCTGCGCAAGGCAGGCCCCAGTCGCCGGGTTCAGCACATCATATCGGGTGTCGCTGCCTTCCCAGCGGCCGCCGATGAACGCCTCGCTTCGCAGCAGCTCGGGTCGTCGAAGCCATGCGCCGCTCATGCGCGCAGGGCCCGCTCGATCGCCGCGAGCCCCTCGTCGACGATCGCATCGGATGCGGTGAGCGGTACGAGGATGCGGATCGTCTCGCCATAGGTGCCGCAGCCGAGAAGAATGAGCCCTTCGTCGGCGGCGCGCGTGGTGACGGTCTTGGCGCCGTTCGGCGCGACGGCATCGGAGCCCCGATCCTCGAGCATGTCGAAGGCGATCATGGCGCCCAGGCCGCGGATATGGCCGATCGGCAGGAGATCGTTGCGCACGGCGAGCTCCTCCAGACGGCGGATGATCCGTTTTCCGATCGCCTCCGCGCGCTCCAGCAGTCCCTCGTCCTCGATGACGTCGAGTACCGCGAGGCCCGCCGCGCATCCGAGCGGGGGCCCGCCATAGGTCCCGCCAAGGCCGCCGGGCTCGACCGCGTCCATCACAGCGGCGCGCCCGATCACGCCGGAGATCGGCAGGCCGCCGCCCATGGATTTGGCGACGGTGACGAGGTCGGGCTCGATCCCGCTATGTTCGATACCGAACATGCGTCCTGTGCGACCGAAGCCGGTTTGCACCTCGTCGGCGATCAGCATGATGCCATGTTCGTCGCAAAGCGTCCGGAGCGCTGCGAGCAACGCCGCAGGCGCGGCATGGAACCCCCCTTCGCCCTGGACCGGCTCGATGATGATCGCGGCGACATCCTCGGGCGGCATGTCGGCCGCGAAGAGATATTGAAGGGCGCGCAGCGTTTGCTCGACCTCAATGCCGTGGTGCGGGACGGGGAAGGGGAGATGATAGACATTGGGCACCGACACGCCGAAGCCACGCTTGTAGGGGACCACCTTGCCGGTCAGCGCCATGGTGAGCGCGGTGCGGCCATGGAAGCCGCCGGTGAAGGCGATCACACCGGACCGCCCGGTGGCAGCACGGGCGATCTTGACGGCATTCTCGACCGCTTCGGCGCCTGTCGTCAGCAACAATGTCCGCGCCTCGCCGGAGAAGGGCGCGAGCGCGTTCAGCCGCTCGGCGAGCTCGACATAGGGCTCGTAGGCGGTGACCTGAAAGGCGACATGCATATAGTCGTCGAGCTGCGCGCGGACGGCGGCGGCGACTCTGGGATGGCGATGTCCGACGTTGAGGACCGCGATCCCTCCCGCGAAGTCGATATAGCGGCGACCCTCCTCGTCCCACATCTCGACATTTTCGGCGCGCGCGATGAAGATGGGGAGTGCGGTCGCGACTCCGCGGGGGACCGCGAGGCTGCGGCGGTTGAGCAGTTCGATGTTACGAGCCATGGGGCCTCCTTCTCGGCCCCAGCCTTCGGCGAACCACCCCTCGTGCGGCAAGTTGACTATCCCCCCGCCGACGTTGTTCGTTAGTCACCGCATCGGTCAGCTTGCGAGGGTGCGCTCGATCCAGCGGCGGAAATTGACCAGCGCTTCACCGCGCCAGCGCGAGCGCCGCGTGGTGAGGACATAGGAGCCGAGATAGACAGGTGGAAAGGCGCCGACCTCGACGAGTTCGCCGTTGCGCAGGCTGTCGCCAACGAGGAGCGCGTTGGCAAGGGCGATTCCTTGGCCCCGGCGCGCGGCGGCCAGCGTCAGATGGCCTTGCCAGAAGCGTGGTCCGTCGAGCTTGCCCTCGCTTTCCACGCCATGTTGTTCGAACCAGCGCCGCCACTGGTCGAAGCTGGCCTCGTGCAGCAGGGGCGCTTCGAGCAGGTCGGCAGGATTTTCGAACCGCGGCTGATCGGCGAGAAAGGTCGGACTGGCTACTGCGAGGATCGGCGGGCGCAGGAGCTCGACCGATCGAAACGCGGGTGCCTCCTCCTGCTTCGCGACATCGACGACATAATGGATATGCGCGTCGACATTGTTATCGACGGCCTCGGGCAGGATCTCGATCGGCTGCAGTTCGATCTGGATTTCGGGGAAGGAAGCGGAGAACTCGCCGATCCGCCCGGTGAGCCACTCCGAGGCGAGTCCTGGCGCGCACCAGAGGACGAGATGCTTGTCATCGAGTTGAGGCACGAATTCCATCGCGGCGGAAGCGATGTCGGTCAGACTTTGTGCGATGGCGCGGTGGAACCGCGCTCCCGTCTCGGTCAACTGTCCGTTGGAGCCGGAGGCGCGATCGAACAGGGGGCTGCCGGCCCATTCCTCGAGCGCGCGTAAATGACGGCTGATAGCGGCATGGTCGATCGAGAGCGCCTCGGCGGCGCGCCGGATTCCACCGCAAGTGCCAATGGCCTCGAAGGCCTTGAGCGCTGCAAAGGGCGGGAGCGCGCGCCGTTGGTCGGGCGTCAGTCCGTAGTGCGCGACATTGGCCCGGGGGGGCTGGAGGTCCCGCTGTTTCCTGTCCGCCGTCCTTGCCATGCCGGGCGGATAGCATCGCGGCGCCCGACTGTCACTTTTCGTTCGATCGTCTTTGCGCGCTTTGCAATCGAGGAGCGCGAGACGATGTTCCCCAAATGAGCGGCACCGTCGGTGACACATGATTTATTGAATGTCCGCTTCTCACCGTTTCGCTTCCGAAACCGGCCTGACTGCAAACGGCCAAGGGCAGTCGGCCCTCATTCTGGGCCGGTACGCCGCCGCAATTCTGGAGCCGCCAGTCCGTACTTCGCAGAGGCCACAGATTTGGACCAAAGCGGCACTTTAATGCCGCTTTGTGCCCGATCAGGCACAATCGGCACTTCAGTGCCCTGCGCCTTTGCTCGGGCTGGGGAGGGTTGCATGATGCTGGGGACGAAGCCGCTGATGCTTTTGAGTCGCTGCGAAATGCCGGTTCGGTTTGTTGAAAGGAAATTTATGATGTCCGCGCGATCAAAGCTCGACGATGAGAATACAGGGGCCTTGCTCACCAAAAGGAAAGCATGGAGGACGTCGGCGGCGGGTGTGGGCGGTGCAGGCAGGGACGCGGATTTGGGAGCGACGAAAACCCCAGTCCGGATTCGAACTAGGGTGAAATGAAAAATAGAATAAAAACAGATAGATAGTGGAGAGTGGGAAACGAAAAAAATCGGTGAGAAAGCGGGTGTAGAACCCTAACCCACGGAAAAAAGGCACAATTGTACCTTGTCTAAATTCGTGGCTCCCCGGGTAGGATTCGAACCTACGACCGATCGATTAACAGTCGATTGCTCTACCGCTGAGCTACCGAGGAACACGCCGCCGATGCGGGCAAGGCGGCCCCTTTGCCGCCGGTTGCGGGATTAATCAAGCCCTCAAACGATAAATTGTTCCATCGCGATGCGTTCGTCGAGACCCTGGTCGGGATCGAAGAGCAAAGTCAGTGGCCGGCTGCGGTCGGTGGTGACCAGCACGGTCTTCACATCGCGGATTTCGCGCTGATCGGCGACCGCGCTGACCGGGCGCTTCGCTGCCTCGCGGACGTTGAAGCGGATGCTCGTCGATTCGGGGACGAGCGCGCCGCGCCAGCGCCGCGGGCGAAAGGGACTAATCGGCGTGAGCGCGAGCATCGCCGAATCGAGCGGCAGGATCGGGCCGTTGGCGCTGAGATTATAGGCGGTCGATCCGGCAGGGGTCGACACGAGCACGCCATCGCATGCCAGCTCCTCGAGCATCGTCTTCTCGTTGATCAGCACCTCGAGCTTCGCCGCCTGACGCGTTTCGCGAAGCAGCGAGATTTCGTTGATCGCCGGCAGGATATGCCGTTCGCCGCTGATCGTCGTGATGTCGCCCGACAAGGGGTGGATCAGGAAAGGGCGAGCCGCGGCGAGGCGATCGAGCAACCCCTCGACACGGAACTCGTTCATCAGGAACCCGATCGTGCCGCGGTTCATCCCGAACACGGGCAGGCTGCGGCGCTGGTCGAGCAGTTGATGCAGCATGTGGAGCAGAAAGCCGTCGCCGCCGAGCGCGATCAGCATATCGGCCTCGGCGAGATCGACGAAATCATAGAGCGGAAGCAGTTCGGCTTCGGCCTCCGTGGCTGCGGGCGCGTTCGATGCGACAAGCGCGATCTTGCGATGCATATCGGTCCGGTTCCCCTCGTGCCTTCAAATAGCGGGGCGGCCTGTCAGCCGCCCGTTGCACTCATATGACGCGCGACCGCCGGTTTGGACTTTCCGTCGATATGAAAGTCATGCGCGCGGGGTTTGCCAGCCAAAGCCGCATCAATCAAGCCATCGACATCGCCGCCGCCCCGCAGGGCGGTGCGCAGGTCGACGTGATCGTCCTGGCCGAGGCACATATAGACGCGCCCCTCGACCGTCAGGCGGATGCGGTTGCATGTGGCGCAGAAATTGTCGCTGAGCGGCGTGATCAGTCCCAGGGTCACCGGGCTGTCTTCGACTGTGAAATAGCGCGCGGGACCACCGGTGCGTCTGTCGACCGGGTAGATGGCGCGGGTTTCGCGGAGCGGCGCGACGAAGTGGTGGAGCGGGATATAATGATCGCTGCGGTCGTCTTCGACCTCGCCGAGCGGCATCGTTTCGATGAGCGTCAGGTCGCAGCCGGTCGCGGCGCAATAATCGAGCATCGGCAGCAGCTGGTCCTCGTTGAGGCCCGCGAGCGCGACCATATTGATCTTGACCGCGAGGCCCGCCGCGCGGGCGGCATCGATTCCGCGCAGCGCGACGGCGAGGTCGCCGACGCGGGTGATATGGCGAAAAGCCCCGGGGTCGAGCGTATCGAGGCTGACGTTGATCCGGCGCACGCCCGCCGCCGCCAGCATCGGTGCATGCTCGGCAAGCCGCATCGCGTTGGTGGTGAGCGTCAATTCGTCGAGGCCATAGCCGATCAGCGCCCCCAGCCGCATCGCGAGCGTGTCGATTCCGCGCCGGACGAGCGGCTCGCCGCCCGTCAGCCGGATGCGGCGGATGCCCCGCGCGACGAAACGCTCGGCAAGGTCTGCCATTTCCTCTATGCCGAGGACTGCCGATTTGGGAAGGAAGCGCATGTCTTCGGCCATGCAATAACGGCAGCGCAGGTCGCAGCGGTCGGTCACCGAAAGGCGCAAGTAACTGATCCGGCGACCAAGTCCGTCGATCAGGGGCCCCGCCGACCGGCCAGGTTGGGAAAATATGGCTGCCACGCGCGCATTGTGGTGCAAAAGACGAGAGCTTGGCAAGCAAAGCCTGCTAGGGGAATGCGATGAATCGCCTGTCCGAGTCCCTTTCCGCCTGTGCCCGCAAACTCGAAATGATGCATGCCCGGCACGACGCCGATGTCGGCGTCATTCTGGTCCAGGTCGACCAGATGGCGCGTATCAACAACAGTGCCGGGACCGCGACGGGCGACTCGGTGCTCGACGAAATCGGACGGCGGCTCGAAAATTTTGCGAGCGACGAATTCGGCCAGGGATCGTGCGTCGACCGGCTGGACGGGCCGCGCTTCCTGATCGTGCCGGCGGCACCGATGTCGCTCGGCGCTCTTCGCGCGCAGGAGCGCGCGCTGCACGTCGCGCTGGCCGAGCCGATCGTCGGCGACCCGAACGGCCGGTTGTCGATCCGCATCGCTGCGGCGCTGATCACGCGCGATGATTCGGTTGAGGAACAGCTGCGCATCGCGGGCGATCAGCTGGCGCGGCCGGCGTCTGCGCGCGACGGGGTAATGGTCCGTGCGGCGCTGTCGCGGAACGAGGTCGTCATCCACTACCAGCCGCAATATGACGTCGCGACGGGCGAGATGACCGGAGTCGAGGCGCTGCTGCGCTGGCAGCATCCCGAACTGGGCCTGCTCGGTGCGGGACCGCTCGTGACGGCGGCGCGAGCGGCGCGGCTCGAATGCGAACTCACCGAACATGCGCACCACGTCGCCCTTGCCGAAATGGCGACCTGGCCGAAGGCGCTCGCAAAGCTGCGCGTCTCGCTCAACATCACCGCAGCCGATCTCGGCGACCCCGAATTCGCCGGACGCTTCGCCGCGATGGCGAAAGCGGTCAAGGTCGATCCCGACCGGCTGACGCTCGAACTCACCGAACAGGCGATGCTGAGCGATCCGGCAAGCGCCGCCGACCAGCTGGCGCAGATCCGCGCGCTCGGCGTCGCGATCGCGATCGACGATTTCGGCACCGGCTATTCCAGCCTGTCGTTGCTCGCGCGGCTCCCGATCGACTATCTCAAGATCGACAGCGGCTTCACACGCACGATCGACGGCAGCGATCGCGACCGGATCGTCGTGCGCGCGATCGTCGACCTTGCGCGCGCGCTGGGGTTGCTCGTGGTCGCCGAGGGGATCGAGAATCAGCGCCAGCTTGAACGGTTGAAGGAACTTGGCGTCGCGACGTGGCAGGGGTTTCTGAAATCGGGGCCGGTGCCGTCGAATCAGTTGTTGACGCTGATGACCGTTTAAGCCGCCTGCCGCGCGAGCTTCCCCAATCCCTTCGACAATTGCAGCGCGCCGTTCAGCCGCGCACCGGTGCTGACCCAGTCGCCGCTCACCGAAAGCTTGTTGTCGGGGCGGATGCGCGCGCGGCCCTTCAGCCGCTCGACATAGGCGATGAGGCCGGGGACATTCGCGAACTGGTCCCCATGGAAGCTGACGAGTGCGCCCTTGCTGCCGACGTCGAGCTTCGCGATGCCGGCGAGCTTCGCGTTTGCCTTGATCTCCATCAGCTGGACGAGGTTTGCGGTTTCGGGCGGCAGCGGACCGAAGCGGTCGATCATTTCGGCGGCGAAGGCATCGAGCGCCGGGCGGTCGCTCGCCTCGTTGAGGCGGCGGTAGAGCGCCATGCGCAGCGGCAGATCGGGAACATAATCCTCGGGGATCAGGATCGGCGCGTCGATGGTGATGACCGGCGACAAGGCTTCGCGCGGCGGCGCGGCGCCCATGCCCTCGGCCTTTGCAACCAAAATGGCCTCTTCGAGCATCGACTGGTACAGCTCGAAGCCGACCTCGCGGATATGTCCCGACTGCTCGTCGCCGATGAGATTGCCCGCGCCGCGAATGTCGAGGTCGTGGCTCGCGAGCTGGAAACCTGCGCCGAGCGTGTCGAGGTCGCCGAGCAGCTTGAGCCGCTTTTCGGCGGTGTCCGTGATCGCGCCGCCTTCCATCGTCGTCAGATAGGCGTAGGCGCGCGTCTTCGACCGCCCGACGCGGCCGCGAAGCTGGTAGAGCTGCGCGAGCCCGAAACGATCGGCGCGGTGGACGATCAGCGTGTTCGCGCTCGGGATGTCGAGACCCGATTCCACGATGGTGGTCGAAACGAGCACGTCATATTTGCGGTCGTAGAAGGCGCTCATCCGCTCCTCGACCTCGCCCGGCGCCATCTGGCCGTGCGCAACGACATATTTGATCTCGGGCACCCGCGTGCGCAGAAATTCCTCGATATCGGGAAGGTCTTTGATGCGGGGGGTGACGAAGAAGCTCTGTCCGCCGCGGTCGTGCTCGCGGAGCAGCGCCTCGCGGATCACGACGGGGTCCCACGGAGCGACATAGGTGCGCACAGCGAGGCGGTCGACTGGCGGCGTCTGGATCACGCTGAGCTCGCGCAGGCCCGACATCGCCATCTGCAAGGTGCGCGGGATCGGGGTCGCGGTGAGGGTCAGGACATGGACGTCGGTCTTGAGCTGCTTCAGCCGCTCCTTGTGGACGACGCCGAAGCGCTGTTCCTCGTCGACGATTACGAGGCCGAGATTCTTAAACTCGACCGCCTTCGCAATGACGGCGTGGGTGCCGACCACGATATCGATCTGGCCGCTCGCAAGGCCTTCGCGTGTCTTCTGCGCCTCACTTGCCGGGACGAGGCGTGACAGGCGACCAATGTTGACCGGGAAGCCTTTGAAGCGCTCGACGAAATTCGTGTAATGCTGGCGAGCGAGCAGCGTCGTGGGAACGACAACGGCGACCTGCACTCCCGCCATCGCCGCGACGAAGGCGGCGCGCAGCGCGACCTCGGTCTTGCCGAAGCCGACGTCGCCGCAGACGAGCCGGTCCATCGGGCGCCCCGATGCCATGTCGGCGAGCACGTCGCCGATCGCGCGATCCTGATCGTCGGTTTCCTGATAGGGGAAGCGGTCGGCGAAGGCGGGATAGGCGGCATCCTGCGCGAGCAACTCGCCCGAACGCAGCGCGCGTTGCGCCGCGGTCGCGAGTAGTTCGCCCGCGATCTCGC
The DNA here is from genome assembly GCF_016463645.1 of Sphingopyxis sp. GTDB lineage: Bacteria > Pseudomonadota > Alphaproteobacteria > Sphingomonadales > Sphingomonadaceae > Sphingopyxis. The sequence continues at coordinate 9,453 of NZ_JAEMQX010000028.1, read as the reverse complement.
GGATGCGCTCCTTCATCCGCGCCTTGCGGCGCTGCCAAGCTTCACCGCCGAGCTTGTCGAGACCGACGCCTTCGCTTTCGCCGCCGTAACGCGAGAGGACGTCGAGATTCTCGACGGGGACGTAGAGTTTGTCGCCGCCGGCGTAACTCAGCGCGACGCAATCGTGCGGGCTGCTTCCGACGGGGATCTGCGTCAGCCCCTCATAGCGCCCGATGCCGTGGTCGAGATGGACGACGAGGTCGCCGACGCTGAGCGTCGCGAGTTCGGCGAGAAAGGCGTCGGCACTCTTGCGGCGCTTCTGCCGCCGGACGAGGCGCTCGCCGAGGATATCCTGTTCGGTGAGCAGGCTGATCGCGTCGCTTGCAAAGCCGTGGTCGAGCGGCAGCACGACCATCGCGGTCGCGCCGCCGCTTTCCGTCGAGGCGGTGCCTAACGCGTCCTGCCAGCCGTCGGCGGGCGCGAGCGAGGTGACGCCATGGTCGCGGAGCAACCCCGACAGACGTTCGCGCGCACCGCCCGAATAGCTGGCGATGATCGTGCGCCGCCCCTTGCGGCGTTCATCCGACAGATGGTCGGCGACCTTCGCATAGACATTCTCGTCGGCAGTTCGCTCGGGTGTGAAGTCGCGCGCGGCGAAGGTTTCGAGATCGACCACGGTGGCGGACGGGGGCACGTCGAAGGGCGTGACGATATGGATCGGGCGCTCTTTGGCCGTCCCGACCCATTGCTCCTCCGTCAGATACAGCGTCTCCGGCGCAAGCGGGCGATAGCTGCCGGGCGATTCGCGTTCGGCGGCGACGCGGTTCGCATGATAGTCGGCGATTGCGGCAAAGCGCGTCTCGGCGGTCGCCTCGGTGCGGTGTCCGCGCAACACGGGGGTCGCCGGATCGATATGGTCGAACAGGTTGGCAAGCCTCTCCTCGAACAGCGGTAGCCAATGGTCCATGCCCGCCTGCCGCCGCCCGTCGCTGACCGCCTGATAGAGCGGGTCGCCGGTTGCCTGCGCGCCGAACAGCTCGCGATAGCTGGAGCGAAAGCGCCTGATCGTCGTCTCGTCGAGCAGCGTTTCGCTCGCCGGGAGCAATTGCAGCGCCTTGGCGGGGCCGAGGCTGCGCTGGTCGGCGGGGTCGAAGCGGCGGATGCTCTCGATCTCGTCGCCGAAGAAATCGACGCGCAGGCCCGTTTCCTCGCCCGCCGGGAAGAGATCGAGAATGCCGCCGCGTACCGCGAATTCACCCTGATCGGCGACCGTGTCGACGCGGTTGAAGCCATTCGACACGAGCAGTTCGGCGAGCGCATCGCGATCGATCCGTTGCCCGGGCGCGAGGGTCGTCGCGAGCTGGCGGATGCGGAACGGAGTGAGCGTGCGCTGGGTGATAGCGGCTATGGTGGTCAGGACCAGTTCGCCGCGCTTTGCCGGGAGCTGGAGAGCGGAAAGCGTCGCAAGCCGGTCGGCGCTGACGCGCATCGACGGCCCGGCGCGATCATAGGGCAGGCAATCCCACGCCGGAAAGCGGTGAATGAAGAGATCGGGTGCAAAGAAGGGCGCCGCGTCGGCGACCGCCTGCATCGCGGCATCGTCGGTCGCAACATAGACGAGGCGTTTGTCGCTCGCGCGCGCCAGATCGGCGAGCAGCAATGGCAGGAAGCCGTCGGCGGTGCGCGCCAGCGTCAGCGGCGCCGACGCCGATCCGATCGCGGCGAAAATGTCGGCGGCGGGGCGGGTCATGGCAGCGGGATATAATCCAGTCGGCGCATCGCGGCGATCATCTCGGGCCGGTCGAGATGCGCGGGCGGCTCGCCGGTGCCGAGCGCCCACGCCATGATGTCGACGTCATCCTCTTCGACGACGATCTCGTACCAAGCGATGTCCTCCTCGCTCCAGCCCGCCGAATAGCGGTCGAAGAAGCCGCCGATCATATAGTCGGCCTCGCGCGTGCCGCGGTGCCAGGCGCGAAATTTCAGGCGTTTGAGGCGGTCGGTGTGCGGCACGGGAAGAATCCTGACGGCCCATGCGGCTGGGTGTGGCGCACGGGGAACAATCTCTATAGTCAGCCCAGATAGTCATGCGACCCGAGATACTCAATCCGCTCTTTGCCGCGCTGACCGACCTGAAGGGCGTCGGGCCGCAGCTTGCCAAGCCGCTGACGCGGCTCGGGCTCGAGCGCGTGGTCGATGTGCTGTTCCACCTGCCGACTGGGCTGATCTCGCGCTTTCCGGTCGACCGGCTCGATCAGGCGCAGGCTGGGCAGACGATCATCGTCGAGCTGACCGCGCAGGATTACCGCCCGGGCCGCAGCCCGCGCGCGCCGTTCGGGGTCGAGGCGTTCGACAGCGCGGGCGACCATGTGCGGCTCGTCTATTTCGGCCGGACGTCGGGACTGGCGCGCAAGCTTTTTCCGCTGGGCGAGAAGCGCCGCGTGTCGGGACGGCTCGATCTTTATGGCGACATGCGTCAGATCGTTCATCCCGATCATGTCGCCGAGCCGGGCGACGAAGGCGGCATTGCGGTGCACGAACCCGTCTATCCGCTGACGGAGGGGCTCACCAACGCGCGGCTTTCGCAGTTGGGGCAGGTTGCGCTCGAGCGGCGCCCCGAGCTTGCCGAATGGATCGACGCGCCCTTGCTCGCGAGCCGCGGCTGGCCGGCGTGGAACGAGGCGATGGAGCGCGCGCACGCGAGCCCGCGTGACGAGGCAGCGCGAGACCGGCTCGCCTATGACGAGATTTTCGCCAGCCAGGTCGCGCTGATGCTGATCCGGCAGGGGCTGCGCAACCGCAAGGGTCGGGCGATCGTCGGGGACGGCCGGTTGGCCGATGCGCTCAAGCTGCCGTTCGGGTTGACCGGAGCGCAAGAGCGCGTCGGGCGCGAGATTGCGGGCGACATGGCGCAGGATACGCCGATGCTGCGCATGCTGCAGGGCGACGTCGGATCGGGCAAAACGCTCGTCGCGCTCCGCGCGATGCTGGCGGCGGTCGAGGCGGGGACGCAGGCAGCGTTGCTCGCCCCGACCGAAATTCTCGCGCGCCAGCATTTTGCGACGTTGCAAAGGATGCTCGGCGGGCTGCCGGTGAACCTCGCCATCCTGACCGGCCGCGACAAGGGCAAGGTTCGTGAATCGACGTTGATGGGGCTTGCCGATGGCAGCATCGATATTCTCGTCGGCACTCACGCGATCTTCCAGCAGGCGGTGACGTACAGGGATCTTGCGCTCGTCGTCGTCGACGAACAGCATCGCTTCGGCGTCGCGCAGCGGCTCATGCTCACGCAAAAGGCGGTGCGCCCGCCGCATTTGCTCGTGATGACCGCGACCCCGATCCCGCGCACCCTGCTGCTCGCCAATCATGGCGAGATGGATGTGTCGCGGCTCGACGAGATGCCGCCGGGGCGCACGCCGGTCGATACGCGCGTCGTATCGGTCGACCGGCTCGACGAGGTCGTCGACGGGCTCGACCGCCATCTGGCGAGTGGTGCGCAGGCCTATTGGGTGTGCCCGCTCGTCGCCGAGAGCGAGGCCAGCGAACTCGCCGCGGCAGAGGAGCGCGCGGCATTGCTGCGCGCGCGGCTCGGCGAAAATCGTGTCGGTCTGGTGCACGGCCGGATGAAGGGGCCGGAGAAGGATGACGTCATGGCGCGCTTCCAGGCCGGCGAGATTGGCGTCCTCGTCGCGACCACGGTGATCGAGGTCGGCGTCGATGTCCCTGCCGCCAGCCTGATGATCGTGGAGCATGCCGACCGCTTCGGGCTCGCGCAACTCCACCAGCTGCGCGGCCGCGTCGGGCGCGGCACGGCAAAGTCGGTCTGCCTGCTGCTCCGTTCGCAGAATCTGTCGGAAACCGCGCGCGAACGGCTCGCACTGATGCGCGATACGAACGACGGTTTCGTGATCGCCGAGAAGGATCTGGAATTGCGCGGCGGCGGCGAACTGCTCGGACTCAAGCAATCGGGCGACGCCGATTACCGGCTCGCCACTCCTGAACAGCTTGTGCGGTTATTGCCGGTCGCGCACGATGATGCGCGGCTGTTCGTCGAGCGTGATGGCGGGATGGACGGCGCGCGGGCGGAGGCGGTGCGCCTCTGCCTCTATCTGTTCGAGCGCGATGCGGCGGTGCCGCTGCTCAGAAGTGGTTAGTTGACGTCGCCCCGCGCGCCCATGGCACGGATCATCGGCAGATAATCCTCGACCGAGATCGATTTTTCGAACTGTACACCGGTCTTGCCGCCAAGCGACCATACGACTTTCGCCGCGGTGCGGCCGATGATGGGCATGCGGAACACGACGAGGTCGCCGGGTTCGAGCCCGCGTTCGAAGCGCATCAGCAAGCCGTCAGCGCTGATGTTTACGCAGGTGCACATTTCCTGACGCCCGTCGGGCATGACGAAGGGCAGGCGGCAATAGACGTCGCTACGCGGAGCGATCCGCTGGTCGAGGCCTACATAATGGGCCTTGCTGGTGTCGATCTTGCGCATATTCGTGGACCTTGTTGATTTGGCCATGAACGATCCATCCGATTGCTGAAGAAGTGGTAAACGCTTTTGTGCTCGTTACCGGGTCACAAGACCATGTTTTTTTGATCCGAGGCTCAGCGGAACGGCGTCCGCACCGGGCTGGATCAGATGATGCGGGTCGCGGACGACCTCGCCATCGACTTTCACTGCGCCCTCTTCGAGCTTGCGGCGCGCTTCCTTGTTCGACGCAGCGAAGCCGAGTTCGCGCAGCGCATCGACGATGGTGATGCCGTCGGCGGGCGCGACGGCCTGCGGTAGGTCGCCGCCAATCTGGCCCTTTTCAAAGGTTTGCGCGGCAGTGTCCGAAGCGGCCTTGGCGGCCTCTTCGCCGCGGCACATCGCGGTCGCCTCGTTGGCGAGGATTTTCTTCGCTTCGTTGATCTCGGCGCCCTCGAGCGCTTCGAGCCGCGCGATCTCGTCCAGCGGCAGGTCGGTGAAGAGCTTCAGGAACTTGCCGACGTCGCGATCGTCGCAGTTGCGCCAATATTGCCAATAGTCAAAATGGGACAGTTGTTCGGGATTAAGCCACACGGCCCCGGCGGCGGTTTTGCCCATCTTGGCGCCTGCGGCGGTGGTGAGCAGCGGAGTCGTGAGACCATAGAGGTCGGCGCCGTCCATCCGGCGGCCGAGTTCCATCCCGTTGACGATATTGCCCCACTGGTCCGATCCGCCCATCTGCAGACGAACGCCCATCGCTTTCGACAGGTGCCGGAAATCATAGCCCTGCAGGATCATGTAATTGAATTCGAGGAAGGTCATCGGCTGTTCGCGGTCGAGGCGCAGCTTGACCGAATCGAAAGTCATCATGCGATTGATCGTGAAGTGCGTGCCGACTTCCTGCAGCAGCTCGATATAGCCAAGCTTGCCGAGCCAATCCTGATTGTCGACCATCACCGCGTCAGTGGGACCGTCGCCGAAGGTCAGGAACTGCTGAAAAATGCTGAAGATCGAGGCGATGTTCGCGGCGATCGTCTCGTCCGACAGCATCTTGCGGCTCTCGTCGCGGCCTGTCGGGTCGCCGATCCGCGTAGTCCCGCCGCCCATCAGCACGACGGGCTTGTGCCCTGTCTGTTGCATGCGGCGCAGCATCATGATCTGGACGAGGCTGCCGACGTGCAGGCTGGGCGCGGTTGCGTCGAAACCGATATATCCGGGGATCACCTGTTTGACGGCGAGCGCATCGAGCCCTTCCGCGTCGGTCGTCTGATGGATATAGCCTCGCTCGTCGAGGAGGCGCAGCAGGTCGGATTTGTAACTGGTCATGGTGCGCGGGCGCTTAGCATGGGGTTTGATATTTGGATAGCATGCGCAAGGAGCTGATCTGCCACCCCGATACGCCGGGAAAGGCCGTGCGTTCGGTCGCGGTCGAGGTCAGCCTGTCGTTCGAGGATGGTTTCGCCCTGCGCTATATTGTGGGTGGAGCGATCACCGATCTCGTGCTTCCTCATGGTGAAGGTGAACTGGTCATCGCCGACAGCGCCACCGACGGCCTGTGGGAAAGCACCTGCTTCGAGGCGTTCCTGACCGAGGAGGGCGAGCCCGACTATACCGAATTCAACTATTCGCCCGACGGGCGCTGGGCCTGCTACCAGTTCGACGATTACCGCTCGCTGCTGCGTTCCGACGAGCTTGCGCCCTGGGAGATGTCTGCCGAGCGCGGCGAGCAGAGCTACGCGCTGCGCGTCGAACCCGGCATCTTCCCCGACGTCGGGGCGAAACTGGCGCTCTCCGCCGTGATCGAGGAGCTCGACGGAACGAAAAGCTATTGGGCGCTCACGCATCCGCCGGGCAAGCCCGACTTCCATCATCCCGATTGCTTTCAACTGACGCTTGAGGCACGCGGGCGGGCATGACGACCCTCTTCGGTATCGACCGCCTGCTCGCCGACCCCGCACTCCGTGCGCCGCTGCAGGGCAAGCGCGTCGCGCTGCTCGCGCACCCCGCATCGGTCACCGCCGACCTGACGCACAGTCTCGACGCGCTCGTCGCCGCAGGTATCGAGGTCAGTGCCGTGTTCGGACCGCAGCACGGCGTGCGCGGCGACCTTCAGGACAATATGATGGAGTCGCCCGACTTCACCGATCCGACCTATGGCATGCCGGTGTTCAGCCTCTACGGCGACGTGCGGCGCCCGTCGGGGCAGTCGATGCACACCTTCGACGTGATGCTTGTCGACCTGCAGGATCTGGGGTGTCGCATATACACCTATGTGACGACCTTGCTTTACGTGCTCGAAGCCGCGGCCGAGCATGGGAAGGCGGTGTGGGTGCTCGACCGGCCGAACCCGGCAGGACGCCCGGTCGAAGGTACGCGGCTGCGCGAAGGCTGGGAGAGCTTCGTCGGCGCGGGGCCGATGGTGATGCGCCACGGGCTCACGATGGGCGAGATGGGGCACTGGTTCATCCGCCATTTCAATCTCGACGTCGATTACCGCGTGATCGAAATGGAGCGATGGGAGCCCGAAGGCCCCGGCTTCGGCTGGCCGGCCGAGCGTGTGTGGATCAACCCCAGCCCCAATGCGGCCAACGTCAACATGGCACGCGCCTATGCCGGCACGGTGATGGTCGAAGGGGCGACGCTCAGCGAGGGCAGGGGAACGACGCGGCCGCTCGAACTGTTCGGCGCCCCCGATATCGAAGCGAAAGCAGTGATCGCGGAGATGCGGCGCCTCGCGCCCGAATGGCTCGGCGGCTGCAAGCTGCGCGACATCTGGTTCGAGCCGACCTTCCACAAACATATGAAGCAGCTCAACAGTGGCATCCATATCCACGCCGAGGGCGCATGGTATGATCATGCCGCGTTCCGTCCGTGGCGCGTGCAGGCACTGGGGTTCAAGGCGATCCGGTCGCTATATCCGGATTACCCGATCTGGCGCGGCCAGGACTTCAAATATGAATATACCGACGACGTGCTCGCGATCGATGTGATCAACGGCGGGCCGGGCCTGCGCGAATGGGTCGACGATGCGGGCGCGATGCCGGGCGACCTAGACGCGCTCGCGCTGACCGACGAGGCGGGGTGGCGGGGCGAGGTCGCCGATCTGCTGATATATTGACGAGAGGAAAGATGATGCAGCGACGGCAATTTCTCGGCACGGCGGCGCTGGCCGGACTGGCATCGTCGCTGCCTGCATCGGTGCTTGCCGCCGATACTACGGGTCTTCCGAACCTCGCTGCCAAGGCCGTCCCGATCGGGCACGAAGAACGCATGGCGCGGATCGCCAAGGCAAAGGAGTTAATGCGCGCGAACGATATCGGCGCGCTGCTGATCGAGCCGGGATCGAGCCTCATCTATTTTACCGGCGTCGAGTGGTGGCGGAGCGAGCGGCTGACTGCCGCGGTGCTGACGCGCGAAGGCGAGGTGGCGATCGTCACGCCCTTCTTCGAGGAGCCGTCAGTGCGCGAAAGCCTCGGTATCGACGCCGAGGTGCTGACGTGGAATGAGGACGAAAACCCGCTCGCCGCCGTTGCCGCCTGGCTCGGCAAACGCGGGCTGACCAAGAGTCGGATCGGAGTCGAGGAAACAGTGCGCTATTTCGCGGTCGACGGGCTCGAAAAGGCGATGCCGGGCGCGACCGTCGTCAATGGCGCGCCAGTCGTGCGCGGGTGCCGGATGCACAAGTCACCCGCGGAAATCGCGTTGATGCAGATCGCCGCTGACATCACGCTCGCCGCCTATCGCCACACCGCGCCGCGGATCGAGGCGGGGATGACGCCCGCCGACATCGGCGCGATCATGAAGGCCGCAACGATCGCGCTCGGCGGGCGCAGCGAATTCGAGCTGATCCTGCTCGGCGAGGCGAGCGCTTATCCGCACGGATCGGGCAAGCCGCAAGCGGTGAAGGAGGGCGAGGTCGTGCTGATGGACTGCGGCGCGACGGTTCACGGCTATCAGTCGGATATTTCGCGCAGCTTCGTCTATGGCAAGGCAAGCGCGCGCCAGTGGCAAGTCTGGGACCAGATGCGCAAGGGACAGGACGTCGCCTTCGCCGCGGCGAAGCTCGGCACGCCAGCGGGGGCAGTCGATGACGCGGTGCGCGCTTATTATGAAAGCCTCGGCTGGGGCCCGGGCTACAAACTGCCCGGTACCTCGCATCGCACCGGCCACGGCATCGGGCTCGACGGGCACGAGCCGGTCAATCTCGTGCGCGGCGAAACGACGAAGCTCGCGCCGGGCATGTGCTTCTCGAACGAGCCTGGCATCTATATTCCCGGCGAATTCGGTATCCGGCTCGAGGATTGCTTCTACATGAACGACAGCGGGCCGGAATGGTTCAGCGAGCCGCCACCGTCGATCGACAAGCCGTTCGGCTAGTCGGGCGCCTTCGGCCGCTGGACCAAACTGACCAGCACGAACGAGATGATCATCAGCAGATACCAGCTGCCGAGCTTCTCCACGCCGACCATGTGCCAGCCTTCGTTCTGGCTGGGGTAGGTCCAGGCGCGCGCGAAAGTGCCGATATTCTCGGCGAACCAGATGAACAGCGCGACGAGCCCCCAGCCGACGAGCAGCGGCATCCGGCGGTGGACGTGCAGCGGGCGGAACCAGATCTGACAGCGCCAGAAGAGCAGCGCGGTTGCGGCGAACAGCAGCCAGCGGATGTCGTAGATCCAATGATGCGCGAAAAAATTGACGTAGATCGCGGCGGCAAGAAGATAGCTTGCCCAGACGGGCGGATAGCCCGTGTAGCGGAAATCGAAAATGCGCCAGACGCGCGCGATATAGCTGCCGACCGCAGCGTACATGAAGCCCGAGAAGAGTGGCACCGCGCCGATATGGAGCAGGCTCGCCTCGGGATATTGCCACGAGCCCGCGGCGGTCTTGAACAACTCCATCACCGTGCCGACGATGTGGAAGATCAGGATGACGAGCGCTTCCTTAGGCGTTTCGAGCCGGAAGGCGAGCATGGCGAACTGGATCAGCACCGCGCCGATCGTGATCGC